>JAFGHX010000124.1 GCA_016929905.1 Kiritimatiellia bacterium
CACGCGGCACCTCGATCACTGCTGCAGCATAGCATTTCCAGTGCCGCGGAACAACACCTATTCGTGCTGCCGGCTGTCCTCATCTCTTTCCCTCGGATGGCATTTGGCATCGGTGCATCATCCTTCGAAACACGTGGTAGGGCAGGCGTTTGCCGGCTGAATCCAGAAAGAGGGCTTTCTCATTGCCGGCCCTGGCCAAGTACGGCCGAACGGCCTTCACATAGGTTTCCAAGTATTGGAGTGCAGTCCGACCGACGGGGACGTCTAACCATCGGGATCTTCTGTCTCGCCCTTCTGGTTGTCACCGCGACGCACGATGCGGTGTGCTATACTCACCTCGCTGTGCGCGGGCGTGGGGCAGGGAGTCCTGCCAAGAACAGAGAGGTGCCGTTATGACGAGGCCCGTTCGGTTGCTTCTAGCGACGCTCATTGCGGGCTGTTTTGTGCTGTTTCCGATCCGCGCGGCCGAGAACGACTGGGCCGAAGGCAGCCCCGGCACGAACGACGGCGCCACCCGCGACTACTACAACCGCGGCGGCGTGCTGCCGTGGAACCACTACCTCGGCGACTGGCGCGATGCCGACAACGCCGCGCAGGGCAACACGGCCTATGCCAGCACCACCGTCTACGACAACGATACCGCGTATTCCGTCGACTGGGACGTTACCGGCCTGGTCCGCGAATGGGTCAACGGCACGCACCAGAACCAGGGGTTGCTCCTGCGCAACGTCTCGGGCGGCGGCACATTCCGGTTCCGGAGCCGCGAGTACGGAGTGGAGAGCGAGCGGCCCACGCTGAGCGTGGTCACGCCGGGCGGGACGCACACACTCGCGCCGGATGCCGACACGTACCTGGAATCGTCGACCTATCAGAGCCTGGGCAACGCGGAATACGTGCGCGTCTCGTCCGCGCCCGCGCTGCTGCGCTTCGATCTCAGCGGCCTTGCACCGGGCACAACGGTGAGTCTTGCGACGCTGCGGCTCCACACCTATGCCCCGCAGTACGGCGGGACCACAGCCATCGGCGTGTTCCGTTGCGCGCAGGGGCATGACCAGCCGCCGTCTCCTCCCGTGCCGGGGCTGGCCTCGAACTACGTGAACGATGCCGGACTCGCCGCGCATCCCGACGTCCTTTTCTTCGAGGGCTACGAGTCGGCCGACTGGCGGAACAACTGGACACACACGGGCGGCGTGACCGATACGGTCGACTCGGACCCGGCGCGCCGGTTCGAGCCGTTGCAGGGCAAGGCGTTGCGCGCCAGGATTCCCGCCGGCGGCAACACGGCGCTCAACGACGGGTACCATTTTCTGGAAGAGACCGGTTCCGAGCCTGAGGAGATCTACTGGCGCTACTATCTGCGGCTCGGCGATGATTGGAACCAGACGGTGGACGGCGGGAAACTGCCCGGGATTGCCGGCACGTATGGGGTGGGGGGCTGGGGTGGCCGCACGTCGGACGGCACGAACGGGTGGTCCGCGCGCGGGCTGTTCAAGCTGACGATTCCTGACGGCAACCCCCTGGCGAAGCGGACCCCCATTGGCTTCTACTGTTATCACGCCGACCAGTCCGATGCCTACGGCGACAATTGGCTCTGGGTGAACGACTATCTCGGATTCCTGTCAAACAACGTGTGGACCTGCATCGAGCAGTACGGCAGGCTGAATACGCCCGGGGTGAAGAACGGTGTGCTGCGGACGTGGGTGAACGGGCATTTCGCGTTCGAGAAGACGGATATCCGGTTTCGCGACGTGTCGAACCTGAAGATCGAGGAGATCTGGCTGAACGTCTACCACGGCGGGACGGCTCTCTCGCCGTACGACCAGCACGTGTTCATCGACAATGTCGTGATCGCCCGCCAATACATCGGGCCGATGCTCAGCGCGGCTCCGCCCGACACATCCCCGCCCAACGGGCCCACCGGCCTGCAGGTGCGTTGAAGGGGCGTGCGGCTACCTTCAGCCCCGTACGTGCGTTGCCGGTTCCGAAGCAGGCCACACCGGCCCGGCGCGGCCCCCGGCGTCGGCGGGCCCTCCGCTCCCGCGGTCACCAAGTCCTGGCGCAAGCCTCAGTCGTCCTTCTTCCCGCCCTGCTTCTCCGCCTTCTTGCCGGCCTTGCGTTCTTCCCGTTCCGCTTTCTCCCGCTGCCTTTCAGTCTGACGTTCCGCCTTTTCGGCCGCCTTCTCGGCTTTCTTCTCGGCTTGGTCGGCGAGCTGGTCGGCTTTCCTCTCGGTCTTATCGTCGACAGTCCCGGCGAGTGCGTCAGGCTCCAACGTGCCGTCGGGGGTCTGGTCCGGAACCTTGGCGGCCAGCTCCTTGCGCACTTTCGACCAGCGCATTTCCTTGCGCATCTGGAGGATTTCCTCGACCCCGACTCCGGACTGATCGGAAAGCTTCATGGCCCGGGTAATCCAGCCCCAGCCGTAGTCCTGCCGCAGTTCGAGCAGTTTCTCGGCGGTGAGGTCCGTACCGGCATCCAACTTGACGGCCTTCCTCACCTTGCCCCAGCTCGCTTTTTCGAGCAGCTTCAGGATGTCCTCCGCCGACAACGCTTCGCTTGTCTCCGCCAGGTCGAGCGCCTGCTTGATTCTGCCCAGTTCGTACCCCTGCGCCAGAAGCTGTGCGGCGAGTTCGGCGTCGTCGCCAAACTGCTTCTGGAGTTCTTCGGGCGAAGGGCCCGGTTCGGCATCGCCCGGGTCCTCGGGTGTTTCGCCCGGCGCCTCCGTTCCGGTCGCCGGCGGCGCATCGTCGGCCGCCAGCATGGCGGGCGAGGCGACAAGGAGCAAGCTCACAAGCACGCAGGGGACCCAGCCCAACCAGATTGTCGATCTCATCGTTTTCCTCCTTCCATCCGGTTCACGAGCCATGACAAGGCAACGGATCAAACGGCCTTCCTCTGCCACGGGCCGCTACCCGGCTGTATCGAGAAGTCGCCGCTGAGCCGCATCAAGCTGTCCAACTGGCCGGGGCACGCCACGCGCCATGCGATCATGGCGGCCAGCCGCCGGCCCGGGGTTCCGTGCTCACCGTTCGGAGCGCCCCGGCGTCTTTCGTTCCAGTCTTTCATGTTTCTTCTCCAGTCTCTTCGTTTCGATCTCAGATTTTTTCTCGGCTTTCTTTTCAAGCTGTTCCAGCTTTCGCTCCGTGCGCTCCTGCAGCCGGTCGGCCTTCTGTTCCGCCTGCTCGGCGGCCTCGTCCGCCGTTTCCTGTGCGCGCTGCTCGGCGGCTCGTGTGGCCGTCGATTCGGCGTCGGCCGCACCTTCGTCTGCGGCCTGTTCCGCGGCGGTGTGCGGTGTTTCGGCCGGCGCGGCCTCTTCCGACTGGACAGGAGGGACGCATTGCTCGACGGCGTTTTCGATCCGTGCCAGGTCCAGCACGCCCGGCTGACCGGTGCAGAGGAGTCCGCCGATCATCTCGCGCAGCGCCGGCTCCGCGACACGGCGTTCCAGCGCTTCGACCAGCACCGCCAAGGTCGCCGGCTCGTCGGCGAACACCGCGCCGCGGGCCTTCGCGCCGGCCACCAGATCACGCGCTGTCCGCAGCCGGCCCAGGCGCTGATCCACGGCCTGCTCGATTCCGGACAGGGGCTGCTTCTTGAGGAGTCCTTCCCGGGTCTTGTTCATGAGCGGGGCAAGCGGCAGCCCTTCGCGCTCGGCGTCGGCCAGCATCTGAAGGGTCCGTTCCAGCCGGCCGAGCTGCGCGACGCCGAGCCGCTCGTGCATCGCCTGCCGGAACTCCGCCACGCTCTCGGCCCGCACGAAGCCCGGCAGCATCACGCACAATGCGGCCACAAGGCGGGCCACCCTATATCTTGAGGATCGCATTCCGCCCTCCGAAACCGTCTTCGGCATAAGCCTTGGCGCCGGGGTCCGCCAGCCAGGTGGCGCCGTCCACAATGAACCCGTACTGGTACCGGCCGGCCTGGAGCCGCAGCGTGATGGTCCACAGGTCGTCGCCCTTCTCGGCGTCGCGCTGCAGGTCCGCGGGCGCCCAGCCGTTGAAGTCGCCGGCCACCGCCACCCGGCCGGCCTGGGGCAGCCGCAACGTGAGCGTCACCACTCGCGTCGGCTCCGCGGGGATGGGGACGGCGCGGGGCGTGTCCAACGCCGCTCTTCCGATTGAGGCAGCCGGAGCCGGCGCCGGCGCAGCGGCGGGCGTCACGTCTGCAACGCTCGGAGCGGCCTCCTCGACCGGCCGCACGGCCGGGCCCGGCCGGAACGCGCGCACGAGAACGAGAACAGCGGCCGCCGCCGCAAGCCCCGCAAGCGCGAGGCGCCGCGCATTCGGCGTGAACGGAAGAACGCGGCGAGCACCGGCCTCTTCAGCGGCGGCAGGTTCGTCGAGCCGCGCCATCACCTTCGCCGTGAACCCGCGCGGCGCCGCAATCCGCATCTCGAGCCGCCGCCGGATTCGAGCCCAGTCCGGCGGCTCCTCGCCGAACAACTCGCGCTCGTCTGCTTCAAACGCGTTCATCACACATCCGTCTCCGAAAACAGCTTCTGCAGCCGTTGCCTCGCGCGATGCAGCCGCACCTTCACGGTGTCGAGCGATACGCCCAGCACATCCGCGATTTCCCTGTACTCGAGCCTTTGCTGATAGCGCAGCACGATCACTTCTCTGTCGTGCGCCGCCAGCGCCGCCAGCGCATGCCGCAGCCGCGCCTCGTCTTCCTTCGCTTCAAGCGCTTCTTCAGGAGTCATCTTGTCCGAGGGCACTTGCGGGTACAGGTCCTCCGTGCCGGCCACAGGCTTGTCCAGCCAGAAGAAGACCCGCCGCTTGCGCTTCGCCTTGTCCCGGCACAGGTTCAGTGCAATCGTGTACAGCCAAGTCGAGAACGTCCTGCCCGGCTGAAAGCCGGAAAGGGCTCTGTAGGCGTGCAGGAATGTCTCCTGGGCCAGGTCCTCCGCGTCCCAGGGTGTTCCCGTCATCCGGTATGTGAGCCCGTAGATCATGGCTTTGTACTTGTTGACCAACTCCGCGAACGCTTCCCGCTGGCCGGCCAGGCACCTCTTGACGAGCTTCTCGTCACTTTGGCTGGCTTTCCGGCGTTTCATGTTTGTATACGAACAACCCGGGAGGATGTTACACGCTAGAACCGGATTTCGAGGGTCGTGCTGAGAATATTGCCGGTGTATGTCGAAGTGTCCACGTTCGAACTGTTCCGGTGGTGGGTGTACCCCAATTCGATCGAAACCTGCTCCGTCAGCTCCCGAATCAGGGCAAAATAAGCGAAAAGCTCCCTGTCTTCTTGCGATCCAGTCTCTAAAACGGGGTCTGCCGCCCGCTTCGAATAGTCCCTCACATGGTATTGTGTCAGGTTCAGCATGCTCAGCCGGTCGCCAAGAGGCACATAGACCAGAACCCCCAACATCTTGTTGTCGTAGTCGTAATAGGGGTCGTCCGAGTCGTTCTGCTGGAATTGGATCTCGGCCTGTGCCAGGCACGTGGGCAGAAAACTCCTGGAATAGCGGGCACCCAGTACGCTCAACGTATCGGTCCGGGCCAGAGAGCTGTAATCCTTGTTGGCCAGAAGCAGATCGCCGCTGAGGAAAGAACCGTTCGGAAAGTCGCGGCGCAGGCGGAACCGGAGGTCATGTTTGAAGTAGCCCTGGGACTCCTCGTCGTCGGTGTCGCTCTCGGCGGCGAGGAAGAGCATAGGGCGATAGCGTACGCCCCAGGAGTTGGCGTCGCCGAATTCGCCTTCGAGTTCCCCAAACCCGGTAAGGGACAGGTTGTCCGCATCGCTGTTGGACAGGTACTTCTCGAGTTCTGCTTCCCCGCCGAAACAGAGGTCAAAATCTGCGAGGCCGGTTTCGAGTTCGATCTCGAAGCGGGGTGTGACGAACAGATCCGCGGTGGCGTCGTCGGCGGCGTTGCGGATATTGTCGTTGTAGCCGGCCTCAACGCCGGTAGTTCGCTCCATGTCGAACTCGGCCGCGCCGGCCGTGAACGCAACGAGCAGGAAAGCCACCGCCGCGCTCCGCCGCATGCCGGTTCGTGCTGAGGGCCGATTCACAGGCGCCTCCCATCTGCGCTACTTCCCGAGGAACCGTTCAAACCAACGATAGGCGAACTCGCGCACGTCGGGCGGAATGCCATGCCCATCCCCGTGCGTGATTGTGGCGAAGCATTCCGGCTTGCCGATCAGACTGTAGGCCTTTTGCCCGCGCACATAGCAGTTGAAGTTGGCGTCCATATAGGTGTTCAGTCCGTCGGTGTACGGCTCCAGCACGAGCAGGGCGCGCGGCGCGGTCAACGCGATCATGTCCTGGTAGTCGAACAGCATCTGCCCGCCGTTGCGCAGGAAGTATGCTTCCCAGTTCGGGCTGAGTTTCCACTCCCGCTTGCTGGGGACCGACCGCCACACGTTGGTGAGGTTCGGGCTGATCCCGCAAGACGGGACGGCAACCGTGATGCGCGTTTCCAGTGCCGCCAGGTACATGACCGTGCGCCCGCCGAGCGAGTTGCCGATCGCGCCGAAGCCGCGCTTCGCTATGTACGGAAGCGTTTCCAGCGCGTCGAGCAGCCGTTGGTGGTCCCAGAGCCGCTTTCCGTCCAGCGACCAGTCGGGGAAGCGTTCGGCGAACTGCGCCATGGCGTTCTGGTAGCGCTCACGCAGGGCGTCCGGGTCGAGCGTCTCCCCCCGTGTCAGCAGTTCGCCGAAGCAGAACTGGTCCGCCGACACGGTCACGAATCCGCGCCGGGCCAGGTCGATGGCGTAGGCGCGGTATTTCGGCCCTTCAGGATCCAGCATGCCCCACTTCCCCTTCTCGGGGTTCGTGCCGTGGATGGTCAGCACGGCCGGCGCAGGGCGCTTCTCGTCCGCGCCGTCCGGCAGCACGATGACCGCCAGCCCCTGCTCGCCCGGCATGACCGGGTAGCGGACTTTGACATGGCGCAGCCCGTACTTTTCGTATGCGTCCAGGACTTCAACGCCCGGCTCGACGCGCGCCTCGGGGAATGTCCCCATCGAACTCATGACGCGCCGATCGATACGCGCTCTGATCTGCGGCCATTCCGCGGCCGTGGTGTCCTGCAGCACAATATCGCGAAACATGGACGGGACCTCCCTTCCGATTCCCTCAGAACCGCCTCGTGCTCTCCGCCGAGGACTTTCCCCGATCGGCGGACAGGTGTCGAGAACTTTGTCGACGCGCGCCCGGCCCCACGGTTCCCCGCCGTTCTTGACTCCGCCGATTCAGCTCCCTATGCTGCCTCGGATCGGTCCCGATGGAGGCGGACCTTGTGGCGGCGGCACGTCCGGAGGCCGGCATTTCCCGCATGAGCAACGCAGCATCACAGCACGGCAATCTCAGGCTGTTCGCGATCAGCTTCGTCATGCTCTTCCTGGAGATCTTCTTGATCCGCTGGATCTCCACGGAGCTGCGTGTCTTTGCCTATGTCAGCAACCTGGTGCTGCTCGCCTGCTTTCTGGGGATCGGGCTGGGCTGTTACTTCTCGAAAGCCAGGGCCAACGTGCTGATCACGATTCTGCTCCTGCTGCTGGTCTGCCTCGCGACGCGCAGCCCGCTGTTCCGCAGCATCACGGGCATGTTCGGCGGGTTCTCGGACTCGCTGATCTGGTACGATTCGGTCCGGGTCGACAGTCTGCTGCCCGCGCTGGGCGGAACGGGGCTGACGATCCTGATGTTTCTGATGATTCTGGGCACCTTCGTGCCGCTCGGTCAGATCCTGGGCCGGCTGCTGGACGCGCATCGCAATATCATTGCCGGCTATTCGCTCAACGTGCTGGCCAGCCTGATCGGGATCTGGACGTTCAATCTGTTCTCGTTCTCGTCGACGAAGCCCTGGACCTGGTTCCTGTTTGCGCTGGTGATCCTGGCGTTCTTCGTGCCGCGCGACCCGGCGCGCATGCTCGCCGCCGGCGCGGCTTCGCTGGCGATCCTGCTGCTGGTGGCCGGCGCGGACGCGCCGTGGACGATCTGGAGCCCGTACCAGCGGCTGGACGTGTACACGAGCCGGCACCGCGGCATACCGAACGGCTACATGATCACGGTGAACAGGGTCGGCTACATGTCCATGCTCGATCTGTCGGACGCCTTCATCCGGCGGCACCCCGGCGTATATGAAGCGAGCATGCGCCGCTACAGCCACTATGAACTGCTTTACCACCTCGTGGATGCGAAGGACGACGTGCTGATCGTCGGCGCCGGCGCCGGTAACGACGCCGCCGGCGCTCTGCGCGGCGGCGCCCGGCGCATCGATGCGGTGGAGATCGACCCCGGCATCTGCCGGCTCGGCCGTGCCCTGCACCCCGAAGCGCCCTACCAGAACCCGAACGTGCGCCTGATCGTAGACGACGCGCGCGCCTTCTTCAAGAAAGCGCAGGCACGCTACGACGTCATCGCGTTCGGGTTGCTGGACTCGCACACCCTCGCCTCCGATTACAACAACGCCCGGCTGGACCACTACGTCTACACGCGCGAGAGCATCCGGGACGCCAAGCGGCTGCTCAAGCCCGACGGCGTGCTGTCCATCGTGTTCGAGGCGAAGCGGCCGTGGATAGGCGAGCGCCTCTACGGCCTGCTCAAAGAGGCGTTCGGCGAGGTGCCGTATGTGTTCGTGATCCGCACACCCGGCGGCGCGTACGGATGGGGTGGGCTGATGTTCGTGACCGGCAACAATGTCGAACACCTGCGCCGGCTCGTCGAAGCGGATCCGGCGCTGCAGCGGCTGATGGCGGCCAACGCCGTCGCGTACGCCGGCGACGTCAGGCTGACCACCGACGACTGGCCGTACTTGTACATCGAGCGGGCCCGGATCCCCAGAATGCACCTGCTGATTACGGGGTCGTTTCTCCTGGTGGCGATTGCCGCCAAACTCGCGCTCGGCCGGGTCGGGTTCCGCGGGATCGACCCGCATTTCTTCCTGCTCGGCTGCGCGTTCATGCTGCTCGAATTCCAGAATGTGAGCAAGGCCGCGCTCCTGTTCGGTTGCACGTGGATCGCCAACTCCTACGTCATCTCCGCGATCCTGTGCCTGATCCTGCTCGCCAATCTGGTGGTGCGCCGGTTCCGGGTCCGGCGCGTCGGGCGCGTCTATGCCGGACTGTTCGTCTCCGTGGCGGTCGTCTACCTCGTGCCGCTCGATGTGTTCAACGTCTTCGGATACTGGGCCAAATCCGTCCTGGCCGCCGCCTTCATGAACATACCCGTGTTCTTCGCCGGGGTCATCTTCATCACCTCCTTCGAAAAGGCGCCGTCAAAAGACCGGGCGTTCGGCTCCAATCTCCTGGGCGCGGCGGCCGGCGGACTGTTGGAGACCGTGTCGTTCATCACGGGCATCCGGGCGCTGCTGCTGATTGTGCTCGTGCTCTACGGGGCTTCGTTCGCGGCGTTGCGCAGGGGGAAGAGGGCGCGGGCGTAGTGTCCGAGGGCGTGTGGATAGGGGAGTTCAGCAACCCATGACAGATACGAAACAACCAAACATCATCTTCATTCTCTCCGATCAACACAACCGCGCCGTGCTCGGCGGGGCTGGCGACACGGTCGCCCGCACGCCGAACCTGGACAGGCTGGCCGCGAACGGGGTGCTGTTCGAGAACGCGTACTGCTCCTCGCCCCTGTGCGTGCCGAGCCGGACGTCGCTGCTCGCCGGGCTGCACGTGACCGCGATCGACTGCTACAGCAACGAGACGGCGCTGCGGTCCGACCGCGCGACGTTCGTGCATGCGCTGGGCGTGGCCGGCTACGAAACCGTGCTGGCCGGCAGAATGCATTTCGTCGGGCCCGACCAGTCGCACGGGTTCGCCGTGCGGCTGACCGGCGACATCACGCCAACCCTGCTGGGCGGCCGCGGCGTCCCGTACGGAACCATGGGCGGCCTGACCGGGCAGCGGGGCAGCATCGTCAAGCGGTCCGGGCCGGGCCGGACGAGCCTGAACGCCTACGACGAAGCCGTCACGCAGGCGGCTTGCGACTACATCCGCGCCTACCCCAACGACAAACCCCTGTTCATGACGATCGGGCACTATGCGCCCCATTGCCCGTACGTGTGCCCGCCCGGACTGTTTGACTACTACTACAAGAACCTGCCGCCGCCGTCCGCGCCGGAAGGATTCCTCCACAGCGCGCATCCCGCCGTCAAGGACTGGTTCGACATTCGGGAGATGCACGTGGTCGAGCCGGAAGACGTGAAACGCGCGCGCGCGGCCTACTACGGGCTTGTCGAGCTCGTCGACGGCTACACCGGCGAGATCCTGCAGGCGGTCGAGGCCGGGCTCGATCCGCAGAACACGCTCGTCGTCTATGCCTCCGATCACGGCGATATGATCGGGCACAACGGACTGTTCTGGAAGAGCAACATGTACGAAGGGTCGGTCGGGGTGCCTCTCATCTTCTCGGGCGCGGGCCTCGCGACGGGCGGACGCCGCGTCCGCCAGCCGGTAAGCCTGCTGGACCTGGCGCCCACTCTCATTGAGATCGCCGGCGGGCCGCCGCTGCCCGACATGCACGGCGAGAACCTGCTGCCCCTGTTGAGAGGGGCGGCCGTCGAGAATTGGGAAAGACCGATCGTTTCGCTGCTGGCGAGCCGGGCGCGCCGCAGCCACTGCGCCATGGTGCGTCGGGGCGAGTGGAAGATGGTCGAACACGTCGAGTATCCCGAACGCCAGCTCTTCAATCTGACTGCCGACCCCGCCGAGCAGAACGACCTCGGTCCAGCACCCGAATACGCCGCCTTGATCGAATCCCTCGCCGGAGAACTCAGGCCCTTCTGGGACGGTGCCAGGGTCAGCGAAATCTGCCGGCTCCAGCTTGAGCATACGGAACTGCTCAGGCAATGGGGGGCGCGGTACGCGGAGAGACTGTCCCCGGACGTCTGGCCGCTGAACGACATCGACGCCAACAACTACTTCGCCGAATGATTCTCGCGAACACGTCCTGGCGAGCCGCGCCGCTTGTGCCGGAGATCCGGCTGCGCCTGCTGTGCGACAACTCCCCGCTCTGGCAGGCGTTCTCAGACGAGAAGGACCAGCCCGAAGCCCCTGCTGCGGGGAGCCCCAGCAGGCCGGGCGTCCCTTGGCTCGCCCGGCGTCCCTACTGGGCTTTCGCTTGGGGCGGGGGCCAGGCGTTGGCACGCTATGTCCTGGACCATCCCGATCTCGTTCGCGCCAAACGCGTACTCGATTTCGGCGCCGGTTGCGGATTGGCCGGCATTGCCGCGGCCATGGCCGGCGCCGCCGGTGTGACGGCGTCGGATGTCGATGCCCTGGCCATTCAAGCGATCGCCTGCAACGCTCGCGCGAACGGAGTCGACGTCCATACGCTCTGTACGGACCTCATCTACACCGAAAACCGTGGTTGGGACGTGGTCCTCGCCGGCGACCCCTGGTATGACTCACGACTGGCTCGGCACGGCCTGCGCTGGTTCCGCGCACTCGCTGCCGACGGCGTCGTGGTGCTGGTCGCCGACCCCGGTCGCACCTATTCCCCCTCAGCCGGCATGGAATGGCTCGCTTCATACCCGTGCCGCACGGTTCCCGACCTCGAACACCCGAATCTGCAGACCGTGTCCGTGTCGGTTCTTGCCGCTCGGTGACACTCCGGGTGGGCGGCAAACGGAATGTCAGGTGGCAGGTTTCACGTGTCAGGCTGAGGAAGCTGAAACCTTCCTTCCTCATAGCCACGTCCTCAGAGATAGGCTATGATACGTTCTTGATCTGAGGAGATGATCCATGAGCATTGCTCGCGATGGGCAGAAGAAGGGCGGCTGGAAGACCGATGCCCCGGTCTTCACGATCCGAGCCAACGTGGCGCGCATGAAGTTCTCGCCGACTCTGGCGATGAACGAACGCGTCGGCCGCGCGCGGGGCGAAGGGCGCGACATTCTGCACATGGGGTTCGGCGAATCACCGTTCCCGGTTCACCCGCTGATCCGCGAGGCTCTGGCCGAACATGCCGACAAGAACATGTACCTGCCCGCAGCCGGGCTGGAGCCGCTGCGCGCGGCCGCGCTCGGTTATTTTGCGGACAAATTCGGGTTCGACGCGTCCGGCTTCTCCGCCGTTGTCGGGCCCGGCAGCAAGGCGTTGATCTACGCCTTGCAGGCGGCGGTCGAGGGCGATTTGCTGCATCCGGTGCCGTCCTGGGTCAGCTATGCGCCGCAGGCCGGGCTCCTCGCCGACGCGGTTGTTCCGGTCCGTACCCGGCTAGCCGATCGGCTCCACCTCACGGCCTCCAGTCTCGACGAGGCGGTCACCAACGCGCAGCGGGAAGGGCGGCACCCCACGAAGCTGATCCTCAACTACCCCAACAACCCGTCCGGCCTGGCCCTGAAGGCTGAGCGGCTGAAGGATATCGCCGCCGTCTGCCGCGAGCATGGCCTGCTGGTGATCTCCGACGAGATCTACGGACTGGTGACGTACGCAGAGGACCACGTCAGCATCGCCCGGTTCTACCCGGAAGGCACGATCGTCACGACCGGGCTGTCCAAGCACCTCTCACTCGGCGGCTATCGCCTGGGTGTGGCGCTCGTGCCGCCCAACGGCAAGGCCGTCCTCGACGCGGTGCGGCGGATCGCCAGCGAGACGTGGTCGTGCGCGCCCGCGCCGATCCAGTATGCGGCGGTGAAGGCGTTCGAGAGAGACCCCCGGCTCGAGGCCCATATCGCGGCGTGCACCAGGATCCACAGCCTGGTCTCCCGGTTCGTCCGGGATGCCGTCGTCGAGATGGGTGTCGAGTATCCGGAACTGGACGGCGCCTTCTACTGTTTCCCGGATTTCGGCGTGTTCCGGAAGAAACTGGAAGCGCAGGGCGTGACAACCAGCGAGCGGCTCGCCGAGCATCTGCTCGAGAAGGCCGGCGTGGCCACACTGCCCGGCACGGCGTTCGGCGACGAACCCGGAAACCTGACCCTGCGCCTGTCCGCCTGCGATTTCGACGGCGAGGCGGCTCTGGCCTGGCACGCGGAGCACCCGGATGCCGGCTCGGAAGCTTTTGTGCGCGGCTGCTGCCCCAACGTGGCGCGCGCGTGCGAACGGCTGGGGGAGTACTTCAGGGAGTAGTAGAAGCGGCGTCTCGCCGCTTCCCCCGGGCCGGAGGCCCGGGCCTCCGGCGGCACAGCATGCTCTGCCGTCGGTCCAAGCGGAATGCCCGCATCAGTCCGCCAGCGGGCCGGCACCGGCCAGCGCCAGCAGCCACATGACCACCCAGACGGTCAACAGGTCCGGCAGGCAGAACAGGACGTCGAGCGCCTTTGCCGATACCGGCCGCGATGGGGTGCGCCAGCTGCGCCTCAACCGGATGATGAGGATGACCGCCAGGCCCCCGAACAAGACGGTGCGCGTCAGAAGAAAGACCGCGCGGCGCGACAGGAACGCGGAGCCGACGGTGCCCGCAAGCGCAGCCGCCACCGGCACCAGCCAGGGGTAGATCCACCACGCAATCGCCCGGCATACCCGCGAGATCTTGAACGAGGGACCCGCCTGGGTCGACATCAAGGCTTCTCCTCCGCTTGTGTATCGTTTATCATGCCTGCCGTCGGCTCGACAATGTCTATCGTGCCGGTCCGTCGGGGAGCACCTAGGGGGTGTATAGGGAGGTGTGCATGAGAAGGGACCGTTTCGTCAAACGCCTGGTGATGGCCGCTCTCGCAGTCTTCCTGCTGGTGTTGCTCGCGCGTCAGGGCTACTACGCCGTCCACGGCCAGGAGGACTTGGTCGGCACCCGAGAGCCCATCCCCGACGCCTTGGCCCGCATGCCGCCCGTCAGCAAGGGCGAAGCCGATTGGCCCTGCTGGCGTGGCGCCAATCGCGACGGCAGGAGCATGCAGACCGGCATCCGGAAGGACTGGTCCGGCGGGCTCAGGAAACTGTGGCAGGTGAACTACCTCTGCCAGGACTCGCAGACCGCCACCTGGTCCGCGCCCGTCGTGCAGGGCAGCCGGCTCGTTGTGCCGGGGCGCGACGCCGCGCGCGACCTCGTGCTGTGTCTGGACCCGGAAACCGGTAGGCTCATATGGGAACAGTCCTACGCGGCGAAAGTCGGCGGCAGTCACGGGCCCGGTCCGCGCGCGACACCGTACATCGACGACGACCGCGTCTATACCTTCGGACGCGGCGGGGACCTCGTATGCTGGCGGCTCGCCGACGGCAAGAAGATCTGGGCCCAGAACGTCGACGAACTCGGCGGAAAAGGACCGACCTGGGGGCATGCGTCCTCCCCGCTCGTCTACGAGGATAAGGTGATCGTGCAGGGCGGCGGCGACGTGCTGGTCGTCGCGTTCGACAAGTTGACAGGGCGCCTCGCCTGGAAATCCATGACGGGCATCGCCGGGTACGCCAGCCCTGTGGTCGCCCCAACCCCGAACGGACCGCGCCTGCTCATCTTCTTCGGTACCGGCTTCACATGCCTCGACCCGGGCAACGGGAAATCCTTCTGGTCCATACCCTGGGAGACGGCCTACGACGCCAACGCCCCGACACCCGCGGTGGCCGGCACCACCGTGTTCATCACCTCCGGCTACAAGACAGGCTGCCAGGCGCTCAGACTGGCGGATACGGAGCCCGAGATCCTCTGGCGCAACAAGACCATTGCCTCCCACCATTCCGACCCGATCATTGTCGACGGGCACGTCTACGGCTACTCCGGGCAGAGTACCCAGAACAAGGGCGATTTCAAGTGTGTCGCGCTCGACACCGGCGAGGAAAAATGGAGCACGAACCAGGTCGGTTGGGGGACGGTGCTCTACGTGGACGGGCACCTGCTCTGCATGGATATCCGAGGGAACCTCTGCCTCGTGAAGCCCGATCCCGGCGGCTTCCGGAAGGTGACCGAATGGCGGGGCGCGCTCGGCGAGGTCACCCATCCGGCCTGGACCATCCCCGTCGTCGCCAACGGCAGGATCTTCCTGCGCTATATCCAGCGGCTGGTATGCTACTCGCTGGTGGAGGAGTAGGGGGAGGGCACATCGGACCCTACATTGGGGACGGTTCCCCGGTCGACCAGGCCTTCTGGGTCGACGATCTCGCCGCCGCCGCCCGCCAATCTCACCGTCCGCCCAGGCCCCTGAGCGAAGGCCCCCACGACTTCACGTCGTGGGGGAATGAGATTGGCACCCAGGTCCCCCCGCCTTTACCCAGCTCCTTCCCCCTTCTGCTGCCGCCACAGGCGGCAACTGAAGGGCGCCAAAAGCAGACCCGCGCTTGATAGCCCGTCTCGATTCCCGTACAATCCCGCCCGTGTCCCGGTACGCAACCCGGAGCCCCGCGATGACCGAGCCCGATGACGCCACGAACGCCGCCAAGCCGTCGCGCTCACGCCTCCCCTGGCCGCACAGGCTCGCCCGGACGGCCATCAGCCTCGCCCTGTTCATGGCCGGCATGCGCCTGGTCCCGTACCCCTGGTGCGCACGCCACGCCGACGCCTGGTACGATGGGCAGCCGGATTTGCAGGCCGCACTGGCGGATAACGTCGCCGAATGGGTTGCCCGCGATTTGGACCGGACGAACTTCGACACCGGCAGCGCCCAGTTCGACGGAGAATGGCTGTTTGGTTCCTACATGATGGCCGGGCTGGGCTTCGGGCAACTGGCCCTGCAGCAGCCGGACCGGCGCGCCGACTGCGTGAAGGCAATGGCAATCTGCATCGAACGGCTGCTTTCACCCAAGGTGCGCGCGTTCGACCGCGAAATGTGGGGCAACGACCCCATCGAGACACTAGACGCGCCTCCGCACCACGCCGCCTATCTCGGCTACTTCAACCTGGTGTTGAGCTTCCACCGTCTGCTCGCGCCCGATTCCGCGTATGCCGAACTCAACGACCGGATCACCGAGGCCCTGGTGCGGCGCGTCGGATCAAGCCCGACGCTGCTGATCGAATCGTACCCCGCCGAGATCTATCCGGTAGACAACGGCTGCGTGATCGGGTCGATCGGCCTGCACGCCCGCGCGACCGGCACGGACCGAACCGAACTGCTCGCCCGATGGGCCGCCATGTGCCGGCGCCGCTATGCGGACGAACAGACGGGCCTCCTCTACCAGTGCGTGGCGCGCAACGGCGTGCCGCTCGACAAACCGCGCGGGTCGGGCACCGCGCTCGGGTTGTACGCCCTGTCGTTCGCCGACATGGCGCTGTCCCGCGAGCTCTACGCCGCCGCCAAATGCGAACTGGCGGACACCTTCCTCGGGTTCGGCGGAATCCGCGAATACCCGCGCTCGATCCGAGGCGGCATGGGCGACATCGACTCCGGGCCCATCGTGCTCGGGTTCGGGCTGTCGCCGACCGGCTTCCTCATTGCCGGCGCGCGCATCCACGAGGACCGCGCCCAGTTCAAACGCCTCTATGCGACCGCCTATCTGTGCGGCGCGCCCTACGCCGCCAAAGGCCGGCTGCGGTTCATTACCGGCGGGCCGCTCGGCGATTCCATCCTGCTCGCCATGCTCACCGCACCGCACGGCGGCGTGGCGGGAACAGGGAACGCGGAACGGGAAACGCGGGACGAGGACCGAAGATGAAGAGCTGGAGACGAAGACTTGCCGGCGCATGCATCGAGATCGCGGCGGTGATTGTACTGCACGGGGTGCTGATGCACCTCATGGCCCGGCACGACGTCGTCTCGCGCCTGTTCGCCGCCGGCGGGCACGTGCCGCCCCTCACCCTGGTGCTCGCCTGCTTCTTCATGATGATCCGGCTCTTCACCGTGATCTGCCTGCCCGGCATGATCCTGTATCGGCTCGCGCCGATCGCGTATGACCAGCTCGTCGCCCGGCGGTCACAGTGGCTCCAGAGGCCCCCACGGCCTCGGGTCGAGGGGGAACAAGATTGAAACCTTGACGGCCCAGGCGCCGCCCCGGCTCACGGAGGATCCAACCCCGACCCACCCGCATGCCGATATTCGCTCGGTGTCGTCCCCTCCCAGCTTCGGAACACGTGGTTGAAATGCGTCACGTTGTTGAAGCCGACGTCCAGCGCAATCTCGGTGACGGTCTTGCGCGTGCCGCGCAGAAGCTTCTTGGCTCGCTCTAACCGCGTTCTCTGCACGTATCGCATCAACGGCAATCCCGCCTCCCGACTGAACAGCGCGCTGAAGTACGAAGGCGTCAACCCGACCTCCTGCGCCACGTCTGCCAGACGAATGTCGGTGTGCTGATGCTGGGCCACGTACGCCATCGCCTTGCCCACGGCGGGATGTGGCCGGTCCGCCCGCATCGTATGCAGCTGCCAGGCAAACTCCGAGAAGTACTTGGCAAACAGATGAACCATCCCGACGATCGATCTAATCTTGCCTGCGGGAGCCGGCTGCATCGCGAAGTAGGCCGTCCGCAATTTGGCCGGATCCACTCCATAACCCCCGGTGCGCCTCACCAAGTCCTTCAATCCCCTGGCGCAGGGCGCCTCGGCCGCCAACTGCCCCCCTTCGATCGTCGCGACATGATGGCCCTCCACCCGGACCGGAACCACGAAGTCCACCAGACCCGCGTGGCAGAGATAGTGCTCCGGCCTGCCCACCCGAAGCGCGTGCCGCGTGTGTCGCCGGCTGTCCCGCTCGCAGGCCACCCGCCCCGCGTCGGTCGCCCGTATCACTTGGCAGACCGGCGACAGCATCTCCTCGGCAAACAGCACCTCCGCGCTTTCCCCCCGTGGATCCACCAGGGCGATCACCGTCCCCGTCAACTCCCAGATCATCGTGAAGAAATCCGCGAATTCACGCGATTCCGCCAACTGCCCAAACGTGATGCCCGGACCCGTCGTCATGATCCGGAGGTTATCATATCTTTCTCTACTGATCAAAAAATATCTAAAACCCCGGCGTTAAGCGTCTGTAGCGATGACACACGGAGAGACGGTATGGTGTTGCATGTTGGACGAAGCGGCTCGTCAGGAGAGGCTGTCTCAAAACCGGGGAACAGCCCTTACGGGCTTAACTACAAACGGCAGAAACCACCAGATATGCCGTTTGTAGTTAACGCC
>JAFGHX010000125.1 GCA_016929905.1 Kiritimatiellia bacterium
CGATCACCGCCACGGCCGCCACGAACTGGGCGTTCGATCACTGGACCGGCGACGTGCCGGGCGGGAGTGAGACGAACAACCCGCTGACGCTGACGATGGACCAGGCGCGTGCGGTGACGGCGGGGTTCGTCGCGATCGACGACACCGACGCCGACGGGCTGCCGGACGACTGGGAGACGGCGAAGTTCGGGGACCTGCTGTCGAACGGCGCCCAGGACACTGACGCCGACGGGTTCGCGAACCTGGCAGAATACATCGCCGGCACGGAGCCGACCAATGCGTTGTCGTATCCGCGGATTGACATTGTCTCCACGAACAGTGACCTGGCGGTTTCGTTCGACACGATCGTGGCTACGGGCCCCGGCTACGACGGCAAGACGCGGTACTACTCGCTCGAAGAGGCGGACACGCCGCCGCCGTGGAGTGCCGTTGCCGGCTATCAGAACATCGCGGCCGCCGGCAATACCGTCACCTACACCAACGCCATCGCCGCCGCTTCCGATTGGTACCGCTACCTCGTCTGGCTCGATTCCGACTCCAACACGGTCGCGGTGCTGGGCGCGAATTGCGCCTTTGTCGACACCGACGGCGACGGGCTGCCGGACGACTGGGAAGATCTGTATTTCGGGAGCACCTCGGCCCCGCCCGCGAGCCCGACTGTCGATGCGGACGGCGATGGGCTGGACAATCTGGGCGAATACACGGCGGGCACGGACCCGACGAACGAGGCGTCCTGCCTGCGTTTCATCGGGCTCGATTTCGTCACGAATCGGGCTGTGCTGGCCTGGTCGAGCGTCGCGGGGCGGACCTACCGGCTGGAATACTGCACGAACATCGTGGAAGGCGTGTTCTCGGTGCTGGCCACGAATGTGGCGGCTACGCCGCCGGAGAATCTGTATACGGACGCGGTCTACACGAACGAACCGGCCCTGTTCTACCGGCTTGCCGCGGCATACGGCAGCAACGAGGTCTTCGCGGTGAACGGCGCCGGGTATCTGCATTACAGCCTGGCGGGCGCGGAGCCGTTCGAGGCGACTTGCCCGTTCCTGCCTTTTGACGGCGGGGCTTCGACGGTGTCGAACGTGTTCAAGGGCAGGATAACGGACGGCACGCAGGTCTACTTCTGGAAGCAGGCCGAACAGAGGTGGCGGATCGAGACGTATAATAAGGACATGGACACCTGGACGCCCGGCATGTACGAGGCCTTGCCGGGAGTGGGGCTGATCGTACAGTTTGGTGTTGGCATGCCGGGCGAGGACCCGTACGACGTGTACTTCGCCGGCGAGTTGCCGGACGCACTATCGAGCGCTGTGAATGTCGGTCCGGAGTGGAACGTGATCGCCTATCCGTACCCGGCCGACGCGGCCATTGCGAACTTCGCACTTGCCGACGTGGCGCAGCGCGGTGCGTACGGCGCATCGGACGAGATTCGCACGGACGTTCTGTCCTGTGTCACCAACTCGCCGTCCACCAACGGGTGGTGTGCGGCCAACGTCTACTGGCTGCCCGAGACGGGCCGCTGGCGCAAGTATCCGGAGCCGGGCGACACGGCCGACGTGCTGCCGCGCGGGAAGGTGGCGTGGTTCTACGGCCGTACGGGCAGCAACCTGACCTGGCAGGAAACGCGGCCGTTCCCATGGCCGGACGCCGGCGGCACGAACGTGCCGGCGGTCGCGATGCCGATCTTCACGCCGTGTGGCGGCACGCTCTTCACCGGTACGATCGAGGTCGCGCTCTCGACCGTCACGGCCGGTGCGACGATCTTCTACACGACCGACGGCGGCACGCCGACGACCGGCTCGGCCCAGTACAGTTCGGCCGTGCCGCTCACGGTTACGACCACGGTCAAGGCGCGCGCGTATCGGGCGGACTTTGATCCGAGCGGCGTGGCGTCGGCCGTGTACGAACTGGATTCCGACGCCGACGGTTTGCCGGATTCGTGGGAGCAGGCGCACTTCGGCGATTTGGGGACTGCCGACCAGACGACGGATTACGACGGGGAAGGTTTGTCGGACCTGGCGGAGTATGAGAACGGCACGGATCCCGCGCTTGTCGATTCGGACGGGGACAGCTTCAGCGACTACGTCGAGGTGATCAACGGAACGCAGCCCATGAACGACGGGTCCGTGCCGAGCTATCCTTACCGGGAGTGGACGCGGCTGTGGGGATCGGCGACTCAGGAAATGGGTGCGGCAATCAGTTGGGGAGATGCCGGTCATTTCTACGTGGCAGGCTCCACGCTCGGTTCGTTCCACGAGGCGACGAACGAGTGGGTCAACAGCATCTGCCTGGTGAAAGCCGATCAAAGTGGCGCCCCTGCCTGGACCCGGATCTGGGCTTCCTACAGCGAGACGCCGTCCTACGGCGACTATGCCGACGGGCTCGCGTTCGACGGGCAGAGCAACCTCTACGTGGCGGGGACGACCTGGGCCGGGTTCGACGGGCAACCCGACTACGAACTGATGGACGCGTTCGTCTCCAAGTGCGACCTCGCCGGCGACAGGCCCTGGAGCCGGGTGTGGACCTGCGGCTCGTCGCACGACCAGAGCTACGCCGTTTGCGTCGATCAGACAACCAACGTGTACGTGGTCGGCGCTTTCTCGCTGGGCGGCGGCTCATGGAATTGCTTCCTGACCCGCTTCGACGCCGCCGGCGCCAACGTGTGGACGCGGACGTGGGGCGATTTCTACAGCCTGCCGTTCGGGCTTGCCACCGACAGCGCCGGCAACGTGTACGTCGCCGGATACACCGACAGCGACTGCTGCTGGCTGACCCAGTTCGACGCTGACGGGAACCAGTACTGGACGAATTGCTGGGGAGCCGGCACGGGGTACGATCGGGCAACGGCCGTTGCGGTGGACGGTTTGGATCGAATCTATGTCGCGGGCTATACGAGTACGAACTTCGATGGCGAGGCGAATGCCGGGCTTTCCGACCTGTTTCTCATCCGGCTCGACACCGACGGCGTTCGACAATGGAGTCGAATATGGGGGTCGGCGGACGCCGACTATGCCGCTTCGGTCGTGGCGTCGGGGCCCAACTACGTCTACGTCACCGGCCTGTCCGACGGCGCTTTTGACGGGCAGACGAACGGCGGCGGGACGGACGCCGTGCTGACGAAGTTTTCGTCGGAGGGTGTACGTGTGTGGTCGCGTATCTGGGGGTCCGATGCGGAGGACCAGGGCAAGGGCACGGCTCTTGACGGTTCGAACGGGCTCTATACGGTCGGGACGACGGCCGGTTCGTTTGATCTGGAGCTCAATCACGGCGACCACGACATCTTCGTCACGAAATGGCGCGACGTGACGACCCAGCCGGAGGCCGTGGCCGAGAAGATCGCGCGCGGCAGCACGTGGAAGTACCGCAAGGGCACGGAAGAGGGATCGAGCCCCGGATGGGCGTGGCGCGGCCCGGACTTCGACGATTCGGGATGGGCGTCGGGCGCCGCGCCGTTCGGCTACGGTGTCGGGCCGTTCGGTACGACGCTGGACGACATGCAGAACAACTACAGCTGCGTCTTCCTGCGTAAGCCCTTCACCGTATCGGACCCGGAACTCATCAGCGAAATCCGGATCTCCGCGCTCTGCGACGACGGGTACGTGATGTGGCTGAACGGTGAGGAGATCGCGCGCGAGAACGTGGGCAGCGAGCTGCCGGTCACTTTCACGATGCTGGCGACCTCCTCGCTGCCGGGAGCGGTGGAGTCGTCCAAAACGGTGGCCAGCGGCATGGTCCCGCTGTTCCAATGGACGAATGTGCTGGCGGTGCAGTGCTTCAACAGTTTGCTTTCGAGCACCGACCTGACGATCGACGTGGATCTGTCGGTCGTACGTTATCCGCCCGCGCCGGACGGCGACGCGGACGGGCTGGCCGACGACTGGGAGACGGCGCATTTCGGCAGCACGAATTCTCCGTCGGCGGGGCCGGCCGAGGATACGGACGGCGACGGCATGCACAATCTGCACGAATATGTGGCGGGCACCGACCCGACGAACGCGTATTCGTCCTTTTACGCCTACGACCTGGCCGTCACGCCGGGCGCGTACCCGGTCCTGCGCTGGCCGAGCGTGAGCGGCCGCACCTATACGGTGCAGTACCGGACGAACCTGATGGTAGGCTGTTACGAGGTGCTGGCCTCGAACCTGGCGGCGACGGTGCCCATGAACGTGTACACCGACGCCGTACACGTTGCGGACGCGCAGGGCTACTATCGGATCGTGGCCAACGACGGCGCGCGGATTGCCGGGTCGGCCAACACGCTGGGCTACTTGCGGGTCGACCTGACCCCGGGCGCCTTTACCATGGTGACCTGCCCGTTTGCACCGTTCGGCGGCGAGCCGGCAGTGCCGGCCAACGTGATCGCCTCGCCCGCAAATGTCGGCGACAAGATCTACCTGTGGAATGCTTGCGCCCAGGAGTTCGTTTTGGAGACTTTTGTCGACGTACCCCAGCCGCAGTGGTCGCCGGGCAGCAACACCCTGGATCTCGGCGTCGGATTCTTCTACGGATCGGCCGGCGTCACGAGCAATCTGTACCTGGCCGGCGAGGTCTTCGCCGGCTCGATCGAGCTCACGTTGTACACCGGCCTCAACTGCATCGGTTATCCCTACGTCCAGGAGTGGGCGTTGAACGAGGACGACTCGCTCAAGAGCATCGCCTATGCCGCCGCGGTCAAGTTACTGGCGGACAACATCATCACTGGCACCGACACGAACGACCCGCCGGACGGCACCGCTCTCACCAACATCTACTGGTACACCATCACCGGCGACTGGTACAAGGACCCGGTGGCGGCGGCGACCGAGGACGCATTGGCCGCCGGCCAGGGCATGTGGTATTGGCGGCGGGGCGTGGAAGTCGGTTGGCAGCCCGATCCGCCGTATGACGGACCAGGCTCGGGCGGCGTGCCGCCGCCGGCGGTTGCCACGCCGAGCTTCTCGCCGCCGCACGGCACGACGTTCACGAATTCGGTGAGTGTGACGATCTCGACCGCGACCCCGGGCGCGACGCTGTTCTACACGACCGACGGTTCTGCGCCCACGACCGGTTCGACGCAATACACCGCGGCGATTGACCTGACCGATACGACCACGCTGCGCGCGCGCGGCTACCTGGCCGGCTATGACCCGAGCGACATTGCCGCGGCCGTCTACGCGCCGCAACGCGAATTGGTCGTGGCGGGCAGTCCGGGCTCGCACGGCAGCCCGACGCCGCACGGGTACGGCACGAACGTTGTGGTGTCGGGCTCGGAGTGCGCCGAGAGCGTCGCCACCCCCGCCGACGAGACGAACGGGACGCGCTGGGCGTGCGCCGGGTGGACGGGCACGGGCAGCGTGCCGGCCGGCGGGCCGAGCAACACGGTCGGGTTCACGCTCGCGACGAACTCGACGCTGACTTGGCTGTGGGAGCCGGAGTATTTTCTGGACACCGGCGCCAGCGGCAGCGGCACGGTCGACGTGGCGGACGGCTGGTACACGAACTTGGCGAGCGTGACGATCACGGCGACGGCGGGCGCTGGCTGGTATTTCGGTTCGTGGAGCGGCGACGTGCCGCCGGGCCAAGCCTATGACAATCCGCTTGTGCTGCGAATGGACGGGCCGCGTTCGGTCCAGGCGCATTTTGCAGGGAGCAGGCAGTATGTGGTGGTGGTCGGAGACGAGGCGGGCAACATCGAGATCGTCGGGCTTCAGGACGGCACGACGTTTGGGTCGACGAACCTGAACGGGGTGGCCATAGGGAACCTGGACGTCATCGATGTTGACGGGGACGGGGACCGGGAGGTGCTGGCGACGCACCACAATGCCGCGGATAAGCCGACTTACGCGCTGGATATCCTGAGCTTCGCCCAACAGTGGCAGACGAGCAGCAACACGTCGTTCGACGCGCTGGGCACCGAAGCGTTCGGCGCCCGGATCTGGTCGGGCGACTTCGACGCGGACGGCCAGTTGGAGTTGGTCATTCCGTACGGCTCTCCGCAGGAACTGCAGGTGTTCTCGGCGGAGAACGGCGCGTTCGTTTCGGTGCTGCCGCAGACGGAGAACTGGTATCCGGCGGTGTACTACGACGATATCGACGGGCGGCACAAGCTGATCACGCAGCGGGCGCCGGACGCCTTCACGCACTACCTGCGCAACTACGATCTGTATGACAACTCGCTGCTGTGGGAGAACACGGACGTCAATACCTGGCGCGTGGGGGCGATACGCAACAGCCTGCTGGACGGGCGGCCGCGGCTTTGGGGCGGCTGGTACTCACGGACGTTGTACGTCCTCGATAGGGACGGCAGCAATCTGTGGAGCCAGAGCTATGGCGGCAGCTATGAGCCGGAGGCGGTCTACGCGGGCGATTTGCGGGGTGATGGGGTTGAGGCGCTGGTGGTAGGCGGCGGCTGGGGTGAGGGTGGGCAGACGCGGCTGGACGCGGTGAGAATGTCCGACGGGTGCGTGCTGTGGACATACGACGACAGCAACAGCTATTGGGTTGTGCAGATAGTAGGGATGGAGGATGTTGACGGGGACGGCGCAAAGGATGTGTTCGTTCGCACCAGCGGCAGCGAAGCGCAAAGCCGCTTTCCGAAGTACCAGGCCGTTGACGGGAGCAACGGGGTCCAGATTTGGGAGCAGGCCTATCCTTATGACGCGGTCTTGCTGCCGCACGGCCGCGTCGTGGATGCTGACGGCGACAGCGACAGCGACATTCTCGTTTCGGTCGACAATACTCTTGAGGCGCGTGACGGGCTGAGCGGCTCGCTGGTGGCGACGTATACCTTCACCACGAATGTCACGGCCTTCGAAATCGTGGCGTTGTACGATCTGTTTGCCATAGCGGCATCGGGCTCGGCGGGCGGAAGCCTGGCGCCGGACGGGACAGCCTGGGTTGCGAGCGGCGGCAGCACGAACTATACGTTCGTGCCGGACTCCGGCTACGCGATCGCCGAGGTGTTGGTCGACGGGGTATCCGTTGGCGTGACGAACCACTGGACGTTCACGAACGTCAGCAGCAACCACACCCTCAGCGTGGCGTTCGTCGCGCTTTTCGATCTGGCGGTCAGCGGGGCTCCCGCGCCGCACGGGGTTGCCACGCCGTATGGGTACGGAACGAACAGCTTGGCGTTAAGCACCGTCGTGAATGCGGCGGTGTCGTCGCCCGCCGACGAAACGAACGGGACGCGCTGGGCCTGCGCCGGCTGGACGGGCACGGGCAGCGTACCGGCGAGCGGGCCGAGCAACACGGTCGGGTTCACGATCACGGCCAACTCCACGTTGACGTGGTTGTGGGAGCCGGAGTATTTCCTGGACACGACCGCCGGCGCGGGCGGGAGCGTGGACGTGGCGGACGGTTGGTACACGAACGGGGCGAGCGTGACGATCACCGCTAGCCCGGGCGCGAACCACGCGTTTGGTCAGTGGACCGGCAACGTGCCGGGCGGGATGGAGACCAACAATCCGCTGACGGTGACGATGAGCCAGGCGCGCGCGATCGCGGCGGTCTTCGACGTGAGTCTGGGCACCGTGGCCGTCGGCGCGCCGGTGCCGGCCCCCGGCGACTTCGACGGGGACGGCCGAGCCGAGCTGGCGCTGTTTTACGCGCCGGCCGACGGCACGAACGGGCCGAGCTTCTGGAATGTGCTGTTCTCCTCGAGCGGCGAGACGAACGCGGTCTTTCCGTTCGACGACGGAGTCGTGGCGGCGGGTGACTGTCCCGCGCCGCGCGACCAGGACGGCGACGGGACCGATGATTGGGCCGTGTTCAACCCGGCGAGCGGCAACTGGTTCGTGCGCCTGTCAGAATCGAACGACGTGGTCCAGACCGCGTGGGGGTTTGCCGATTGCGTGCCCGTAGCCGGCGACTACGACTATGATGGGTACGATGATCTGGCCGTTTACTATCAGGGCACGTGGTATGTGAACCGCAGCACGGAGGGGATGCTCACGGAAACGTGGGGCGATTCGAACAGTGTGGCCGCGCCGGGCGATTTCGACGGGGACGGCCGGCACGACCTGAGCGTCTACAACCCGGCCGATGGGATCTGGTGGCTGTGGGCGAGCTTTGCGGGCACGTCGACCAACAACACCGGCTGGACCGGCGGCGTGCCGGTGGCGGCCGATTACGACGGGGACGGGCGGACGGACATCGCGGTGTACACCGAGAGCGACACGACCTGGCGGATCGTGCGCTCGTCGGACGGCGGCACAAACTCGGTGAGCATCGGCTGCGCGGGCGGTATCCCGGTCCCGGCCGACTACGACGGAGACGGCATGGCCGACGTCGCGATGTATTGCCCCGAGACGCGGCAATGGCATCTGATCCAGTCGACCGAGGGCGAGACGTGGATCGATGTCGTGTGGCCGGAACTGACCACTCTTGTCGTGGCGGGTAATCCGGCGCCGCACGGCATGTCCGCGGACTACGATTACGGCACCAACTATTTCACCGTGTTCGCGCCGGCGGCCGTGAACGTCGCCGTGCCGGCGATCGCGGACGAGGCGGGCGGCACACGCTACGCCTGTACGGGCTGGACGGGGACCGGCGATGTGCCGGCCAGCGGCCCAAGCAACACGGTCGCCTTCACGATCACGATGAACTCGACGCTCACCTGGCACTGGCTGACGGAGTATTTCCTGGACACGACAGCCGGCGCGAACGGGAGTGTGGACGTCGGCGACGGGTGGTACACGAACGGCGCGGGTGTGTCGGTGACGGCAACGGCGTTTGGCGGGTATCACTTCAACCAATGGACCGGCGACGTGCCGGGCGGGAGCGAGACGAACAATCCGCTGGCGTTGACGATGAATCAGGCACGAACGGTCACGGCGGCCTTCGCGCGGGATGCGGGCACCATTACGATCGACGTGACGCCTGACGCCGGGATCTGGACTTTGACGGCGTATCCGGCAGACTACGCGGGCCCGACGAACGGAACGGTTGACCTGCCTGTGACGGCGGCGCCGAGCGGCGACTACACGGTGCAGTACGGTGCGCTGAGCGGGTACACGACGCCTGGCAACCAGACGCAGGCGGTGACGCACGGAGTGAACACGGCGTTCACGGGTACGTACACGCGCCATGTGGGTACGATCACGGTGGACGTGACGCCGGATACGGGAAGCTGGACGATGACGGCGCATCCGCCGGATTATGCGGGCCCGACGAACGGGACGGGCGAACTGGCGTCGACGGCGGCGCCGAGCGGTGACTACACGGCGCAGTACGGCGCGCTGAGCGGGTACACGACGCCAACCAATCAGATGCTGTCGGTGAATAACGGCATGAACACGCCGTTCTGGGGCGTGTACACGCGCCATATTGGTTCCATCACGATCGATGTGACACCCGATGAGGGTAGCTGGACCCTCGCGTCGTATCCGGGCGACTACGCTGGCTCGACAAGTGGGACTGGCGATTTCGCCACCGCGACCACCACGATTGCGCACCAGTTTGATGCTGGCGATGAGGGGTGGACGAACTGTTGGGAGAACGGGATCGTGAGCTGGGGTTCGACCCAGGGCATGAGCGGCGATGGCGTCCTCTTGATAAGCGCGCCCGTGGCCCGCGATCACATATGTATAGGCCGGCGCGGATCGGAGCAAGGCTGGAGTACGGCGACGGAGTACGCGAGCATCGAGTTCGATATCTACAAACCCGGCTTGTCCGATGCGCGTGTGTACGGGCATTTGAGAGACGGGACGAATGTCGTCATCTACATGCTGGGCGACTTGTATGACGGCACGACGCCGATCGCGTCGTACGGTTCCCTGACACAGATCCCTGGGTATGATGATTGGTTCCATGCTGTTCTAGAACGGGAGGCTCCTGAGCACTGTCAGTACAACTATACGCTTGGCGACTGGAGCGATGGGTTCTTCCTGGACCTGTGGGGACCGAGTCAGCCGTACCGGATTGACAACATTACGATAAAGGCGCCCGCCGCACCGAGCGGCGACTACACGGTGCAGTACGGCGCGCTGAGCGGGTACACGACGCCTGGCAACCAGACGCAAGCGGTGACGGACGGCACGCCGACGGCGTTTACGGGTACGTACACCCGCCACGTGGGCACGATCACGGTGGACGTGACGCCGGACTCGGGGACTTGGACACTGACGGCGCATCCGGCTGACTACGCGGGGCCGACGAGCGGGACGGGCGATCTGGCGTCGACGGCGGCGCCGAGCGGCGACTACACGGTGCAGTACGGTGCGCTGAGCGGGTACACG
>JAFGHX010000126.1 GCA_016929905.1 Kiritimatiellia bacterium
ACGGTCCCACGGTCCCACAGTCCCACGGTCCCACGGTCCCACAGTCCCACGGTCCCACAGTCCCACGGTCCCACAGTCCCACGGTCCCACGGTCCCCTACTCCAGACTCCGAATCACCCCGAAATCCCCGCTCTTCGCCGCCTCCAGAATCGGGCCCATGTAGTCGTCGATCAACGCCGCCGAAAGCGGCACGGGCA
The DNA here is from genome assembly GCA_016929905.1 of Kiritimatiellia bacterium. Taxonomy (GTDB): domain Bacteria; phylum Verrucomicrobiota; class Kiritimatiellia; order JAFGHX01; family JAFGHX01; genus JAFGHX01. The sequence goes on from JAFGHX010000126.1 coordinate 198, forward strand.
TGTTCTTCAGTTTCATCTCCAACTGCGGATTCTTGGCGGCGGTCAGCGCGCGTTCTATATGGGCGTCGGAGAAGCCCTCGACTTCCCCGAGCGTTGTCGGGAATCCGATATCGCGTGAGAGCGCCAACATGGCCTCCGCGACCGCCACGCCCAGCTCGCGCCCCTTCAGCCGCGATCCGCCGCCCGCCAGATAGCCCGCCTGCCTGAAGATCCCCGCCAGCTCCCGCAACTGCGGCTCGATGGCGGGCGCGAAGAAGACGGTATAGTACGGGTTCATCAGCGCACACGCCCGGCCGTGCGCCAGCACGTCGACGAGCGAGAAGCTCGTCAGGTGCCCGCCGTTCGTGCCGCCGATCATGATCGCATAACCGCCCAGGTCCGTGCCCAGTCCGAGCGCCTCGCGCGCCGCCAGGTCGTCGGGATCCGCGCACGCGGCCTTGACGTTGTTCACGATCAGGTCAATCGCCAGCAGCGCGACCGGCCGCGCCTTGGCCAGCACGTCGCCCTTCGCGCCGTAGAACACTTCCAGCGCGTGCGCCACCCCGTCCAGCGCGCCGTCGGAGGTGAAATCCTTCGACATCGTGGCCGTCATGGCGTAGTCGAACAGCGCCTTCGGCGGTACGATCGCCTCGTCCACGATCAGCTTCTTCTGCCAAGTCTGCGTGTCGGTCACGTTCGAGTACTTCGTCAGATGCGCCGCGGAACCCGACGCAAGCTGAGCCGCCACCAGCGGGGGCATCCGCACGCCGGCCGCCCCGAGCCGTTCCGACACTTGCCCCACCCCGAAGTACCCGTCGATGTCCCCTTCCTGCCCGCCCAGTCGCCAGCAAACGGCCGCGGCCTTGGCCGCATCGATCACGCTGCCGCCGCCAACCGCCACAACCACGTCCGGCGCCTGCTCCTTCAACGCTGTGGCAATCCGAAAGACGTCCTCGCGCGGTGCGTTCGGCTTCGCGCCGGGGATCAGGTCGCCTGCCCTCGCCACTCCGGCTGCCGCGAGAGAACTCGTCGTCCGCTCGTGTATCGGCCGCCCCCAATCCTTGCCGATTCCGCTGGTTACCACCGATGCGCGCTTGCCCAGCTCCGCCACCTGCCCGCCCAGCCGGTCGAAACAGTCCAGCCCGTATACGTAGTCACGGCCCTTGAACTGCGCAAGCATCTCGCGTGCGCCTGTCAGTCTCTCTCTCACGTTTCCGCTCCTTTCTGCAACGACGCCGTCAACGTTCCGGCTTCGCACGCCGCGCGGCACCAACTGCGCGCCGCGGTTCACAGTCGCGTGGTGGGTCACCAGTCTGTGCCCCAACTTGCTCGAGAACTTACTCGGGAACTTGCTCGATGCCCCTGCGTCCGGTTCACGCCGGGACGGCTGTGGACCTGGGCCCAACCCCGTGCGTGTCGGATACCGCTGCGGCGTTCTCCCTCCGAATCAACGGGTGACTCCAAGATTCCGAGGCAAGTTCCCGAGTAAGTTCTCGAGCAAGATGCCTCTGTCGCGGACCCTCGGCCGCCATCCCTCATCAACCGTTCCCCATCACCCGCTCCGCCCTGCCCGCCTCACGTGTTCCCTGGCAATCCTGAACATGCGCTCGGCCACATCCGATATCTTGAGGGTGCAGATCCCCTTCAACTCGCACCGGATCGTGTCGTTCAGCGGCTCCAGCCAGTAGCCGGGAATCCCCTTCGTCCCCAGCGCGCAGCCCATGATCGAGCCGGCCGTCGCGCCGGTACAGTCCGTGTCCAGCCCCGCCATGACGGTGATCCCCAGCGTCTTGGTGAAAGCCCCTCCCCCCTTGAGAAGGCCCAGCAGCACGATCGCGCCGTTCGGTATGGCGTGGTTGAACTTCTTGGCGTAATGCCACGGCTGCGTTTGGATCGCCGCGTTCACTTTCGCCCAATCCTCTTCTGCGGCACATTGCTCCTTCACAAACCGAATCATCTCGGCGAAACGAGATTTCGGCGGCACATACTGCTCGGCCGTGTCGATAGCCTTGACGGCGTCGCCCTGCGCAAAGGCGTCCGCCATCAACACCGAGAAGAAGATACCGGAGTAGATGCCGTTGCGCACCTGCGAACTCACCGCGTCCTTGTACGCCATATTCGCCGCCAATGCCGGGTTCGCCGGCGCGCCCCACCCCCAGGGATCGCAGCGGATCATCGCACCCAGCGACTGACGGCACGGGTTGTTGAACAGGCTCGTGTGGGGCGACTTGATCCCGAACAGCGAGGTGATGAACATGTTCCGGCCCGAGGCATACAGGCAGGACGGCGGCGCGAGCTGCTTCAGCGTCTCGATCGCCTGTTCGGGCGTGAAGTCGGTGCCGTGCTTCTCCAGCGTGGTCATGCTGACCAGCGCGTAGTGAATGTCGTCGTCCGGCGCCATGCCCCGGAAGTTACCCTTCGCCAGCTCGTTCTTGCGAGGCCGCGTGAAGAACGCGCAGTCCTTCACCGTTTCCAGGTCCAGTCCGTCCGGCGCCGGGTTCATGTAGTCGGTCAGCGGCCACGAGCCCACCGTCGTGAGCACCTTCTTGATCTTGTCCGCCTCCCCGGTTCCCTCCAACGGCTTGCCCAGTTGACATCCGACACAACGGCCAAGCCATGCAGCAAGGATCCGGTCCGCCAGCTCCGCGTCGTCTCCCTGGAACTTCGCGTGGGAATCGGGATCCGGGAAGCACGAGGCGATCGTCGCCCAGTCGTTCGGCTCTTCGTAGGGGAAATCCGGTGGAGAGGCCCGCTGCCAGAAGTCCTGCTGCAGCTCGAGCAGCGCGTCCAAGGATTTTTTCGCCGCCGCTTGTTCCACCTCTTGCAGCAAAGCCCCCTGTTCGTGCCCTTCTTCGGCCATCTGCTCCGCGTCGGTCTTGAGCGCCTTCAGAACGATGTCGTGTAACGGATGCATTTTTCGGTTTATCCTCCGTATTCTATTCTGGAACTTGATCGAGAACTTACTCGAGAACCTGACTTCGCCTGTCTGGCTTCGTCGGGCACGGCTTGCTCGACATCCCGCCGCATCGGCGGGGTCGACTACGGATGACGACCATTGATTGCGACGGTTGATTCCTTTCGCGCCGCCACCGCCTCCCGGGCCGCCTCAACAATATGCGGCGCCGTCAACCCGTACTTCGCCAGCAGCGCCTCGTACGACCCGCTCTCGGCAAACGTATCGCGCAGCCCCACCCGCCGCAGCGGGACAGGACAATGCTCGCCAAGACTCTCCGCCACGGCGCCCGCGAGCCCGCCGGTTGTCCCGTGTTCCTCCACCGTCACCGCGGCTCCCGTCTTGCGAACGGATTCCACAAGAGCCGCCGAATCGAGCGGTTTCAGCGTGCCGAACTCGAGCACCTCCGCCGCAATTCCTTCCCGCCGTAACGTCTCCGCGGCCGCCAGCGCCTCCGGCAACAGCGTGCCGCAGACGGCCAGCGTCACGTCGGTTCCCTCACGCAGCGTGACCGCTTTGCCGATCGCGAACGACGGATCGCCGCCGTGATACGAACCGACCGGCGCACGCGACAACCGCAGATAGACCGGCCCGTGGTGCGCCAGCATCGCCCGCACCGCGCCGCGTGCGGTCTCCATGTCGGAAGGGACCAGCACAACCATGTTCGGCATCGCACGAGCCACGGCAAGATCCACAACAGACTGATGGCTGGCCCCGTCTGCATGGTCCGACAGACCCGCATAGCCGGCGGCCAACTTGACGTTCAGGCTGTTGTAGGCGACCAGGCCGCGGAGTTGGTCGCCGGCCCGCAGCGTCAACAGAAACGCGAAGGTCGAGACTACGGGCATCAGCCCGCATGTCGCCATGCCCGCCGCGGCGGCGACCATGTTCTGCTCCGCAATCCCGAAGTTGTAGAAGCGGTCCGGGTACTTCGCGCCAAACAGTCTCGTCTGCGTGCTGCTCGAGACGTCGGCGTCGAGTACGACCAACTTCGAGAACGTGTCGGCCAACTCGCAAAGCGTCTCGCCGAAAACCACGCGCATGGGCTTGGGCTCAGCCATCTCTCCTTCTCCTAGTCAAAGGTCAAAGGTCAAAGGTCAAAGGTCAAAGAATAAGGATAGCCACCTCAGTCAACCTTCGACTCTCGACTTCCAACCTTCCAACCTCCCAACCTTCCAACCTTCCGAATTTCGATCTTCAAACAGTCACCCGGCCCTCCAACTCCGCCATGGCCGCCGCAAATTCCTCGTCCCCGATCGGCTTGCCGTGCCATGCGGCCTCACCTTCCATGAAGGAGACGCCCTTGCCTTTGATTGTCTCGGCCATCACGACAGCCGGGCCGTCGTGCGCCGTGGCCTGCTCGATGGCGTCGAGCAGAGAGGTGACGTCATGCCCGTCGCACGGGAACACCTGCATCCCGAACGCCGTAAGCTTCGCCGTCAGGTCGCCCATCGGCATCACCGCTTCCTCCGTACCGTCGAGCTGCACGTGGTTCCTGTCGATGATCACGACCAGATTCGAAAGCCGCCACTTGGCGGCCGACATGAGCGCCTCCCAGTTCTGGCCCTCCTGCATCTCGCCGTCCCCGCAAAGCACAAAGACACGGAACGGCTTCCCTGTGCGCCGGGCGGCCAGCGCCATTCCCACTCCGACGGATAGGCCCATGCCGAGCGATCCGGTCGACATCTCCACGCCCGGCGTCGTCTTCATGTTGGGATGCCCTTGCAGCGGGCTGTCGAGCCGGCGCAAAGTGTCCAGGAGCCCCGCGTCAAAATAGCCCTTCCGCGCGAGCGTCGCGTACAGGGCCGGCGCCGCGTGCCCCTTGCTCAATACGAACCGGTCCCGCTCCGGCCAGTCCGGTTCCTGCGGCCGGGCCTTCAGCACCGCGTCGTACAGCACGGTCAGGATCTCCGCGCAGGACAGGCTCCCGCCCGTGTGCCCGCTGCCCGCCCTGTGGTTCATCCGCACAATGGTCTTGCGCAGCTCGTGCGCGGTGCGCTGCAGGGCCGCATGTGTGGGTCTGGCAGTCGTCATCTTCGCACTCCGTTCGACCGCGCCGCCGCCGGGGGCGAGGCGTCGTTCCGGCTTTCCCTCCCTCCCGGGCGTGGCGCCCGGGAGGGGAAGCGGCGAGACGCCGCTTCTACATACCGCGCCACGCGCGGCAACACGTACTCCGCCGCCTGGCGCGCCGCCGTTTCCGGGTCGGGCTTCGGCAGAATCTCGATCGAAACCCACCCGTCGAAACCCGCCCGGCTCAACCCGTCGAATACGTCGTCGAAATCGATGTGGCCCTGCCCCGGCGCGAGCCGGTTCGAGTCCGCCAGGTGCACGTAGCGTACCCGCTCGCCGTGCCGGGCCAGGCTGCCGCCGATCCGCACCTCCTCGATGTTCATGTGAAAGACGTCCGGCATCAGGCCGAGATTCGCGCGCCCAACCTTCGCCAGCAGCGCCGCGCCCTCGTCCAGCGAGTTCACGAAGTTGATCTCGTAGCGGTTCACCGGCTCGATCACCAGCGTCACGCCCGCCGGCGCCGCGATGTCGCAGATCCGACGCGCCGTGTCCACGAATAACGCTTCCGCCTGCTCGCGCGATTGATCCCGGCCAACGAAACCGCGCGCGCGGCCGACGTTGATCGTGCGCCCGAAATCCCGAGCCAGGTCGATCAACCCCGAAAACACCGCCACAATCCGATGCCGAACGGCCGGATCCGGGTCCGTGAAGGTCAAGCCCGACACCGCAAACACCTGGCCGGTGCTGATCCCGCTGACGGCCAACCCCGTCTTGGCCAGCCACCGCGCGAGCGCCTCGCGCTTCACCTCGCCCACCTCCTTCAGCGCCAGCTCAACGCCCTGATAGCCGAGCTCCGCCGCACGCCCGATCGAACGCTCCAGCCCCCGAAACACCACGAAGGCGTCGGGAGGCGCATGCGTATCCGCTATGGCGACGGCCAGTTTCATCGGCTCCAGTCCCGCGGCGGCCGGAGGCCGCCGACAGAGGTGTCAGGTTTCAGGTGTCAGGTGTCGGGTTGAGCGCGTGCCGCGCCAGCACCGCCGCGGCGGCTTCGCCGTCGGCGCGCCGCAGCGCGGCAATCACCTCGTCGTGTTGGCCCAGCGCCGCGGACACGTGCGCCAACGTCAGACATTTCACCAGCCGGCACAGTTGCACGCGAGCGTCCAGCCGCTCCAGAAACTCCCGCAGACACGCGTTGCCCGCGCGCCGCGCCAGCTCCAGATGGAACTGGCTGTCCTTCTCGAATACCGCGCCCAAATCGCCCGCCGCGATCAAGGCGCGGCAGTCCGCCGTCAGCTGCTCCAGCGCCGCACAGTCCGGCTCCGTCGCATGCCCGGCCAGCAGACGCACACAGAGCCCCTCCAGCGCCGCCCGAACCTGCGCGATCTGATCGGCCTCCGCCAGCTCTATCGCCACCACCTCCGCATAGCTGCGCGGCTCGATGTGCACCAACCCGTACTCCTCCAGCCGCCGCAACGCCTCCCGGATCGGCGTGCGGCTCACCCCGAACTCGCGCGCGATCCGCTCCTCCGGTATCCGTTCGCCACCCTTCAGCTCACCGGAGAGAATCATCCGCTTCACGTGCGTATAAACCTGCTCGGCCAGACTGCGCCGCTCTATGTGCGAGGGGTTCATCATGGGTGCTCAACGGTCGAAGGTCCAGAAGCCGAAGGTCGAAGGTCGGAAGGTCGAAAGTCCGCGACCTTCGACCTTTGACCTTCGGACCTTTCCCCCTCAAACGGATCCCGCACGGGTGCGGTCAGCAACACACGCTCCGCTTCGGCAATCAACCCGAGCGAGATGTCGTGCCGCCCCCCCTCGTATTTTGTCTCCAGCCACGCGTCCAGAATGTCCAGCGCCTCGAGCTCGCCCGTGATCTTGCCGCCCAGGCACAGAATGTTCGAGTCGTTGTGCGCGCGCGTCATCCGCCCCATGTACGTGCTCGTGCAAAGCGAGGCGCGTACACCCTTGAACTTGTTCGCGATCATGCTCATGCCGATCCCCGTCGAACAAATCAAAATGCCGCGCGCGGCCTCGCTCAAGGAAACCGCCGCCGCCACCCGCGCCCCATAGTGCGGGTAACGCACGATTTCCGGACTGTCCGAGCCCACATCGTGTACCGGCAGCCCCCGCTCACGCAGATGCGCCACGATCACCCGCTTCAGTTCAACCCCACCATGATCGTTCCCTATCCAAATCGGCTCATCCCTCATTCCTATCCTCCAAAAAAATCGTATATTGTATACAATATACACGCAGTTTAGTTTTGTCAAGTGCGGGGAGCCACTATTTCCGTCGCAGTCCAGAACCTACCCGACGTTCCGCCCTTGTCTGTCGGCCGACCTTCTGCTACAAAACACATGCGGACAAGCCGGTACCTGTTGCTGGCTCGACTGTGCGCGGCGAGCGACGGGACTACTCGCAAACAACCACGTCTCGATGGGAGCGCGAAGGGATGGAATGGTATTACGTTGAGAACGGCACGCAGATGGGGCCGGTGTCCGACCAGGAGTTCCGGCAGCTTGTGGATGCGGGCACGGTTGTCGCCGACACGCTGGTCTGGCACGCCGGCCTCCAGAACTGGGAACCGTACAGCAACGTCACGCCGCCTCCGGCCGAGCCCGTGCAGCCCGGCGCGGGACCCTCACCCGTCAGGATCTCGTCGCCCGCCGCCGCAAGCGTTCCCCAGCCCCAAGCGCTCCCCGCACAAGCCGTCTGCGTCGAATGCGGCCGGTCGTTCCCCGTGGACGAGATGGTCCGCTACGAAACATCCATGGTCTGCGCCGAGTGCAAGCCGATCTTCTTCCAGCGGGTGAAGGAAGGTGCGGCCATGCCCGGCACCCTCGACGTCGCCGGCTTCTGGATCCGGTTCGCCGCCAAATTCGTCGACGGCATCATTCTCTCGGGCGTCAATATGGTGATCGGCCTGTTCACCGGCGTCGTCGGCGCCGCGGCCGGCTCCGGCCATCCCGGGCCCGTCCTCGCCGCCCAAGGGGTGCAGGCTCTCCTGCAAATCGCATTCGGCGTCTTCTACACCGTCTTCTTCCTCGGCAAATACGCGGCAACCCCGGGCAAGATGGCCTGCCACCTGAAGGTGGTCAGGTCCGACGGCTCGAAAATCAGCTACGCTCGCGCCTGCGGCAGGTACTTCGCCGAGTTTCTGAGCGGATGCCCCACCCTCTTCATCGGCTACCTCATGGTCGCCTTCGACGAGCAGAACCGCGCCCTGCACGATATCATCTGCGACACCCGCGTGATCCGGGCCGGGTGAACCGCCCCCGCTCGAACAATCCGCACCGGCCCGGTCAATCCGGCAGGGCTTTCTCCCATCCCCCCCTCTCTTCCCCCCTTCCCCCCTTCCACCCTTCCATTCCCCCACTCTTCCATTCCCCCACTCTTCCATCCTTCCATTCTTCCCTCCCCCCGGCTACAATCGCGTCATGAGCCTGTCGACTTCCGCGGCCAACGTCCTGTCCTGTTCCCGCTGCAAAGCCGCCGTGCCGGCTGCGGCCTTCAACACGCCGGCCCGCACCATCTGCTCCGCCTGCGGCACGCCCCTCTACGCCGCCGTGTTCCCGGCCATGTTCCGCGAACTCGCACGCGGGCATGGCGGCGAAACACTGGTCGTCGACACCGACGCGAGCTGCTTCTACCATGCCGCCAAGAAGGCCGTCGTGGCCTGCGAGACGTGCGGCCGGTTCCTCTGCGCGCTGTGCGATATCGAGTTCAACAACCAGCACCTGTGCCCCGCGTGCATCGAGACCGGCCGCCGGCAGGACAAGTTGGAAACCGCGGCTACCCATCGCGTGCTCTACGGCGATGTGGCCTTGGCCCTGGCCCTCTTCCCTCTGGTGGTCTGGCCCGCGACGTTCTTCACCGCGCCCGCCGCGCTGTACGTCGCGATCCGCTACTGGAACGCACCCCAAACGCTTATTCCCCGCACCAAGGCACGGCATGTGCTGGCCGTCTTCTTTGCACTCATGCAGATAGGAGGCTGGATCGCGGCCCTGACCGCCTTGTTCCTGAGGAAGTGAGCCAAGCATGGCCGAACCACACATAACCTACACCCGCCTACCCGGCCGCGGGGTCGGCTCGTTCGGGGCGATCGCCACCACGCGGCACACGCTCTGGCTCGGCCCCGATCACGTGCTGGCCGTGCGCAACAACGGCTACACCGAGGACTACAAGCGCTTCTACTTCAAAGACATCCAGTCCATTCTCGCCTGCAAGAACTCCTCCGGTACGGCCTGGACGGTGATCCTGGCGGGCCCGACCGTCTTCTGTCTCACCCTCTTCATCGCCGCCGCGGCGCTGGGCTGGAGCGCCGGCGCGCTGATCGGCTGGGCGATCCCCTCCTGCATCTTCGGCGTCCCGCTGCTGATCCATCTCGCGCGCGGCACAACCTGCACGTGCTACTTGCGGACCGCCGTGCAGACCGAGCGCCTCTACTCCCTCTCCCGTTTCCGAAGGGCGATGACCGTCATCAACCTGCTCCGCCCCCACATCGAGGCCGCCCAGGGCTCGCTCAGCGAGGCCGACCTCGCACGCGCCACCCAGCTCGCGGCCAACCCCGCCGCCCAGCCCGTACCCGCCGCGCCGCCGACGCCCGCCGCACCGGCGCCGCCTCCGGTCCTGAAGCCCTACACCAGCCGCGTGCACGCGGGCGTCTTCACGCTCCTGCTCATCGATCTCGTTTACACGCTTGTCGTCTTCCTTGCCAACACGCCGGCTCTCGCCCTGCTCGGCATCGGGCTGAACATCCTGCTGGTCATCCTCGCCATCACCGCCGCGATCGTCCAACACAACACGGACCTGCCCCGCGCGCTGAAAGGGCTCACCGGTTCTATACTCGGCTATCTCGTGGTCAGCGGGCTGGCCTGGAGCATCTACTCCTCTGTCTTCATGCTCGCCCATCCCGACCTGTCCGGCAACATGTGGCAATACATCAACGCCATCTCCGCTACGCCCGCACTCGATACGCCCGGCCGCGCCGTCCTGCTCGGGTTCTGCGCCCTGCTCTCCGGCGCGTTCGGCGGCATCGGTTTGCTCTGGCTCAGCCGCTTCCGCCGGGCGCCGGCCCGCGAACAGCCGCCCGTGCTGCCGGTCCAGACTCAACCGTCGCACGGCCCCGCCAGTTCAGGCGAGCCAGGCGCACCACAGGAGGACAGGCCATGAACGGACTCCGCGCCCGAAACGCCAGGCGGCTGCTCGCCATAAGCCTCGCCGCCTGCCCGCTGTCCGCCGCCGTCCGGGCGGCCACCTACTACGTGGACACCGACTCCGTCGGCGGCGCCTGCTCCGATTCGAACCCGGGCACCCTCTCCCAGCCCTGGCGCACCCTCGCCAAAGCCAACGCCGCGCTCGTTCCCGGCGACACCGTCCGCATCCGGGCGGGCGTCTACACCAACGACTACATCCGCCCCGCCGGCTCCGGCACGTCCGAGACCGCGCGCATCGCCTATCGCGCCCACGACGGCGAAACGGTCACCCTGCGGCAGACGGCCTACGCCGTCCGCCTCGATTCCAAGTCCTACATCACTGTCGCCGGCATCCGTTTCTCCGACTGCCCCCGCAACCTCTACCTGTCCGCCTCGCACCACAATGCCATCGAATTCTGCCGGTTCGACAACCCCGCCGGCCCCGCCACCTGGGCCGGGTCCCGCCTCTACTCCGGGTCGCAGTCGAACCGCATCGTCAACTGCACCTTCTCCCGGTACGGGTCCGAAACCTATTACAGCGACAGCTACCAGGACTACGGCTGCAACCTCGACATCGGCAGCGACGCCAGCGTCGACCCCAGCGACTACAACCTCATCGCCAGCAACACCTTCTTCCACGGCGGCCACCACATCCTCGGCGTCTACGCCAACCGCAACGTCGTCCGCCACAACACCTTCCACAACGAGGAATGGTACCCCTGCCACCGCACGGACATCGGCGGCCTGTGCGGAAACCGCTGTGTGATCCTCAACAGCAGCCAGCCCGACAACAACATCCGCAACATCATCGAGAACAACGCCATCGTCTTCTCCGGCGTGCCGCCCGACCAGGTCTCCTCGGCCGGCCTCAGTGTCCGGACCCGGTACAACATTGTCCGGCGCAACATCTTCTATGACTGCGACGGGGCCGGGCTGGCGCTGAGCGTGGACAGCGGCAATCTGAACGACGCCAGCGAGAACTACATCTACCACAACGTCTTCTACAAGAACGGCTACCTGCTCCTCGACGACTGGAACCCCAGAAAGTGCGGCCTCATGCTCGCGCGTTGGGTGAACGACCCCGCCTACAACGCCATGACCCACGTCGCCATCAAGAACAACATCTTCCATGACAATCAGCTCTACGCCGTCTACTACTACTACGTCGACCCGGCCGAGCAGTTCGCGACCAACAACTGGGAGCACGCAGGCGACCCTCGGTTCATCGATCTGGAGGGGCCGGCCGACCCGTTCGACTTCGGCGTGTTCGATTTCCACCTGCAGCCCGACAGCCCGTGCATCGACAACGGCGGATTCCTCACCCGCACGACCGGCGCCGGCACCAACAGCGCCATCCTCCGTGTTGAGAACGCCGGTTACTTCACCGACGGCATGGGCGTGATCGAGGCGGACCGCATCCAGCTCGAAGGCCAGCCGCAGACCGCCGCCGTCGTCGCGATCGACTACGCCGCCAACACCCTCACGCTCGATGCGCCCCGCTCCTGGAGCACCGGCATCGGCGTCAGCCTGCCGTATGCCGGCGCCAGGCCGGACCAAGGCGCCTATGAATACACGCCCGCCCCCGCCATGCCCGCCCGCCCCACCAACCTGCGTGTGCGGCAAAATTAGAACTTGCTCGAGAACTTACTCGCGAGCTTGCTCGAGAACTTACTCGAGAACTTACTCGCAAACTCTTGGCCTGAGTCCGATCAGCCCGTGGCCGAACTCGGCAGCCCGACTCCCCCCCCCCCCCCCCCCCCCCCCCCCCCCCCCCCGCCCCCCCTCCC
>JAFGHX010000127.1 GCA_016929905.1 Kiritimatiellia bacterium
CACGACAACGACCTTGAATCAGCGGCCCGGTTATGGCTTACTCATCACCCAGGACGGCGGTTCGCACGAGGGTAAGGAGTCTCCGCCCGTATTCGCTCGGCGTTTCAGCGCCGAGCTCCGGTCCGCCGGGCGGTTTGGCATAGCCCGAATCAGCCCGCACCATCCCGAAAGAGCCCGAATGACAGGGAATTTCTGCGTGCACGGCGAGCGAGGTTGGTTTGGGATGAATCGATGGGGACTCGGGCATTTTGAACCAGGTTTGAGAATATATTTTGAACGGATGCGGGGGTGTTGCCCTAGGTTTGGGTAAGGGGCTGCACGGCGTGAGCAGAACGGATGCGGAGGGCTTGCATGACGGCTGCAGGGAGGGTATCCTGCCGACGTGGCGTGGCCGCAAGTGTCGAAATAATGGAAGGGAAGAAGATGGGATGGCTTGAGGAAATCAAGAAGATGGACCGGCTGGATGTACTGGTAGTCGTGCTGTCATTTTTTGCCATCGTAGGACCGGGCTTACTTTTGCTCTATCACTTCAAGCCAGAACTAGTGAAAGAGTCTAGTGCGCTCAAACTCGTCTTTCTTTCGATTTCGTTCACGCTTCCCATCTGTTTGATCAACATGTTTGTGCCGCCCCAGAGGTTGTTTTGCTATCCGGACGCTCCGGGGGTTCGCCCTGTGATTCTGTGCGCATCCACCGGCATCATCTACTACTTGGCGTTGCTTGTTGCGTATCTCTTTGGGCTGAGGTTCAAGGTCTTTCTCGGGATACTTGCCGGACTGGAGACGCTGTTCCTCGTGATATCCTTCTGGACCGCAAAAGGGATGGAACTCGAGGAGAAGTCGCCGCGCCGATCAACTACCGAATGAGGCGTTGCGAGATGGCGCGGACCAGGGAGTTGAGGGGGGCCTTTTCTTCCCAAGCCGTGGCCGGGCTTACGTTGTACAGTGCCAGGAACCTGATGTCTGGATACGCCATCTTGAGGCAGACCAGAGTCTCTCCGGAGCCCGTCGGGACGACGTAAGTAACGGCGGGGTCCAGGGGGCCGAGATGGGCCTTGAAGGCCTCGGCAACCCTCAGCATGATGGGGGCCGCCAAGTGGCCGCTGGTGGCATCCAATAGATGCGGCCAGGTCTTGACTATCTCAGAATGTTCCCACCACTTCTTGGTCGAGAGTTCGTCGTGTTCTGATATGGCCACGGTGTGGATCCCGGCATCCTTGAGCGCCTGAGTGGCATTTCCGCACGAGAAGCAAACCACGCCTTCGCGTCCTGACGCTTTCAGAAAATCCCGAATAGCCTCAGCACGGAGTCTCTTATTTGGAAAGATCAGCAGTCTCAATTCGCTGTGGAAATTCATGGCGGATATCTCCTGTGTTGCCCTTGAAAAAGACGAGTACGTTTTGGTGGGCCTTGCCGAGCTTTCGATTCATCCTAAACGGGATCGCGGCGCGGAGCGGAAGCGTGCCAGCCGGCGTGAAGAGAATGGCCTCATTGTAGTAGGTCAATCCGGCATCGCCGGCGAGAATGGTGATGGTATCCCCGACGAAATTTACGAAGCGGCCGCGACGGTTTCGAACCTCACCAACTTTGATGACGAAGAAGCGATTGTTCCTCAGTTTGGCCGCGCATTTTGTGAGGATGTCTCGGTACCAGGCGATGAAGTCGGAGTAGTCGATGACTCCAGAGGCGTCCCTCGATGAATAGGCTTCCAGATTCCAGTACGGAGGCGACGTTAGGATGCCATCAAAACGCCGGCCTGGCAGTAGGCGTGTGATATCGGCGGCGTCGCCGACGATCCATTTCGGGGCAAGGCGCAGGCGATTGGCCTGGCGGCGGTTCGTGCGGACTTGCTCCGGCCGGATCTCGATGCCGGTATACTCGTAACCGAGCCTGGCCGCGATGAGCCCCTTGGTCGATTCGCCGGCGAATGGGTCGAGGATCCTCCCCTCCGGCGGGCAGAACCATCGAAGCATGAGTTCGCAGAGGACGGGGTCGAAATCGCTCGCACGCGTCATGCTATTGCCGAGCATCCAGGCAGGAATCCGATCGTAGACGGTGCGGTCGACGTTGCGGCCATAATGCATGGTCACGGACGGTTTTTTGGGCCGGTTCAGATATGTGAACCATTCCCGCTTGCGCTTGATCCAATAGCCTTGCCGGGCGTCCAGGACAGTGAATGGCGGGGCGATGAATTCGTCTGAGAGTCGGCCTTTCGGGGCGGTTGAAAATCGGGGGCTGTGCATCCTTACCTCCATCGGTTATCCTTTGGGCTTTCCCATGCGTGAATGGCCGGGAGGTAGCCCGTCAGGGTGACGCGTGCTTGTAACACGTGTCGGTGGAGGGGGATGACAGCCCCCTTGCTTACTTCCCGGTCTCTTTCGAGACCAGGGCTGATTCATTCTGAGAGTAGAGAAGTCCTTGTCCTGAATCGCGTTCGCAGATGAAACGCCTCGTCTGGCGCGCAACATCCATGCGGCGCCGACCGAGATCTCGGAGACGCACTAACTCCGAGACGGCGTGCCGGCGGATGCGATGACGGAAGTGTTCCCATTCTGCCGTCGTCGCGAGTGTGACGTGCTTGAGACCCTTATCTCCACTCACGGCATAGAGAGTGCAGAGGCCGGGCTTCCCCTTGACCGACCGGAGCGGCCGGTCGTCCGGAAGTTGAAACCGCTCGACGATTTCCTTCGTGGAAACCCAATCGAGGCGCTCCAGGAGGTACTCTTCTATTTGTTCGGCGAGAGTCATAGATACCCGACGAACGTAACATTAATGTCTATTAACCTGTGCGAGCCGCACTTCGGGCAGCCGCGTCGTTGTATGCCCTTGCAGTCCGCACGGTCCATCCATCGGTGTTTGCAGTCGAGGCATACCCAGGGGATCTTCTCGATGACGAGCTCGGGCTCGAGGACTTTCCGGAACTCTGGCGGGCGATGGATCCAATAGCCCATGTGTGTCGCTCCTTACCATTCGAGTAGTTGGCCATGAAACGTGAAGCCGTGGGTCTCCCTGAAAAAGCAGTACATGTCGTGAGTCGATTCGAATCCGTCCTTCACGGCGATGCGTGCAACAACGATCGACGACCACGAATACAGCCAGATCCCCGTCTCCGTCTCCAGCGTAACACCCCCAACAAACATGTGGATCCCACGGATGCGCTCCGGCCTGTTGACCAGGAGCAGCCGGCACTTCTTTGTGCGCATGCCCGTGTAGTGATAGAGGGTGTCGTCCAGGCTGAAGGGGCGCTTTCGCTCGGCCCGGATTGTTGAGCGCTTGCGGCCGGTCCGGACGTCCTCGGCGAAGCGCGCCTTGTAGTTGATGGCTGGCATGTGGCTCCTTTCACCAATCCAGGCGGTGGCCGTATTTTCGGATCATGCGGTCGATCGATTCCCTCTGGGCAAGGGTGAAGTTCTGGCGGTCGATGTTGGACTCCAGGAACTTGGCCTCCCATGGATCCACGTCGAAATCGGCGTCATCGAGAGAGTCAAGGAATGAGCGGCGGCGGGCGTCGGTAATGATCACGCCGAGACTCCTTTCTTCTGCTGGCGCTGCCAGTGGAGATAGAGGGCGGAGTTGAGCTTCAGAATGAGTTTTGCCGGTAGGTCCTTGATGGGTAGGCGGAGGTTCATGTGCTTTGCGACACCCTCGACGTAGGGCCAGGTCACGTTGGCGTTGCGCATGGTTTGCTGGAGGCGCCAGAGGGCGCGGCGCTCCTCACCGACTGAGGCGCGGTCCTGCCAATACGTGCCGGCGCCCGCTAGGCGTTCGAAGTGGGCCATGATGTACTCGAAGTCGTGAGCGGAGTTGCACTGCTTGGTGGTGTAAAAGCCGCAGGCGTCCATGAGTTGTTGCCGGTACCAGGCGTCATGGGCCGACTTGTTGTTGGGCGGTTCGCCGGTATCCTCGCAGTGGGCGAACCAGGCCTTCTTGACGAGGGGGCGGTAGATTCCGTTTTGCCGGCGGGTTAGCATTCGTCGTCCGCATGTTCGGGGAGTGCGCGGGATTCGAGCATCTCCTTGATGGTCCACTTGTTCATGGGATCGGGCTCGTAGTAGCCGGCGGCGGCTGTGGCCGTGGCTTCGTCGGTGATGGTGATGGCGTAGATTGCGCCGGAGCCGAACAGCTTTGTGAAGCCGGCGCGATCCTCAACGGGGGGCACGTCGACGCGGATGAAGCACGCGCCGCCGATCTCCTGGTTGGAGACCTTTCCGGCGATTCGTTGGTGGCCGAAGAGTTCGATGATGGCCCATTCTTCGAAACGGGGATCAGGCATGGGGGATCTCCTTGTTGGTGCGTCGAAGCCAGGCCTCGTTCCGGTCTTCGCATTCCGCGCATGCGCAATACCCACTCGGAGAGCGCGGGCAGGAGACCTGTAGCGGCGGCGGAGGGGAATCCCACTCCGCATCTTCCGGAGTCTCCGGTACCGGCCGGCGGACGGGCGGCGGGGGGATGTCGCGCGGGATGTTCGGGACGTTGCCAGGGGGGAAGACTGGCGGCATCGGGATCTCAGTCGTGATGGCGGGGTAGGCGGAGAGGACGGATTCCAATCTGTGGCGGCATCGACGCATGTGCGTCGTGGCGTCTCTCAGCATCGTGGAATCCCGCAGCGTCGTCAGCCGGCCGTAGTACATGCCGAAGGTGAACCCGATCAGCATGAACAACAGCGCGAGCCATATGGCGAAGGCCGTAGTCATGACCTCTTGACCTCCGGTGCGTCGGTCGATTCGCGCCTGGGGCCGGCGAAGAGAGAATGACGTTCGAGATTCGCGCGCGTTGTCTCGAATGCGCGAAGCGTGATCTTGAGGAGGCTGATGGTGGTGTTCAGTTGCGCCATAGCCTCGGCCGCCGGGTCTATCGGCGGCGTTCTCTGAGATGTGTTGTCGGCGGCCATTGCGGAGCTCCTATTCCCCGGCCGCGTCGGCCGGAATCTCCACCTTTGGTTGTTCCGTTACGCCGGGCTTCGGGCTGCACGAGAAATTGTCCGTCTCCTCGACGCGAGCGCCTTCGAGACATCCCGGCGTCTCTTCCAGGCATCGCTTGATCTGGTCCTTGACCAGCGCCTTCTCCACCTTCAGGCATGCGGCGAACTTGCGGGGGTTGTGCCGGTAGGCGTCAACGAGCGTTTCGAAGAGCACGTCTTCGTCGTCGATCTCGAGCCGCTTGCTCTTGCGGAATCCGTAGCTGCCCCAATCCGTCACGCGGATGCGCGGCCTTTGGAAGTGTTCCGGATGCTCGCGCGCGAATTCCTGTAAACGCGCGGCGCTTGCCTTGAGTATCGCATCCGGTAAGGCGATTTTCTTCTCGTACATCGCCTTGATCTCGGCGATCAGCGAGACGGCCCGCGCCTTCTCGAGATCGATCTGGCCCCGGCTGATCGCGATCGTGCGCATCACCGCATCGGCGTCTTCGAGAGAATCGATCGGCATGTGCTACTCCTTTCGTCTTGTTCAGTCGTGCAAGAAGGCCCAGATTTCCGCCACACCCATCAGACGCGGCAATTCGAACGGCAGGCTCTTGCCGAGGCTTTCGGCATAGGCTCGCAGGAGGGCGTCATAGACCTCCGTGCCGTACATCAGCCGCGCAAAGGCTTCATCGCGATGCATCCGCCGCAGAATCTTCCTCGTGGCCACCTGGAAGCACTTGACGAGGTCGATGCCGCTCTGCGCGGGATCGAGGTCATGCGTGATTCTCTGAGTTCTATTTTCAGGCATTGTCTCCGTCCCCCCTCACTTGCTCAGCTTCGCGATGATGTCGTGGGTCTGGACGAAGTGGTCCCACGTGAGCCTCTTCTTTTCCTGACCGGCCATGCGGGCCGCAGCCTGGAGATACTTGACGTACATGCCCAGGCCGGACTTGTGGATCATCTCCTTGATGATCTCTTGGGCCTGGTCCTTCGGCGCCGGCAGGTTGAAGGCCTTTGCGATGCGCTCCAGGTCGGGGGCCGGCGGCTTGTTTGGGAGCTGTATGGGGTGCGTACAGCGCAGCCGGAGCTGCTCCAGCATCTTGGCGTGTGCGCCTTCCTGTATTTCATGGCGGAAGACGTTGGTGCCGCAAAGGACCATTCCGCATTTCGTTCGGTCGTAGATCTCCCGGATGACCTCCATCACCTTCACCTGGCTACCGTGCTGATAGCTGAGGAAGCACTGGTGGGCTTCGTCGATGATCACGAGCGTCCGGTCGTCTATGGCATTGAGCACGCGCTCGCGCAGCCGTTCGAAGCAGGATGTCGTGCTCACGAAGCAGGCCCGCGCCATTTCCTTCATGAAGATCTGCACCCCGCCCACGGGCATGCGTACATACTTCGTCTGGCCGTGGTTGTTCCGCCGGGTATATTCCTCAAGGGCCGTTGTCTTCCCGATCTGGCTGTTTCCGTAGATGAAGACGATCGTGTTCGACATGGCCGCCGCGTCGCAGGCCGCGCGCACCCGTTTCCAGATGGACGTCTCCACAAACGGGGTCCGTCGCGAGATCGCCCGGCCGATCGCGATCTTCTTGTACCGCTCGATGCGCGATGTCACGTTGTCGAGCTTCGCGCCATACGTGCCGCCCCACGCGCGCGAGAGGGTGCTGTTGGAATTGAAGCCGAGCTCGCGCGTCGCGATGCTCAAGCTGTATTCGTTGTTCTTGCACCAAGCGAAATACCACCAGAGCAATTCCGACTGCTCTTGGGTGATCTCGCCCTGCTCCAGCTTCCGGGCAAGTGCCTTCTTGACCGTGTCGCCGCTGATCGGCAAGGTGGCGCTCGGCGTCTTCTCCTCGCGGGCGGCTTCGGCTGTGGTGGGTTCCTGCATGCGCTACTCCTTTCGCTGTTTCGCGGCCGTCTCCCCGGCCGCACTACTTCCCGTATATCTTCGCCAAGGCCTCCACATCCGCCTCGGCTTCGTCAAAGTCGTGCATCTCCTGCATCGCGTCGCCTTCCGCATCGCGTTGGTAGACGTCTTCTATCGATCCGCGCGTCGCGGCGATCCGCGCGGCGGCCTGTTCGCGGCGATCCTCGAAATCGGCCTTGAACCGCCGCACGCCTTCGATGCGGTCGCTCAACGCCAGCGCGCGCGGCATGGCGGCTGCCGGCGCGCAGGGGGCTGCCGGCCGATCCTCGGCCGGCGCGGGCTGATCCGGGCGAAACTCGTGGGCGAATTGGAGCGCCTCCGCGTTGGCCTTCGTGCGGTCGTGCTCGCGTTTGGCCGTGAGCGCGTGCGTCTTCTTTAGCCCTTCGTGCACGCGCTTCGCCACCCGGCGGTGCCGTTCGATCTGCTTGTCCATGTCCGCGCTGAACCATTCCACCTTGTCCGCGCGCGGCACGGTCTCGACGTATTCGCCGGACTCGGAAATGATATAGATGACGTCGCGTTCGTCCGGGTCATACAGCAAGAGCACCTTTTCGCCCACCTTGCGGCATGTGGCGGAATTCTCATGCCAGTATCGGTACGTGGTGCCGGCCTCGATGAAGCTGATGCCGTTTGCCGCCACTGTCTCGCGCCGTTGCTTCGAGAGGATAATCGCGGCCAAGGCGTCGGGTATCGCTTCCGGCGCCCCGATGGCGGCAATCCGCGCTTGGAGTTCCTCGGCCGGCGCGCGGCTCACTTTCTGATGACGTGGCGTGAAATCTGGAGGCGGGCTTTCGACGGGCGGATCGGAACGGGAAATTGTCAGGACGGAGCTTGGTGCGGGGACGTGGATGTTACGAAGGCCCGTCAGATTCATGCAATATCCTCCCAGACACCCGGCGCGGTCTCGCGCTGGGTGACCATGCCAAAGCCCTGGAACTGATGCCCACGGCTTTCGTTGTGCAACTTGATGGCTTGGCGCAAAATCAGGTTTACTTGACTCGCCCACAGGAGCGGCATCCGGAGCGCCACGCGCTTCTCGAAAGACATCTGCACCTCTGCCAGCATCGCGGCCTCGCGCGCCAGGCTTTCCGCTGCCGGCAATTGGCCCTGCCCGATCCATCCCAGGTTGGCGGGTTGGTTCTTGTAGGAGTTGCCGCGTTGGCCCGGCAACGTCATGAGCGCAAGGTGCAAGCTGCGCATGAAGCTTTCCAGCACCGCCTTGCCCATCCAGTGCCCGCTTGCCACATCGCGGTGCGCGCCCGTCCACCGTTTTCCGCCGTTCATGCCGGTGAAGTGCACCTTGATGCGGCCTTCCGACGCTTTCTCCAGCGTCTCTTTCGCCGCCATGCTCATGGTCACAGTGCCGCGTTCGAAAACCAGGTGCGTCGTGTAGCCCCGGCCGATTCCCAACGCCTTCAGCGTGCGCACCACGAGCATGTCGACATCGCGCGCCAGCATCGCGTTGGCCGGGCGCATGAGAATCGCGGGGATATATCGGCAGCCGACCTCATAGGCGATGTAGGCCTGCAGCTCGGTCGGCTGTTTCGTGTAGTCATCCAGCGCCAGGATATCCAACCGCACATCGTCAAAGACGTAGACTTCCCCCGGCCGAAGCCGGCTCGTGTCGCGCTCCAGCCACGGCAATTCCTTGCGCGCCGCCGCCATGCCCTTGTTTCCCATCGCGCGCTCCGCTCTGCATGGCTGCAGCTTGTAGAACGTGCGCCGACTGATCGGGAAATCCGGCGCCGCGCTCGGGAGCGGCCACTCCGGCCGGTTCTCCGCCCACCACTCCTGCCAGGTGCCCAGGCCCGGCAGGTTCATGCCCTGCCGCCACTCGCGGTGCAGCCAATCGATCACCACGCTCACGTTCGCCATGCCCGGCAAGGTGCACCGCCGATGGAACTCTCGCACGAGCTCGGGCGGCACCTTTGATTGCGGCCCCTTATAAGAAGGAATGAAGACGCCCACATCCTCCCCGGCCCTCTTCCACGTGTAGTAGTGCCTCAGCAGGGTCGATTCCGATAGCGGCAACGTCCGCATCTTCCCGTCGCCGCCGTCCAGCACGGTCCCCGCATGCCGGCTGCATGCCGTATGCACGGCCGTTTTCAGCGCCGTGCCGCGCGCTTCCGCCTCGCGCAGTTCCCGGCAGATATGGTGCAGCCTCAGCGCCTTCTCGCGCTGCCACCGCTTTGC
Source organism: Kiritimatiellia bacterium (assembly GCA_016929905.1). GTDB lineage: Bacteria > Verrucomicrobiota > Kiritimatiellia > JAFGHX01 > JAFGHX01 > JAFGHX01. The sequence goes on from JAFGHX010000127.1 coordinate 9,021, forward strand.
CTGTCCGAGTTGGTGTGCGCTCATCTCTCTTTGCTCATCCCGATCACGATCATCATGACCGCCGCCACCCATACCCACCACGGCGTCGCCAGGCCGTTCGCCCTGGCCACCCACAGCCCGCAAATGATCAGCGTGCCGATTGCCCATATCATCGCGCCGTCTCCTTTCGTTCCCACGGCTTGCGGCGCACGGCGGCCTCCATGATCCCGGCCGCCTCCGCCGCCGTGTCGAACTCCCGCCGCGTTCGCGCCACGAGCTGCCAGTCTTTCCCATTGTTCCCACGGCAATTGTTCCGAAGCAGGATCCCCCGGTACCGGCCCGTCTCTCTGTTCCATTCGCTGGTCAGGCATTCGATCACCTCACGCTCCAATGGCTTTCGGGTCGTTGTCCATCAGCTCGCGCCACGCCAGTTTCGCGGCAGTCTGGGAGACGCATCTCTTCCACGTCTGCCACGACCGGCCCACCTTCTGCCCGCTCGTGGTGCGCTTCTCGCTCTTCGCGAGCTGCTTGATCCCGGGAATCGACAAATCCAGGCGGTACACATCGAACCCGGCCGCGATCACCTTCATATGGCCGCTCGATATCGAGTCTGTTTCCCGCTCGGCCGAGGCCTCCGCTTCCTCTGTCACGTTCGGCGCCAGGCCCAGGGCCTGATACGCTTTGGGCATCGCGTTCGCCACCAACGTCAAGAGGTCGTTATCCACCAGATACTTCCCGTGCACTTCCGCCATGCCGAGCAACTCCCCCACTTGCTCCGCCCACTCCTTGGCCTCACGCTGCTTGAACTCTTCTTCCGAAAGGCCGAGCCGGACACGCCGGTCTTCCCTCTCCTTCCCTCGCTGCACCTTCGTGTTCTTCGGCTTGATCGCGCCCGCGTCTTCCAGCAGCCCGCGCACGCTTCGGCCGTCGACGAGATTCTGCACGTTCGCGCCAACGTGCTGATAGTCCGTGTCGGACATCTTGTCCGGAGAGCAATCCAGCAAATTGGCAACTGTTGCCATTTTGCGGGGGCTCTTCAGCCGGAGGTGACTCGTGATGGCCAGATAGTTCGTAACGCTCCGCTCGCTGATCATCGGGAAGTACTTCTTCGACCATTTCCGGAACGCACCGTGAGGAAGCTGTTCCCTTCCTTTTGCCAGTTGTATGCCGCACGCCACTGCGCTGATGACTGCGCGCTGCGCATGGCTGAACGAAGCCTGGTGCCATTGCAGCACTCGCGTCGCAATCGTACGCGCCTCCACTGAGTCAATCGCCGGTTTCCCGACTGCCATGGTCTGCCCCTTGCTCATTACGCTCCTTTCATATCGCCATCTTCCGCCGCCGGTTGATGAACGCCTCCAGACTCCGCACTGTCACCCGCCGATGCACCCGTTCCGGCTGCGGGTCCACTGCGCTGTTCACGGCGACCCCTTCGAGCTCACCCGTGTCGATCAGGTTGTACACCTGGCTCAGAGAGATGGTCAGAATGCTGGCGACCTCGTCCGGGCGATACATCACCTTCGTCGTGCCGAGCGTGATGTCGCTCTCGAACAGGTCGAGTTGGGTCGGCGTGATCGGAGATTTGTTTCCCGTGCTCATGAGGGTTTCACATTCCGGATGCCGTCCATGGCGATCTCCTTTCGGATCGCCCGCCTAATGAACTTTGAAATGTCAAGATCCTCCGCGCGCACTCGCAGAAGCAGTGCGTCGATCAGCGGCTCCGGGGCGCGAAAGCCCACAAACACTGTCTTCGATTTTTGCATGGCTCTCATGATGTTAAACTATGTTAAACATTTGGCATCGATTGTCAAACATATTTTCTTACCCAATTCACTTTTCTGTTTGACGTTTGTAAGAAAATGTTTTACAAGGGCTTCAATGAAGACCAAATTATGCGGGTTTCGCTGTTCCGCTGAGTTCAATGCCCTCATCGAGCAACGGGCTACCGAGCTTGGGCTGAGCAAATCCGCCTATATCACGCAGGTCTTGCGACGGGAGATTCTGTCTGAGGGGGGCGATTTTCGCGTCGTGCGAGAGCCGCGCGGACAGCATATGGCAAGGAAGAGCAGCCGAAAGAAATAGCCGAAACAATAAACGATAGGAACCTACCCCATGACGGATTTCTTCGCCTTCGGCAGCGTGCTCTTGCTGATCGTCCTTTTTGCGGCAGCCTTCATAGTCGGGGTCTGCCTTTTTATCGCGCCGCTCTTCATCTGGGGGAATCTATCTCGCATCGCCAAGGATATGTGGGTCATCCGATCCCAGCTCGCCAGGCTTCTGGGTGTCCTCGAAACCGCCATAGCCGAAAAGCCGACCGAATCCCGCGAGGTGGAAGCCGTCAGTTGTCCAGGTTGTTCGGCCGTCATCAGCTACGATCTGGAGAACCCACCCGCAAAGTTGAAGTGCCACAAGTGCGGCGAGGAATGGGATGTGGAAGAATAGCAGGAGAACCATTCATTCAAGACAATAGAAGGCTTCGCGGTCCGCCGGTGAGCGTCGCACAGATGGCCTTGGCACGCATTCATGAAATTCTCAACCATTGAGAATTTGGCCGGCTCCGGTCCCCGGCAATGCGGCGCAATCGCCATGTGGTATGGAAAGGAGGAAAGCCCGATGCCTGATGTTCACTTCAAATGCCCGCATTGCTCGGGCGACATCGTGACGGATGTACCGGACGTTCGCTCGGAGCGCAGGCCGCATCGAAGATTCCGTTTGATCTGCTACGTTCTCGCAGCCGCGATGGTCTGCCTGGGCCTATGGGGATTGGAAAGACATGTCCGGGCTGCACGACTCTTGAGGACATTACGAGATGTGGAGCCCGTGTTCCAACGGCAGGCAAAATCACTGAATCGCGATGCGGAATGCGCGCGGGCCGCGCTTCAGCGGAGCCAAGATCGACTGAATATATTGACAAACCGCCTCGCAGAAATTGCAGCGGAAAATGCTGAGCTCAATCGCAATCTCGATGCATCGAGAAAGGACAGAGTTAGGGAAAGCCTTCCGCCCCTTGCCGCCGGCACTCCGAAGCAAACCATCCACTCCGCGCCGTCGAAAACAGTTTCTTCTTGTCGAGAAGATCCATGGCCGGCCGAGCCATCAGTGAAGCTCGCCGTGGCACATTGGCACTGGTCCATTGACGATGAATGGATCATCGTTGACGGCGAGGTGCGAAATATAACGCGCGGAAACCTGAGGTCCGTTCTAGCGGTCGCATCATGCTACACGGCAAACGGTTCGTTCGTCACCTCGGATTCTTCGTTGATAGATTTCAACCCGGTTCTCCCTGGACAGATATCCCCATTCCAAATCTATATCGTGCGTAATCCGCTGATCGCTTTTGTCGGGATCCAGTTCCAGGAACTGTTGGGCGGAACGATTCCAACATCCGGGAATATCAAACCAACTCAGCCAGTCTCCATTCGCCCGGCAATGGATTCCCCAGGCACCGGGATGAAGCCCTTTCAACCGAAGCATTTTCGGCGCTGGCGGCATTGAGGCGCGAATACTGATCCCAACGCGGCAGACGAGGGTAGAGGACAGATCAACTGACCTGTCCTGCTTTTTCGGTGGAGAACGAAAGGAGTAGTCACGATGTCGAGGGAAATGACGATAGACTATTGGCATGTAGAAATGCCCCCGCACGCCAAGCAGACTCTCGAGCAGCTCCTCCGGAATATCGGTAATCTTCCTGATGACGACAGTCGGAATGTTGACTTCCAAGGCGTGCCCTTCCGCTTGCATGAATTCCATGAATGGCGCGAATATTTGGAAGGCGAAGTGATTAAGATCCGAATGGAAGACATCCCGGTGAAGGCGAGCATCCATGGTGGCATAGAGGCCATTGACCTGAAGGAAGACGAAGGCGTAGGAGAAGAAACGGCATTCCTCTATACGCCGGAGATGCAGGTCGTCACGTTGCAGCGTAATCATTTTGGGACATCGGCATTCAAGTTCGCGCGCTATTGCCAGGAACTTGCCGGCTTGGATGAGCCGATATTTCTTGTGCCAATACTCCGTCCGGATGTCATGAAGCGCCTCAATGCGATGAGCGTGCTGAAAAAGGTGGAGATTCGGATTGCCGGCATCGAAAACGCCAAGCAACTCGACGCTGAGGATGTGGGCTTTGGAGAGATGCTGGACATCATGGCTACCACGCGCGCGCCGAATCTCAAGTTGGAACTTTCAATGGGAAACCGATCCGGGGGATTGGCGCGCCAGCCCGTCTTGCAGGCGATACAACGCCTCTGGCGTTTTTGCCAGGGAACCCACAAGACCGTCCGAACCATGCGCGTGCACGGCGTAAGGGAAATCGAGGAGGACGGGCTCTCTATGCTCGATAAGGAAATCGTTGACTTTATACAGGACCGGCTGACCGACAAAGTTGAGGTCAGCCTTGAGGACGATCGCCGAGTGTCGTATGATCAGCGTCGAGACAGGTTGAGAGAGGCCTGGAGCCGAAGGCGCCAGGAGATATCGGCCCTCCTGCGCCGACCGTAGACGAGCCATGAAACTCCATCGCGAAAAGGCGTACCCGTACCTGGTCGGGCTTGTCGTGAGCGCGCTGGGCATATCTCTCTTCAACTATAGTGGCGCCACGTTTCCAAAGACGATATGCGATCTGCTCGCCGCCGCCATCAACGTGAGCGCCATTTCGATGGGCTTCCTGGCCACCGCCAAATCGATAATCTATTCGATGGAAGACCGCCGCATCATGCGCATTGTCAAGGACGCAGATTACCACGTCATCCTGATCGACTACTTCATGACGGCCATCCGTTGGTCGCTCGCCCTGGCCATCTGGAGCGGGGTCGGGCTGGTCATTGAGTGGCAAGCAGGCAGCACCTGGCAGAGAGTCTTCGCGGCGATCTGGCTCATGATCGTTACGACCATGGGCTTTGCCTGCTACCGCATCATGCACATTTTCGCGAAGCTCTTGCGCCATCCGGATTAACCGCGCGTCCTTTTCACGGGATCGGGAACCCGCGCGCCCAAAACCGCGCGGGCGACCCGCAAAAGCGCCCCTGGGATTCTCCCGGGGGCGTTTTTCTCTCCATCCATCGCACGCACCGCACCCTCTCCTAACGCTTTCCGCGCCCGCAGTGTTACAACTGCGGCGTGAACGAAAACCCATCTCGCTTGCAGTCAAGGAGCATGCGCCATGTAACTCATCCGCACATATCTAAGATCCTCGATCATCCGGCAATCATCCCTAACCGCCAGGGCGGCGCAACCGTCCCATGCGCCGCCCTGGTCCCGCCTCTCTTCTTCCTCGCGCAGTCGTCTCCGCCTCCTCCGATCCCGGCTACGTTCAACGATTGGTTCCTCATGCTCACCTGTTTCCTGGCGGTCATATACATGCTCATCAAGGGCTATGCCATTCTGCGCGGCCGCCGCGCCGCCGCTGATGACGCCGATGTCGCCACGCGCTCGGATCTCAATGCCGTCCGCGCCGAGGCCCATGAAGGCCGCGCCCGCATCTATGCCAGGATCGAGGACGTGGAGCGCGGCTTCCACTCTCGCCTCGATCAGTCGGTGCGCTTGCTCCACCGCATCGACGGCCGGATCTCCATGTTGCCGTGCGTGCGCAACGCCAATTACGTCTGCCCGGAGGATCCATGATGTCCATCGACAACAAGACTCATCTCTTGCGCCGCGAAGTCCTCCACGCTCTCTCCGAGTGCCAAGCCTATGCGCTGCCCGAGGATGTCCTCTACGCCCAGATCAACGCCATTCTCGACATCCCCATCACGCCGGGCGAAGTCGCCCTCACTCTCCGCGATCTCCAACGCCACGCCTATGTCGATTTCGAATCGCCGCCGCTCGGCGGCCCGCGCAGATGGCGCATCACCGACGCCGGCCGCAAAGCGCTCCTACAGCAGGATCCGCCCTGACATGAGAAAGCCGCGCTCCGACAGCAAGCTCGACGCCCTCCCCCGCGAGCAGAGGGAAAAGCTCGCCGAGTGGTACGGCCTGCGCGACGATCCGCCGCTCGCCCTCAAGAAGATCCGCGACCTTCTCGCGAGCGAGTTCGGCGTGGCCACGTCCGTCTCGTCCCTTTCCGACTTCTATCCGAAAATCGCGGCCGACGTGCTCCTCGCCAGGCGGGAGCAAGCCGTTACCACGGCCGACGAACTCGCCAAGGCCGCGTCCGAAACGCCTGGCCAATTCGATGAAGCTTCGATCGATCTGCTCAAGCAGCGCACCTTCGAGCTGCTCGTCAAGCAATGCGCATCCCCAAAGGACGTCAAGGCCCTGTTCGGCCTCGTCCTCCAGTCGCGCGCCCAGGAACTCGAGCAGAAGCAGCTCCAACTCGCCCGCGAGAAGTTCGAGTTTGATGCCGCCGCCGCCGCGCTCAAGGAACTGCCCGCGCTCAAGAAGATCGCCGGCGACCGCTCCCTTGACCAGCAGGCGAAACTCCGCGCCGTGCGCGAACGCCTCTTCGGAGAAGTGCCCGAGTGACCCAAAAGAACTCCATCATCAAGTGGCGCCCCTACCAGCGCGACGCATTTCTCGACCGCCGCACCGGCGTCGACATCTGGTTCTGGGCCCGGCAGATCGGCAAATCCTTCACCGGCGCCGGCTGGTCCGTCGACCGGCTGCTCACCCGGCCGGGCCGGCTTGTAACCGTCCTTTCGAACAGCCGCGACAACGGCGCCGAGCTCAATCTGAAGTGCGCCGAAGTCTGCCGTCTGCTCGATCTCGCTCACGAGCAGGAAGATCTCTCCCCGGACTACAACTATGAGAACATGAACATGGAGACCCGGATCGAAGTCGCCGGCCGCGTCGGCCGCATCAAAGTCCTCGCCGCCAATCCGCGCACGGCGCGCGGCTTCTCCGGCGACCTGATCCTCGACGAATTCGCCTTCCACGAGGACTCCTACGGTATATGGGAAGCCGCCGAGCCCATCCTCTCCAGCAACCCCGATTTCCTCTGCCGCATCATGTCCACCCCGAACGGCACCCACAACATGTTCTTCGCCATGGTCACCAGCGGCCTCTACAACGTCCGCAAGGTGCGCCGGTCCGATGCCTACTCTCAGGGCCTCAAGATCTATCACCCCGTCACTCGCGAAGAAATCACTCCGGAACAAGCCCGCTCTCTTTCCCTCGACAAGCGCGCCTACGACCAGAACTACGAACTCCTCTGGGCCGACGAAAACACCACTCTCCTCACTCACGACCTCATCAACGCCGCCGAAGACAACCACGTCGGCGTCATCTGCGACGGCGCCTGGTCCGACGCCGCCATCGCCCTCATGCACTCCGCTGTCGGCCCGCTTTTCGTCGGCGTCGATGTCGGCCGCAAGAAGGATCTGACCGTCATTTCGGTTGCGGAACAACTCGGGTTGCTCAAACTCGTGCGCGGCGTCCTGCGCCTGCGCAACATGCGCCTCCCTCAACAGCAGCGCCATCTCGAGATCGCGCTCGACGCTCCCAACTTCCGCCGCGCCGAAATGGACCTCACCGGCATCGGGCTCGGCCTCTGCGAATACACGCAAGAGAAGTACGGCCCCTACAAAGTGCGCGGCGTCAATTTCGCATCAACCGTCCCCATCACTCAGCGCCTCATGAGCGACGGTCGCAAGCAACCCACCGTCCGCATCACCGAGGCCATGGCAACCGACCTGCTCGGCGAGTATGAGGACCGCGCCATCAAGCACCCGTGCGATCTCGAGATGCGCGACGACCTCCGCAAGCCGGAGAAAACCGTCTCGCCGGGCGGAAGCGTTTCCATCGCCGCCACCAGCGATGAAGCCGGCCATGCCGATCACTTCTGGAGCTTTGCCCTCATGAACCGCGCCGCCGGCTCCGCCGCCGGCCCGTTCCAGCGCCAGCGCATCGAGCGTAAAGGCCGCATCATCATCCCTCGCACAACCGGAGTCCTCCTCTGATGCCTCGCGCCAAACCCAAAACCGAATCCGCCATTACCGCAGAGCGCGTCAAGCAGAAGATCGCCTCGCGCTTCAATCCCATTCGCGGCCTCACCCCAAGCAAGCTCAGCAGCTATCTCGACCGTTTCGACACCGGCTACGTCGCCGACGCCGCCTACACATGGCAGCAGATGGAGGAACGCGACGATGTCCTCCTCTCCGTTTGCCCCAAGCGCAAGAAAGCCGTCGCCCGCCACGGCTGGAACATCGTCCAGATGGACGATTCCCCGGAATCCCAGCGCCACAAAGAAGCCCTCGAATACTTCTACAATCATCTCCGCGCCACATCCGCCGTGGACCTCAACGTCAAAGGCAGCGTCAAGCTGCTCGTCCGCCAGATGATGGACGCCGAGGCCAAGCAGTATGCCGTTCACGAGATCGTCTGGCGCCCGAGCCCCGCAGGCCTCTCCGCTCTCTTCAAGTTCGTCCCGCTTTGGTTCTTCGAGAACACCACCGGCGCTCTTCGCTTCATTGCCCAAGACGGCTCCGTCGCCGGCGCCGATCTCCTGCCCGGCGAATGGATGGTCACCACCGGCTCAGGTCTCATGAAGGCCTGTAGCATCTGCTACGTCTTCAAGCACATGCCTCTCAAGGATTGGGTCATCTTCTCCGAGAAGTTCGGCATGCCCGGGCTGCACGGCAAGACCGATGCCGCCAAGGGCTCCGACGAATGGAACGACCTCGTCGACTCCCTCGCCAACTTCGGCATCGATTGGGCCGCCGTCACCAACCGCGCCTGCGATATTGATGCCATCGAAGTCCACACCGCCGGCGATCTGCCCTTCCCGCCGCTCGTCGAGCGCATGGACCGCGCCATCGCCGCGCTCTGGCGCGGCGCCGATCTCTCCACCATCTCCAGCACCGCCGGCGAAGGCACCGGCGCCAGCCTCCAGGGCGAAGAAGCCGACATCCTCGAAGACGACGATGCCGAGATGATCTCCGAAATGCTTCAGGAGCAAGTCGACCGTTTCGTCATCCAATACACGTTCGGCCGGGGCGTCGAGCCGCTCGCCTACTTCCAACTCGCCACCGGCACCAAGCAGGACGTCGAACGCGACCTCAAGATCGACGAAGCCTTCGCCAAGCACGGCATCCCTCAATCCCGCAAAGACTGGCGCGAACGCTACGGCCGCCAGGAACCCGATCCCGCAGACGAGCTCGTCACCGCGCCGGCCGCGCCGGCATCCCCAATGTCATCGTCAAACCAACAGCCGGGTTTATCTCATCCTGGGCCCGGCTCATCGCAGGGGGCGGGGGCTTTGAAACACTCCTTTCACCCCGCCCCCATCTCCAATCAAGACCAGAACGCTGCAGGGCCGGCGCCCGACCTGCCCGCTCCGCCGCCGACCGAAGCCGAACAAGCCGACCGCGCCGCAATGGCAACTCTCTTGCAGACTGCCCGCAGCCTGCATGCGCAGGCCGAGGCCGAGGACCTCGAGCCCGTTGCCAATCGGCTCGTCGCCATTCTCCGCTATGAAGGCTGGGACGCCTTCTCCCGCGAACTCGTCGCGCTCAAGAACGATCTCCCCTCCCTGCTCATCGCCATGAACCGACAGCCGGCCTCAGCCCGCATCTTCGAGCACACCCTCGCCGCCGCCATCGCCAACGGATGGGCGGTTGCCGCAACCCGAAGGGACGTCGCATGACCGGCGCCATCCAAACAGAACACGAGTTCGCGCGGCCGATTCGCTCAGCCGCTCGCCGCGTTCTCTTCTGCCGTTCCGGCGGCGGCATGCGCGGGCTCGACATTCACTGCGGCATCTGGCTCGCCCTCGCCGATGCCGGCATCCACAGCGCCGCCAACTCCGGCACATCCGCAGGCGCCATCATCTCCGCGCTCGACTCCAGGGGATGGACCCCTGCCGCGTGCCGCGGCCTCCTCCTCAACTTGCGCGACCGCCACGTCCGCCGAGACCGATTCCTCTGGCAGTTGCGCATCCGATGGATTTCTCATTTCCTCGATCCCTCCAGAATCTCCGGCCTGCTCGCCGCCCACGTGCCATGGCGTTTCGATATGCTGATCAAGCCGCTCACCGTCTGGGCCACAAACGAACCGTCCGGCGCGCAGCGTGGCATCAACTCCGGCGATCTCCGCGCCGCAGTCCTCGCCAGCATGTCCATCGCCGGCGTCTTCCCGCCCGTCCGCATCGGCGCCGAATGGTTCTCCGATGGCGGGCCAACCAACTATCTCGGCCTCGCCGCCGATTGGGAAACCTTCGACGACATCTACTTCCTCATCGCCTCCCCGCCTCGCCAATACCCCGTCGAGCGCGGCGGCATCCTCACCCGCCTCATGCGCAACATCGCCTGGCTCATCGAAGATCAGATCGGCGAGACTCTCCACTCCGTCCACCGCCGCGCCCATGCCGGCCAGCGCATTTTCGTCTTGCGTCCGCACGTCGCCAACACCGGCGGCTCGCTCCGGTTCAATCACAAGCTCATCGACCAGGCCTTCTCCGCAACCCGCACGCAACTCGAGGCCCTGCGATGTGCCAACAACAACTCGACCAACTCCGAACTCAAATAGCCGCACAGGAGGAAATGCTCGAACGCCTATGCACGCTGCTCGCACAACTCACATGGCACACCATCGGCGGCCGCGCGCTCTGCCGCATATGCGGCCTCGAGAAGCCGGCCCACCGCCCCAACTGCCATGTGCGCCAGTGGCTCGCCCGCGTGCATTCCCTGGGCAACGCCGCCTCGTCGGCAGCCCGCACTGCCCTGACGGCCGCCCAACACTCAATCCAGGAGGCCAATTCCACATGATTGCCACTCATCCAGCCCCCCGCCCCGCCCAAGCCGCCCAGAATGCCCTCAGAGCGGCCGACCGCCCGGCCCACCCCAACACCCGGCCCGCCCCCCGATCGTTGAATTGCAGCGCGGTCTCGTCGTTTTGCACGGGGGTTCTGGAATGGGCCTTCCTTTTTTGCGCCTCCCGCCGCCCCCTCGCCTTCATTCTCGCCAACGAAGCCACTCCCTCCGCCCCACGCTACGACTTCCCCCTGGCCGATCTCGCCAACGCCTTCTCCCTCACCCCCGGCGAGTGGATCGAGATCCCCTACGGCGATGTCCCCCACGAATACCGGGGCCAACCCATCATCCAACGCCTCAACATCCAGGCCGCCAACCGCCTCGTCGACGTCTTCCATTCCCTGCGCGGCCAGCTCGCCCGCCGCTTCGGCGGCCTCCCCGTCTACAAAGGCCATCCCGACGATCCCTCCTTTGCCGAACGCGATCAGGACCAGGCCGCCTACGGATGGATCCACGATCTCGATGCCCGCCCCAACTCGCTCGCCCTGCGCATAGAGTGGACACCCGCCGGCGCCGAGCTCGTCAGCAACAAGCACTTCAAATACTTCTCCCCCCGCTGGGGGTTGAAGAAAGTCGGAACGGAGAACGGCAGCATCCTGACTGAGCCCGTATGGCTACTCTCCTGCGGCCTCACCAATCGCCCGCGCTGGCCCGTCCTGCCGTTGTCAAACGAGGAAGCCACAACCACAAACAAGGAGGACCCTGCAATGATCGAGTGGCTCCGCAAACTCTTCTCGCTCGCCAACGACGCCAGCGAAGAAGACATCCAGAAAACCGTCCGCCAGGCCCATGACCTTGCCGAAGCCAAGGCCCAGGTGGACACCGAGCTCGCCAACGAGAAGACCGCCCGCCGGCAATCCGACGGCCAGGTCGCCTCTCTCGCCGGCGAGAAAACCGCCCTCGAAACCACGCTCGCCAACGAGCAGACCGCGCACAACGAGCTCAAGGCCGCCTTCGCCGCCGAGCGCAAAGCGCGCATCGATCTGCTCGTCGCAAACGCCATCTCCGAGGGCCGCATCACGCTCGCCGACAAGGACGCCTGGCTCAACGATCTCGCCGCCGACTTCCCCGCCAAGTCCATCGCCCTCGCCAACGCCAAGCCGATCATCAAGACCGGCTCCAAGACTGACGGGCTCGGCGGACGGCAGAGCCAGACATTCGAACGCCGCAACCAGATCCTCACCCTCGTCAACGAAAAGCAGAAAGCTGCCGGCGTCGACTACGACACCGCCTGGCGGATGGTCAAGAAGGAAAAGCCCGCCCTCTTCCAGGAAGAACCAAAGGAGGAATAATCACCCGCATCCCGCGCCCCGAGCGCAAGCCAAGCAAGCTCGCATCCCGAACCGAACAAAGGAGATCATCAGTGAAACGCCGCATCCTCAACTTCCTGGCTCGCCTCTGCCGGCCGCGCTGGGACTTCGCCCTCGCCAACGTCGCAGAGGGCTCTCACGTCGGCAGCCTCACAAAGCTCGCCGACGCCGCCATCACCACCCGGCATCTGCTCGTCAAATTCGGCACCGATGCCAATCACATCGCCGCCTGCGGCGCCGATGAGGTCCCAATCGGCCCCTGCACCGACGAGCCCTCGGCCGCCGAGCAGAACGTCAACGTCGCCATGCTCGGCATGGGCGACGAAACTCTCCTGGTCGTCGCATCCGAAGAGGTCACCTACGGCTCCCAGGTCTACACCGCCGCCAGCGGCAAGGTTCAGGACACCCCGACCGCCGCCGGCACCTACTACTACATCGGGCTCGCGCTCAACACCGCATCCGGCGACGGCGAGCTCATCGAGCTCCAGCACTGCGTACCCGTCAAGTACATCGTCACCTAACCGCCAATGGGCCGGCCGCAACCGGCCCGGAAAGGATGGTCAAACATGACCAGAAACGAGACTCGCATCCAGGCACTCGTCCGCCAGATCGTCTTCCCGGACGATCGCGGGTGGGACAACCGCTCCGGCGTCCTTTACGCCGCCAACGAAGAGCGCTTCACCGCTGCGCACTTCTCCCAACCCCTCACCACCTACGCCGTCGGTTGGCAGGATCCCGAGAACATCCTCGCCACCCTCCAGGCCATGGCGCCCGAAGTGCAGATCGGTCCGCGCTTCGAATACAAAACGGCCGTCAACGCCGAGGCGTTCCTCTCCGAGACCGACGACATCCGCGCCATCGGTTCGCCCTTCAAGCGCGTCGAATACAAGTCCGCCAGCGTCAACGCCAGGACGCACAACAAGGGCCTCACCATCAGGCTCGACCGCGACGCAATGGTCGATGGCGACGAAGAGCGCGCCGTCGCCCGCCTCACCAATCGCATCTACCGCAGCGATCTGCGCCGCGTCATTGTCGTCCTCCTCGCAAACGACACGAACACATCCCAAACCTGGGACGGCTCCACCGTCAAGGATCCCGACCAGGAAGTCATGGAGGAAATCCTCGCCTCCGGCGACTCGCGCGGAATCGACGCCAACATCGTCGTCTACGGCCCCACCGCCTGGTCCAAGCGCGCCTTGAGCCACCGCCTGCAGGCCACCGCAGGCGGCTTCGCCTCCGCCGGGCTCACGCCCGAGCAACTCGCCGGCGTCCTCGGCGTCCGCCGCGTCGTGCTCTGCAAAGAGCGCTATCAGTCCGACGCCTCCACAAAGACGGCGATCGCCGGCGCATATTGCTTCGTCTACTACGTCCTCGACAACGCCGGCAAGGACGACCCGTCCAACATCAAGCGCTTCGTCACCCCCACGGGCGACGGCCGCGTCCGCGTCTATCGCGAAGAGCACAGCAAGTTCATCGACATTTCCGTCGAGCACTACAGCACCATCGCGTGCACCTGCACGCTCGGTATTCGGTCAATCACGGCCAGCTAACCAGCGCGGCAGCGGCCGCCGGATCAGTCCCCGCAAGGGCGCCGGCGGTCGCCACGCCGCCGCACAGCGCCACACTACAGTGTGGTGAGGAGGAACGCGCATCATGACTCAGCACATCCGCCGCAACGCCGATCGCTACGCGATCGCCGCAGCCATCGCGCTCATCGCCGGGCTGCTCGCTCTCTATCACGTCTCATCTCCGGTTCCCGCCCGCGCGGCCGGCGTCGAGTTCGTCTCCAATCTCGAATCCCGCGTCACCGTCCTGGAAGCGTGGCACGTCGCCAACACCAACGGCACCGGCATCATCAATGGAGGCAACGCAACGCTCGCCACCGGCACTGTCGCCGTCGCCGACATCAACGGCGGCGCCATCGACGGAACCGTCATCGGCGCCAACGCCGCGGCCGACGCCACATTCGGCCAGGCTACGGCCGCCACCGGCACGCTCACCACCGCCACCGTGGCCAGCCGCTTCGTCCTCGTCGGCCCCGATGCCAGCACCCAGCTCGCCCTCGAAATCGGCGCCTGCACCAACGAAGCCGTCACCTTCGCCACCGAGTTCGCCGACACTCCGAAGGTCTGGGCAACATACTCCGAAGACGCCGGCGCCGACACCATCGCCGAAGCCGTTTCCATCACCGCAACCGGCTTCACCATGCAGTGCGCCGACGCCAAGACCGTCAACTGGCTCGCAATCGGCGCCAAATAGTCAACCCGGTGGGGCCGGGCGGTTCCGAGCCCGGCCCCACATTCGCGTTCATTCGCGGTGCAACATGTCATGGCTCGCCATAACCGAAGAGCTCCTCAAAAAGCACTTCTCCTCCACGGAGCTCGAAACCTATCGCGCCGCCGCCGTCGCCGACGGCGAAACCGACCCCATCGCCCAGGTCATCTCCAACATCACCAACCGGGTCCGCGCCTCAGTCGCATCCTGCCCGCAGAACGTTGTCGATTCCGACTCCACCACCATCCCCGATGAACTCCTGGGCGCCGCATGCGACCTCATCGCCTGGGAGATCATGAAACGGCCCGGCGGCGTCATGATGGATCCCGAAGGCGCCCGCGAGCTCGCTTACAAAGAAGCCCTCAAACTCCTCACCCGCGTCGAAGACTGCCGCTTCAGAATCGAGAACCCCGTCACCGGCGACGCCTCCGGCGTCGCCGTCCAAGAAGTCAATTCCGAAACCCGCACAGCAACCCGCTCGTCCATGGACGGGCTATAGGAGGCGCCACCATGCAGGAACTCATCGCCAAACTCACCGCCGCCCTCGACAAGGCCGGCTACAAGAACGTCGGCCAGGAACCCGGCCCATCCATCACCGTCCAATCCGGCCAAACCGTCATCCCCATGGAGACCGTCTCCGTCTGGGTCGAACCCGGCGACATCCGCGACAAAGCCACCGGCAACTTCCTCGCCCTCTCCGTCCTCGCCGAGTTCCCCACGCTCGTTCGCATCGACTGTCAGCTTTTCGCCGACCGTCTCTATCTGCGCGGTCTGCACCTTGCGCCCCTCGCGCCGCCGCCCGCGCCGCCCGCGCCGCCTCCCCTGGCGCCGGCGAGCGTAGCGAGTCAAGCCCCACCCGCGCCGCCCGCCCCACCCGCGCCGCCCGCCCCGCCCGCGCCGCCCGC
>JAFGHX010000128.1 GCA_016929905.1 Kiritimatiellia bacterium
AGAAGCAAATTCGTAGACCGTTGTCCAGAAAAAAATGTCTCTCCCGAAAATAGAGCCTAAACAAGGCGCAAAGGGAAAGACCATGCCTGCCCCCGGCAGCACAGCTTTCGGTCGACACGGGCCCGGAATCTGGTAAAATGCCGGGTTAAGCACAAGAGGGCCGGGCGCGGATCGGGGTTGCGGCCCCGGCCGGCGAACCGGTGTCCGCCGATGGTCGGCATGGATGTCGAGATGCGTTTTCCTGTCACACAGAAGATGCTGATGGAGTGGGGCGGCGCGCGCGTATTCCACGACGCGAAGCTGCTGCTCGATGAGGGCCGGGTCCTGCATGCGACGTACGAACCCCCGGTCGTTCGCGGGGAGTTGCTTTGGAACAACCGGCCTTTCAGCACCGCGTTCAGCATACTGGCGGACGGCAGCGTCGAAAGCCGCTGCCCATGCCGGTTCAACCGGGAACAGGGCATTGTATGCCCGCACGTGGTGGCGCTGGGCTTGCTGCTTCTCAAGCGGGCCACGGACCCCGCACGCGAGGCGACGTACCAGGAAGAACGTCGGCGGGCTGAGCGAATGGCGGCCATCGACGAATCCGCCTACCTGCGCCGGGTGAAGCCGGAGACGCCGGGCGCGGTGCCCGCGAGGCTGCGAATCACGCTGGAGCCCGACTGGATGGACGCCGTGCGCCGCGGGCGCGTGCCGGTCCGATGCGAAGCCGAGTATGACGGGGCGCGCCGCGCGTTGCACGACGTTTCGCCGGATCTGCCGTTGTGCTGGGACAAGCAGGACGAAACGCTGCTGTTCGTGCTGGAGGAAATCGCGGAAGGCCCGCCCGGGGGCCGGATGGAACTGCACGCCGGCGACTTCGTCAATCTCATCCGGCTCCGCGCGGGCCGGCAACTTGATCGCGCCGGCGCCGCGCCGATCACCGTGAACGAGACCCGCCTGCCCACTCACCTGCGCATGGATCTGGACCGCGAGAACGGGGAACTGATCCTGATCGCGCACACGGAGATCCCGTTCCTGAAGCCGGGCGAATTCCCCTTTTACGTGCTGGCCGGCCGCCACGGCTGGGCGTACGGCGCCGACAACCTGTGGCCGCTGGAGAACGTGCTGCCGACCCCGTACCACGGAATTTATGCGGCCCCCGTATGCGTGGGCCGCGCCAGCGTGCTGCGGTTCCTCCGGCAGGAACTGCCGCTGCTGAGCCGCCACGCGCGCGTGGCGACCGACATTTCGCCCGATCTGTTCACGGTAGAGCCGGGCGAGGCGCGGTTCCGGCTCCACGTGCGCGGAAGCCCCGCATCGCTTGCCGGCACGCTCTTCGCTCGCTATGCCGACACCGAGCTCGTCGCGGCGAAATCCGGCGCCGAAGACGAGCTCGCCATTCCCGATCCGGACGACCTGATGCGCTACACGGTGCGCAACCCGGAGCAGGAGCGCGAGGCCGTTCGCGTCCTGAACGCGGCTGGGCTCAAGGGTGACGCGGGCGACGCGCTCGAACCGCTCATCGGCTGCCGCGAGGTGCTGAACTTCCTCGGCGGCGTGCTGCCCGCCCTGCGCCGGCGCGGCTGGCAGGTGGAAGTGGAGGGGCGCGTTGCGCCGTTCCTGGACGAACTTGATTTCGCCGTCCCCGTCGTGCACATCGACGAACCGCCCGACGGCGGCTGGTTCGACGTCGGGTTCGATTTCGAGGACCGGTCGGGCGCCAGCATCTCGCCGGGCGACGTGCAGCTTGCGCTGCGCAAGGGCGACGCGTTCATCGAGAAGAACGGCCGCACCGTGCTCATCGACGCCGACAGCGTCAACAACATGACGGACATCTTCTCCGACTGCGCCAGCCGGGAGAGTCCCGCGCCGGGCCGGTTTCGCATGGCCGGCATCTACGCGGCATTCGTGAAGTCGTCGCTCGACTCGCTCGACGGGGTCGACGTGGAGGCCGGCCCGCGCTGGCAGTCGCGCGCCGCTCGGAACAACCGCGCGCTTCGCATCGAACGCGTGCCGCTTGGCGCGGAGTTGGACCCGATCCTGCGCGACTACCAGAAGGAGGGCGTCGACTGGCTGCGGTTCCTGGAGCAGAACGGGTTCGGCGGGATCCTCGCCGATGAGATGGGGTTGGGCAAAACGGTTCAGACGCTCGCATGGCTGCAGCTCGCGCGGCATCGCAAGTCCGCCCGGAGCCTGCCCGCACTGGTCGTGTGCCCGACAAGTCTGGTGGAAAACTGGGCTGAAGAGGCCGCCCGTTTCGTGCCCGCCTTACGGGTCCTCGCGCTCACGGGGCCGGACCGGGAACGCAAGTGGGCCGATGTTTCCGCTGCCGACCTGGCGATCACCTCCTACGCGCTGCTGCGGCGCGACGTGGAGCTGTGCGTCCAGCAGGAATTCTCGGCCGTCGTGCTGGACGAGGCGCAACACATCAAGAACCGCGCCACCCAGAACGCCGCCGCCGCCAAGCGGATCCGGGCCGAGCACCGCCTGGTGCTGACCGGCACGCCCATGGAGAACAGTGTGGCCGACCTTTGGTCCATCATGGACTTCCTCATGCCCGGCTATCTCGGCGGCCACGAGCTGTTCCGCCAGCACTACGAACTGCCTGTCGCGCACGGCGGGCCGGACGGCGAAATCGCCCAAATCAAGCTGAAACGCAAGCTGCACCCGTTCCTGCTCCGCCGCCTCAAACGGCACGTGGCCAAGGACCTGCCCCCGAAAATCGAGCGGATCGCCTCCTGTGGCCTGTCTGCCGACCAGCAGGTTGTCTACACGGAGGTGCTTCAGTCCTCGCAGCGCCGCATCTCCGATATGGTTTCACAGCACGGCTACAGTCGTTGCCGGATGGAAATCCTCACGGTGCTGATGCGCCTGCGCCAGATCTGCTGTCATCTCGGCCTGCTCAGACTGCCGGATTTGAAGAGCGAGCAGCCGTCGGCCAAACTCGACCTGTTCTTCGAATTGCTCGACGAGGCGCTCGACGGCGGGCACCGCCTACTCGTCTTCAGCCAGTTCGTCTCCATGCTCCAGATCCTGCGCCGGGAACTGGAGGGCCGGTCCGTCACCTGCTGCTACCTGGACGGTTCCACGAAGGACCGCATGGAGGTGGTGCGCCGCTTCAATACCCAGCGCCAGATCCCGGCGTTCCTGATCAGCCTCAAGGCGGGGGGAACAGGGCTCAACTTGACGGGGGCCGATATGGTCATCCATTTCGACCCCTGGTGGAACCCGGCCGTCGAAAACCAGGCCACCGACCGCGCCTATCGGATCGGGCAGAAGCGCACCGTCTACAGCGTGAAGCTGATTACGAAGGGTACCGTGGAGGAGAAGGTGCTGGCCCTGCAGAAGCGAAAGAAAGCGCTGATCGACGCGACTATCGAAAGCGACGAGCAGGCTATGCAGGCGATCAGCTGGGAGGATATTCAGGAACTGCTCGAGCTCTAGCCTGGTCTATTCATGAGCCATCTCCGCGCCCTTCCGCCTTCGCCAAGGCTACGGCGGACAGGCTACGACGACGTTCATGAATAGATCAGGCTGGCGAACGGCCGGACTCGGGAGCGGAGTTCTCAATTTCGAAAAGGCGAGCGGGCCGGGCGCCTCGGCGTCTTTCACCGTTTCAAAGGGGCGGCGATTTTTCCCGCACAACGCGGGAGGAATGTGCTAAGATGTCGAACCCAGCATTCGACCGCGGGGGAATGGGGCGATGAGTAAGGACGACACGAATGCCGCCGGCCGAATCGATGTGGGCTATGTGGCCCACTTGGCCCGGCTGCGGCTCGACGGGGAGGAGACGGCCACGTTCCAGGCTCAGTTGGACGGGATCCTGGCTTACGTGAACCAGTTGCGCGAGCTGGACGTCGAAGGAATCGAGCCGACCGCCCATGCGACGTTGGTGCAAAACGTCTTCCGGAAGGACTCGGCGCGGCCGGGACTGGACCGGGAGAAAGTCCTGGCCAACGCCCCGCGGCACGGGGACGGCCAGTTTCTGGTTCCCAGGATCCTCGACTAGCAGGCGTTTCAAGCCGCGCCGGCCAGGCGCCGGCTCGGCCCGGACATCCTGACGCGGACTTCGCGCACGGAAGGACAAGGTCACGGCCATGGCACGGCTTTCGGAGTTGACCCTACACGAACTGGGCGACCTGCTGGCGAAGGGCGCCTGTCGGTCGGAAGAGATCGTGCGCGACGTGCTGGCCGCGGTGGACGAAAGGGACGGACGGCTCGACGCCTACCTGAGCATGGACGCGGAGGCGGCGTTGGCACAAGCCCGTGCCGCCGATGAGCAGCGGCGAGGGGGCCGGACCGGTCCGCTGCTTGGCATCCCGATCGGCGTCAAAGACAACATCAACGTGTGCGGGGCGCCCTGCACCTGCGGCTCCCGGATACTGGCGGGCTACACCAGTCCCTACGACGCGACGGCCGCCGCCAGGCTCCGGGCGCAAGGCGCTGTGCTGCTCGGGCGGTTGAACCTCGACGAATTCGCGATGGGCTCTTCGACCGAGAATTCGGGATTCAAGCCCACCCGCAACCCCTGGGATACCCGGCGCGTGCCGGGCGGTTCCAGCGGCGGGCCGGCCGCCGCCGTGGCGGCCGGCGAATGCGTCGCGGCGCTTGGCAGCGATACGGGCGGGTCCATCCGCCAGCCGGCGGCGTTCTGCGGCTGCGTCGGCCTGAAGCCCAGCTACGGCCGGGTCTCCCGGTTCGGGCTCACGGCCTATGCGTCGTCGCTCGATCAGATCGGCCCGCTGGCGAAGGATGTGCGCGACGCCGCCCTCCTGCTCGGCGCCATAGCGGGGCACGACCCGCTAGACTCCACCTCGGTCGACTCCCCCGTCCCCGCCTACGCCGCCGCGCTCGGCGCGGATCTCGCCGGGGTCCGGCTCGGCTTGCCGGGCGAGTACTTCGTCGAAGGGCTGGACCCGGAAGTGGAGGCGCTCGTTCGCGCGGCGATCGAGCGCTGTGCCGCGCTCGGCGCCGAGATCGTGGAAGTCGCATTGCCCCATACGCGGTACGCGATCGCCGCCTACTACATTATCGCGACCGCCGAAGCCTCGGCCAACCTCGCCCGGTACGACGGGGTTCGCTACGGATTTCGCGCCGCGGACGCCGAGACGCCCCTCGACATGTACGCCCGGACGCGTGCCGCGGGGTTCGGCCGCGAGGTGAAGCGGCGCATCATTCTGGGCACCTACGTGCTGAGCAGCGGCTACTACGATGCGTACTATCTGCGCGCGCAGCGGGTGCGTACGCTGATTCGCGACGATTTTCGGCGCGCGTTCGAACAGTGCGACGCCATCCTCACGCCCGTCAGCCCGACAGCCGCTTACGCGCTGGGCGAGAAAACGGAGAACCCGCTTGAAATGTACCTTTCCGATATCTTCACCGTCCCGGCCAATCTGGCGGGAATCTGCGGCCTGTCGGTCCCCTGCGGATTCACCGCGGGGCGACTGCCTGTGGGGCTCCAGATTCTGGCGCCCGCTTTTGCGGAGGCGACCGTTCTGAACGTGGGCCATGCCTACGAACAGGCCTGCGCCTGGCGCCATGCCCGGCCGGGCATCGGTGACGCGCCGCCGGAGTGAAGAGCGGCGGCGGGCGGGGTGGGGCGGGAATTGTCGGGTTCGCCGCGGGCTGAGCCGCCCGCGGCACGACGTACCGGGCCCGGTTTCCGGGGCCCGTGAGGGCCTGAGCATATGGCCGAGACCTATACGCCGACCATCGGGCTGGAGGTCCATGTCCAACTGAGGACGCGGACCAAGATGTTCTGTGCTTGCGCGCTGGACTTCGGCGCGCCGCCGAACACGCGGGTCTGCCCCGTTTGCCTCGGTTACCCGGGCGTGCTGCCGGTGATGAACGAGGAGGCGATCCGGCTCACGGTGCTGGCCGGGCTCATGATCGGGTCCACGATCAGCGCCTACAGCAAGTTCGATCGCAAGAACTACTTCTACCCGGACATGCCGAAAAACTACCAGATCTCGCAGTACGACAAGCCGCTGTGCGAAGGGGGCACGGTGGAGATCGAGGTGAACGGCGAGCTCAAACGCGTCGGCATCACCCGGATCCATCTGGAGGAAGACGTGGCGAAGAACATGCACTTCGCGCACGCCAGCGGCATCGATTTCAACCGGGCGGGATATCCGCTGATGGAGGTCGTTTCGGAGCCTGAGCTCGCCTCGCCGGACGAGGCGGCCGCCTTTCTCCGCGCGCTGAAGCAGATGCTCGAATACGCGGCGATCAGCGACTGCAATCTGGAGCAGGGCAACATGCGTTGCGACGTGAACTGCAGCGTGCGGCCGGCGGGCCGGACCACGCTGGGCGCCAAGGTCGAAATCAAGAATCTGAACACCATCAAGGGCGTACACGCCGCGCTGCAGTACGAAATCGCCCGGCAGACCGCGGCCCTGGCGGCCGGCGAAACCCTGACGCAGGAGACCCGGCTCTGGGACTCGGACGCCGGCGTGACGACAAGCATGCGCACCAAGGAGAGTGCGCACGATTACCGCTATTTTCCGGAACCGGACCTCATGCCGGTTGTGCTGGATGCCGCGCGCGTGGAAGCATGGCGCGCGCAGCTTCCCGAGCTGCCGCGCCAGCGGCGCGAACGATTTGTTCGTGACTATGGAATCCCGCAGTACGATGCCCGGGTCCTGGCCGCGGACCGGGCTGTGGCGGACTACTACGAGGCCGCCGCCCGGCAATCGGACAACCCAAAAGGCGTTTCGAACTGGATGATGAGCGAGATGCTGCGCCTGCTGGCCGAGCGTGACACGAATATCCGGCAAATCGCCATGAAGCCGGACGCCCTCGCCGAACTCGTCCGCCTGGTGGATGAAAAGACGATCAACGTCCCAACGGCGAAGGACGTGTTCGCCACGCTCTTCGCCCAGGGCGGTTCCCCGCACCAGATGGTGAAGGAGCGCGGCCTGGCCCAGGTCTCGGATGTCGCCGCGCTCGAACAGACCGTGCAGACGGCCATCCGCGAAAACCCAAAGTCGGTCGAGGATTACAGAAAAGGCAAGAAGGCGGCGCTCCAGTTCCTCGTCGGGCAGGTCATGCGCCTGACGCGCGGCAAGGCGAACCCGCAGGTGGCGCGCGAACTGCTCACGAAAAAACTGGACGAATAGCCCGGAATGTCGGAGAATGGGTTGCCGTGGTGCCGGCGCCAGGCTGCAAGCGGGCCGGCATCCCAAAGGAGTGATGGCTTGACATCAAACGACGACTACGTCATCGAAGTGCTCGAAGACCTCGGGCTCGTGACGCACGGGCAAGTCGCGGAAGCGCGCCAGGCCGTGACCGGCGAAAAGACGCCGGTCGACGTGCTGGTCGACACGAAGGTCCTGGCCAAGCGCGACGTGCTCATGGCGCTGGCCGGCCAGTTCGGCATGGAGATGATCGACCTGGGCGGGGTCGACGTCTCGGCGAACGTTCTCTCCACCGTTTCCCCGGAGGTGGCCCGCCGCTATCGGATCGTGCCGCTGTACGAGAACGACGGCGTTCTGACGGTGGCCATCAGCGATCCGCTCGACGTGGACACGCTGGACAGCCTGCGCTACGTCCTGCGACGCGACGTCGAGGGGGTCGTCGCCCTGCCGGAACAGGTCGAGGAGACGATCCGGCGCTACTACACGGAGCCGGAATCGAGCGAAGACACCGTGATGGGCTCCGATGATGACGCCATCGGGCTGGCCGGGACCAGCACGCAGGGGGTCATGGACCAGGGCGCGGCCACCGAAGCCGACACGCCGATCATCAAGCTGGTGAGCCTGATCATCGTTCAAGCCTACCGCAACCGGGCGACGGACATTCACCTCGAGCCCCTCGAAAAGCGGTTCCGCGTCCGGTACCGGATCGACGGCGTGCTGCACGAAGTGGAAAGCCCGCCCAAGCGCCTTCAGCCCGCCATCATCAGCCGCGTGAAGATCATGGCGCAGATGAAGATGTCCGAGAAGCGCGTCCCGCAGGACGGCCGGATCCAGATCAAGGTGCTGGGTAAGGAACTGGACCTGCGCGTCTCGACGGTGCCGTCCAGCCATGGCGAGAGCATCGTCATGCGTATCCTGGACAAGGAGAACCTGGCCATGGGCCTCTCGAAGCTCGGGTTCTTCGCCGACGATCAGCAGAAGTTCGAACGCATGATCGCGCTCGCCGACGGCATCCTGCTCGTCACCGGGCCGACCGGCTCCGGCAAGACGACGACTCTGTACGCGTGCCTGAACTACCTCAACCGGTCCGACCGCAAGATCATCACGGTGGAAGAGCCGGTCGAATACCAGCTTTCCGGCATCAACCAGGTCCAGATGCGCGCAGACATCGGGCTCACGTTCGCGGTCGCGCTGCGTTCCATCCTGCGCCAGGCCCCGAACATCATCATGATCGGCGAGATTCGCGACTTCGAAACCGCCGATATCGCCGTCCACTCGTCGCTGACCGGGCACCTGGTCTTCAGCACGCTGCACACGAACGACGCGCCCAGCGCCATCACGCGCCTGGTCGACATCGGCGTGAAGCCCTTCCTCGTCGCCTCCTCGCTGAAGGGGATCATGGCGCAGCGTCTGATCAGACGCATCTGCGACAACTGCAAGGAGCAGACACAGGCGGTGCCCGCCCAGCTGCACCTGCTCGGCCCGGCCGGCGAGCAACTCAAGGACGTACCCGTCTATAAGGGACGCGGCTGTAACGAGTGCGCGATGACCGGTTACAAAGGCCGGATGGGGATCTTCGAGATCTTCGAGATTACCGACGAGGTGCGCGAAATGATCTTCGAGAAGGTCTCC
Source organism: Kiritimatiellia bacterium (assembly GCA_016929905.1). Taxonomy (GTDB): domain Bacteria; phylum Verrucomicrobiota; class Kiritimatiellia; order JAFGHX01; family JAFGHX01; genus JAFGHX01. The sequence goes on from JAFGHX010000128.1 coordinate 8,751, forward strand.
GCGGCCGGCCTGCGCGTTCGCGCCCGCGAGATGGGGATGCGGACTCTGCGCGAGGACGGCATTCGCAAGATCGTGTCGGGAATCACAACCGTGGAAGAAGTGCTGAGAGTCACGATGGGGGATGTCGCCTGATGGATTCTGGTCATGTCGAAATGAACGATTTGTTGCAGCTGGTGGTGGACGAGGGCGCCTCCGATCTGCACCTGGCCGTTGGCGTCCCGCCCGTATTGCGCATCAACGGGTCCATGCAGGCGCTCGACTGCCCGGCGCTTCGGACCGAAGACACCGAGCGGCTAATGCGCAGTATCACCTCCGAAGACCATCAACAGAAGGTTCGGGAATTCGGCGGCACCGACTTCGGGTTCGGGTTCGGCTCCGCGGCCCGGTTCCGGGTCAGCGTGTTCAAGCAGAAGGGCGACATCGGGATCGTGCTGCGGCAGATCCCGAGCAAGCTCATGACGCTGGAAGAAATCGGGCTGCCGCCGCAGGTTCGCGACCTGCTCTACCGCCCGCGCGGCCTGATTCTGGTGACGGGCCCGACCGGGTCGGGCAAGACGACGACGCTGGCGAGCATGATCGACGTGATCAATACGGAGCGGGACTGCCACATCATTACGGTTGAGGACCCGATCGAGTACTATCACGAGCACAAACGCTCGGTGATCACCCAGCGCGAGGTCGGCGTGGACGTGCCGGCGTTCAAAGAGGCGCTGCGCCGCGCCCTGCGCCAGGACCCGGACGTGATCCTCGTGGGCGAAATGCGCGACTTGGAAACGATGGAAGCGGCCATCTCCGCGGCCGAGACCGGGCACCTGGTCTTCGCCACGCTGCATACGACCGGCGCCGCCCGCACGGTCGACCGAATCGTCGACTCGTTCCCGACCACGCAACAGGAGCAGATCCGGACCCAGATCGCCTCGACGATCGTGGCGGTCATCTCCCAGATCCTGCTGGTGCGCCAGGACAAGCCGGGCCGGATCGCGGCCTTCGAGATCATGTTCAACACGCCGTCGATTCAGGCCCTGATCCGCGACAACAAGACCTACCGCATCACCTCCGACATTCAGACGGGCGCGAAGTGGGGCATGATCACGCTCGACGCGCACCTGCTGGCGCTGTACCAGGCCCAGTGCATCAGTTACCAGGATCTCATTACAAAGGCGCAGGACCCCGAGACGGTTTCTCAGAAGCTGCAGGACCTGGGCCAGGGAAAGAAGAGGCGGTAGCCGCGGGGGAATGCCGATGCCCGACACCCAGATTTCAGATCCCTTGCTGCGAATCGTGGTCGAGAAAGAGCTTCTGTCCCGCGCGCGGCTGGAGGAAATTGTCGAAGAGCACGAGCGCACCGGCAACCCGTACCGCGAGATCCTGATCGACATGGACATCGTGAAGGAGGATCAACTCCTTCAGCTTCTGGCCGAACACATGGGCACCCGCGTGGTGGACCTGCCCTCGCTGAATATCCCCACCGAGGTGGTGAAGGCCATTCCGCCCAGCACGGCGCGGATGTACAACGTCGTGCCTGTCGAGGCGGGGCCGAACTCCGTCGTCCTGGCGATCTCCGACCTGATGGATCCGGAGCTGATGGACGAGATCATGTTCGTGCTGACCCGCGACGTTTCGTTTGTGTTGGCCCGCGAACAGGACGTCAAGACGCTGGTCGAACGCTTCTTCAAGGACGACAACGGGGCGGTGGACGCGATGCTGACCGGGCTGGAATCCGAGATGGAGGAATCCGGCGAACTGCCCGCGCTGACCGCGAGCGAAGATTTGAAGGCGATCGAAGAGGCGGCCAGCAGCACACCCGTCATCCGGTTCGTGAACCTGGTGCTTTACCAGGCGGTGGAGAGCCGCGCAACGGACATTCACTTCGAGCCGTTCGAGAAGGAGTTCAAGATCCGCTACCGCGTGGACGGGGCGTTGTACGAGATGGCGCCGCCGCCGCAGGCCCTGGCGCTGCCCGTGATCTCGCGCCTGAAAGTGATGGCCAGCCTCAACATCGCCGAACGGCGCCTGCCGCAGGACGGCCGGATCCAGATCACCGTGGCCGGCCGCCAGATCGACCTCCGCGTCTCGAGCCTGCCGACCCAGTTCGGCGAAAGCGTCGTGCTGCGCGTGCTGGACCGCAGCGTCGTGTCGCTGGCGCTTGAAAACCTGGGCATGTCCGACGACGTCTACGAACTGATGACAACCGACATCGGCAAGCCGAACGGGATCATCATCGTCACCGGGCCGACCGGTTCGGGCAAGACGACCACGCTGTATTCGGCGCTGCAGCGGCTCAACACCGTCGAGGTGAAGATGCTCACCGCGGAGGATCCCGTCGAATACGACATCGAGGGCATCATTCAGGTGCCGGTCGTGGAGACGATCGGCGTTTCCTTCCCGCGCCTGCTCAGGCACTTCCTGCGCCAGGATCCCGACGTCATTCTGATCGGCGAAATACGCGACCTGGAGACGGCTCAGATTGCGATTCAGGCGTCGCTCACCGGCCATCTGGTTTTCAGCACGCTGCACACCAACGACGCGCCGGGCGCGGTGGCCCGGCTCATCGATCTGGGGGTCGAGCCCTTCCTGATCACGTCCACCCTGGAGGCCATCGTCGGCCAGCGGCTCGTGCGGCTGGTCTGCGAACAGTGCAAGGTGGCCTACGAGCCGGACGAGGCGGTGTTGCAGCAGCTCGCCCTGTCGCGAGAGGACGTGGGGAGCCGCTCGTTCTACTACGGGGAAGGATGCCCGAAATGCCACGGCGTGGGCTACAAGGGCCGGAAGGGCCTGTTCGAGTACATGACGATTAACGACCCGATCCGGGATCTCATCTACAACCGCCAGCCGACGGTCATCATCCGCAACAAGGCCATCGAACTCGGGATGCGGACCCTGCGCGAGGACGGTATTCGCAACATCCTGGACGGCGTGACGACAGTCGAAGAGGTCCTCAAGTACACCTCGTAGGGCGCGGACGGAGCGCGCACCGCCGCCTCTCGTGCCCTCCCCACGTTCAGCCGGTTTTCAGCGGTGTGGTACAATGACAGAGACGCCTACACAGAGCGGGTGGAGCCGGGAGTGGTCCACGTACTGCCGGTTGCTGCGTTACGTGCGGCCGTACAGCGGCCGCCTCGTGCTGGGCTTCCTGTGCGGAGGCCTTTTCGGCCTCACGCACGGGGCCCTGCTCAAGCTGATCGACGGCGGAATCGTCCGGATCTTCGATCCGGACAACAGCCTCCGTTCGGTCCTGCTCATTACCGCCCTGTTTCCCTTGCTCGGACTCGTACGCGGAGCCGGCGATTTCCTGGGCAGCTATCTGATTCAATGGGTGGGGAATCGGGTCGTCTTTGACCTGCGCCATGCCATCTTCACGCACCTGGAGAGACTGTCCGTGGGCTACTTCTCCAGAAGCCGGACGGGCGAGCTCATTGCGCGAGCGACCAACGACACCATGTTCGCCCAGCGTGCGGTCACGACTGTGCTGATCGATCTGGCCAAGCAGCCGGCGACGTTGCTCTTCTGCGTGGGCTACCTGTTCGTGCTGGACGTGCGGCTGGCCCTGGCCAGTCTGGTGCTGTTCCCCGTCTGCCTGGTGCCCGTCGTCCTGTTCGGGCGGCGCGTGCGCAAGTATACGCGGCAGTCGCAGGAGAAGATCGCCGATCTGACCAGCATTCTGCAGGAGACGATCGGGGGGATCCGGATCGTGAAGGCGTTCGGCGCGGAGCGGTACGAATCCGATCGGTTCCAGGCCGAGAACAAGACGTTCTTCCGGCACATGATGCGGGTGGTCAAGGCGAAGGCGGCCAATGAGCCGATCATCGTCTTCATCGCGACGGTCGGGGTGGCGTGCGTCTTCGTCTATGCGCACCTCTCGGCCATGCCGTGGAACGCGTTCATGACGTACGCGATTGCGCTGATGATGATGTATGAGCCCGTCTCGCGGCTCAGCCGGACCCACATGCACATTCAGCAGGGCTGCGCAGCGGCCGACCGCATCTTCGAACTGTTGGACACCGAAGAGTTCGTGCGGGAGGCCCCGGATGCGGTGGATCTGGACGAAACGATCGAGTCGATCGGCTTCGACTCGGTTTCGTTTCGATACGATCACGAGCCCGTGCTGCGTTCGGTCGATTTCGCCGTCGCGGCGGGTATGCGCGTGGCGCTCGTCGGCAGCTCGGGCGCCGGCAAAACCACGCTGGTCAACCTGATCCCGCGCTTCTTCGATGCGACGGATGGCCGGTTAACGGTGAACGGGACGGATGTGCGCCGCGTGAAACTGAAATCGCTGCGCAGCCGGATCGGGATCGTGACGCAAGAGACGTTCCTGTTTAACGACACGGTGCTCCACAATATCGCCTACGGCGCGAAAGAGGTGTCGCCCGACAGGGTCGTCGAGGCCGCAAAGCGCGCGCATGCCGACGCCTTCATCCGGGAGCTGCCGGACGGCTATGACACCGTGGTCGGCGAGCGTGGCGTCCGCCTCTCCGGCGGGCAGCGCCAGCGGCTGGCCATCGCCCGCGCGATCTACCGCAACCCGCCGATCCTGATCCTGGATGAGGCCACCAACGCGCTGGACACGGAGTCCGAGCGCCTTGTGCAGGCCGCTCTGGACGAAGTCATGACCGGCCGAACGGTCTTCGCGATCGCCCACCGCCTTTCTACCATCATCAACTGCGACCGCATCCTCGTCCTCGAACAGGGCCGCATTGTGGAAGACGGCCGCCACGAGGAGCTGCTCGCCATGAACGGGGTCTACAAGCGGCTGTACGACCTCCAGTTCGCGGGCGCGTAGGCGCGGGGCCTGGCGCACGCCGCACGCCAACGGGCGAAGGCGGCACGGCGTGCCGCCGCGGTGGCGGAACCGGGACGGTGCTTCCCCCTACAAATGCCCACGGTACCCCAGCAGAATATCCTCCACGTATTGGCGGGTGGACGGGTAGGTGATCGCGCGCAGAAAATCCGACGTGTAGCCGTCGTCGTCCTTGGCCCAGCGCCGCACGTTCGAGAGGCCCGCGTTGTACTCGGCCAAGGCGTAGGGTAGCGGGTCGCGCTTCTCCGACCACCGCCCGATCGCGCGCGCCAGGTACCAGGTACCGGCCACAATGTTCGTGCCCGGGTCGAACAAATCGAGCCGCTGGAAACCCGCCAGGCCCTCCGCCTGCGCCCATTCCCGGGCGGCCGCCTCGGTGACCTGCATCAGCCCGAGCTCACCCGCCTTGCCCTCGCAGCGCACGTTGAACCCGCTCTCCCGGCGAATGACCGTCCAGATCAAACCCGGCCGCAACCCGTGCCGCGCCGCCGTCGCTTCGATCAGCGCGTCGTGCGCGTGGTACCGGCGCCAGCGAACCAACGCGAACGCCGTGGCAAGGATTGTGATTGCCGACAGACCGATCACTACTATAATGCTCATCCAACGCTTGACCGGGCCGCGCTGCATGGCCTAAGAATACAGCGCGGGTGGCTGTGTGTCCAGTTCACCGTGGCGGGGCCGCTATGAAGATCCTCAATTACGGGTCCTTGAACATCGATCATGTCTATACCGTACCGCACATCGTGCGGCCGGGCGAGACGTTGGCCAGCGAGACCTACGAGATCTTCGGCGGAGGCAAGGGCGCCAACCAGTCGCTCGCCGTGGGCAGGGCCGGCGGCGAGATCTACCACGCCGGGAAGATCGGCCCGGAGGGCAGGTGGCTTCTCGACCTGCTGACGGAGTCCGGCGTGCACGTGGAGTTCGTGTGTGTCTCGGATATCCGGACCGGCCACGCCGTCATCCAGGTGGATGCGCGCGGCGAGAATGCCATATTCCTGTTCCCCGGCAGCAACAAAGCCATCGCGCGCGAGGAGATAGACGAGACGTTCGCCCATTTCGGGGCGGGCGACATGCTGCTGCTCCAGAACGAGATCAACGAAATCCCCTACATCCTGGGCAAGGCCCGGGCGAACGGAATGCGGATCTGCCTGAACCCCGCCCCGTTTTCGGAAGCCGTGGCCCAATTCCCGTTGGACGCCGTCTCTATCCTGGTCGCCAACGAGATCGAAGCACGCGGCCTGACGCAGCAGGCGGGCACGCCGCCGGAGATGCTCGCACAGCTCGCGCAACGGCTGCCGAACGCCGAAATTGTGCTCACGCTCGGCGCCGAGGGGGTGTTGTACGGGTTCCGGGGCGAGACGCTGCGCGTGCCCGCGCGGAAGGTGAAGACGGTCGATACGACGGCCGCCGGCGATACGTTCGTCGGCTACTTCCTGGCCGCCTGCGCCGCGGGCCGTCCCGTTCGGGCCTGCCTGGAAACGGCCTGCCGGGCGGCGGCCGTGTGTGTATCGCGAAAGGGCGCGATGGCGTCAATCCCGTATCGCGCCGATGTGGAGGCCGCACCGTGAGAAGTTACAGGAAAGAGCTCTGGTTCCAGGTGGGGAAGCGCCGGGAGTTGATCAACATCACGCCGCAGGTGGACGCGTGCCTCGCCGAGAGCGGGATCCGGGAAGGGCTGCTGCTCGTGAACGCGATGCACATCACGGCGAGCGTCTTCATTAACGACGACGAGAGCGGCCTGCACGCCGACTTCGAGAAGTGGCTGGAGAGACTTGCCCCGGAGAAACCGCACGCGCAGTACGCGCACAACGGTTACGAGGACAACGCGGACGCGCACCTGAAGCGAACGATCATGGGGCGCGAGGTCACCGTGGCCGTCACAGAGGGCAAGCTGGATTTCGGGCCGTGGGAGCAGATCTTCTACGGAGAGTTTGACGGAAAACGCCGTAAACGCGTCCTGGTGAAGATTATCGGAGAATAGGCGCGCACGGAAAGGCCGCACACATGAAACACCGCAAGAACAGGCAACGGCGCAAGACCCGGGAGACCGACATCCGGGTCGTTCTCGATCTGGACGGCACGGGCCAGTATGCCGTGGAGACCGGGCTGCCATTCCTGAACCATATGCTGGAACTGTTGTCGAAGCATTCGCTTGTCGACATCAAGCTGGAGGCGCACGGCGATCTCGCCGTCGACTACCACCATACGGTGGAGGATATCGGGATCGTGCTCGGCGACGCGCTGGACAAGGCGTTGGGGGACCGAAAGGGCATCAACCGGTACGGGTGGAGCCTGGTCCCGATGGACGAAGCCCTCGCCCGGGTTGCCGTCGACCTCGGCGGCCGGCCGTATCTGGTCTATCAGATCGCGAGCCGCCGCAAGAAGATCCTGGATTTCGACCTGCGGTTGATCGAAGAATTCATGCGCGCGTTCTGCACGCAGGCGCGCATGAACCTGCACGTCGCTCAGCTCTACGGCAAAGAGCCGCACCACGCCTTCGAGTCCGTCTTCAAAGCGCTGGCGCGGGCCCTGCGCATGGCGTGCGGGCGCGATCCGCGGGTGAAGGATGTGCCTTCGAGCAAGGGGCGGATCTGAAGAACTTGCTCGAGAACTTACTCGAGCAGGTTCGGCGAGTACGGAGGACGCGATAACCGATGCTGATCATTCCAGCCATCGACCTGAAGGGCGGACGTTGCGTGCGGTTGCGGCAGGGCAAAGCGGACGAGGAGACGGTCTATTCGCAGGACCCCGAGGCCGTAGCCCGGGAGTGGGAATCGCGCGGAGCGCGCTACCTGCACGTGGTCGACCTGGACGGGGCGTTCGCCGGCCGGCCGGTCAACCACGCGATCGTCGGCCGAATCGCGGCCGCTGTCGGCGTACCCGTGCAGACCGGCGGCGGCCTGCGCACGGACGCCGACATTCACCTGCTGCTCGAGGCGGGCGTCGCACGCGTCATCATGGGGACCCGCGCCCTCGCGGCCCCGGCCGAACTCGCCCGGCTGGCCGCTCGCTTCGGCGACAGGCTCGCGGTGGGGATCGATGCGCGTGACGGCCGGGTCCAGATACGGGGCTGGACTCAGACAACGGATATCACGGCCGTGGAACTGGCCGCGCGCGTCGAAGAGGCTGGGGTACGGACCGTGATCTGCACCGACACGAGCCGGGACGGCATGATGCGCGGAACGAACGCGGCCGCCATGGGCGAGATCTGCGACTCGGTGCGCGGCGCCGTTATCGCCTCGGGCGGTATCACCTCCGCGAATGACATCCGGGCGCTCGTCGCGCTGGGCAAACCGAACCTGGTCGGCGCGATCGTCGGCAAGGCCCTGTACGAGGGCCGCGTAACTTTTTCGGAACTGCAGGGGGCCATTGGGGAGCATTAAATGCTGGACAACGTACGACAGACACGACTGGCGAGCGGCGCACGGGTCATAACCGCGGGTGGAAAACACGTGGAAAGTGCGGCGCTCGGTATCTGGGCCGGGGTAGGGGGCCGCCATGAACCGGAACCCCTCTGCGGGGTGAGCCATTTCATCGAGCACCTCCTTTTCAAAGGGACACGCAGGCGGACTGCCCGCGCGATCTCGCAGGAGATCGAAGGACGAGGCGGCTACCTCAACGCGTTCACGCAGGAGGAATCCACCTGCTACTACGCGCGCATTGCCGCCGAGCATACCTGGCACGCCTTCGACGTGCTCGCCGATATGTACCTGCACGCGAGCCTGCCGGCCGTGGAGCTGGAAAAGGAACGCGGGGTCATCATCGAAGAGATCATGATGTACCGCGACCAACCCCACCATGCGGTGCAGGAAGACCTTCGCGAACTGCTCTGGGCCGACCACCCGCTGGGCCGTAACCTGGCCGGCTCGCCCGATTCGATCGCCGCCATGAAACGCCGCAGCATCCTGGGCTACTTGCGGGAGAAGTACGTCGGAGCCAATACCGTTTTCGCCTTCTCCGGAAACGTGGACCACGACGCGTGTGTGGAGCGGGTCGCAACGATCGAGAGTCGCCTCCCGAAACGCAGAAGGCCGTCTTTCCGGCCCGTGGACCGCGGCACGCGCCAGAAACGGATCGGAGCCGCCCACCGCGACATCGAGCAGGTTCACCTGGCGATGGGGTTCAGGGTGTTCGGCCGGGACGATCCGCGACGGTTCGCCCTGAAGCTGCTCAGCGCGGTACTGGGCGAGAACATGAGCTCGCGGCTGTTCCAGGTCGTCCGGGAAAAGCACGGGCTCGCCTATTCCATCCATACCGGCACCCAGCTCTTCCACGGGACGGGCGCCTTCCTGATCTCCGCCGGGTTGGAGAAGACGAAGACCGCCAAGGCGCTGTCGCTGATCTTCACGGAGCTGGACCGGATCCGGGAACGGCCGGTGGGGGAACGTGAGCTCAAACGGGCCAAGGACTACGTCACGGGCCAACTGCGGCTCGGGCTCGAGAGCACGACCAACTGCATGATCTGGGTCGGCGAGAATCTCATCTCCCACGGCCGTTTCGTGCCGCCGTCGGAAATCGTCGACAGCCTGATGCGCGTGACAGCCGCCGACGTTCGATCGGTGGCACACCAGATCCTCCGCCGCCGCGTCGCCAGCGTGGCCGTGATCGGCCCGCAACGAATCGAGGCGGCACGCGGCACGGTCCGCGCCTGCCTGCGCCGGCTTTGAGCGAGCAGACGCCAAGCCGCCCGGGGCAGGGGCGGCCGCTCCTCAGTGCAGGGGCCTGACGCGGGCGCCGCCCCTCTCGCGGTATTCGGCCGGCGTACAGGCAAAATGGCGAGTGAAACAGCGGTGCAGGTGGCTGGCATCCGTGAAACCCCAATTCGCCGCCACGGCCTTGATGGGATCATCCGTCTGCGTTAACTGCAGCCCCGCCCCGCTCAACCGGTGCCGCAGCGCGAATTTCGCGAAACTCGTTCCCGTCGCCTCCCTGAAATGCCGGTTGAATGCGTTGCGACACATCCCGCAGGCGCGCGCCGCCGTTTGCTCGGAAACGAAACGCCGCGTGGCGAACACGAGGTCCACCGCCGGATTCACCACCACGCGCGCCTGCGCCAGCCCGCGCTCACCCGAAGCCGGGAGGCTCCCATCGTGCATGAGCGTCAGCAGCAGCTCCATCAGCAGTACACGCCGCCAGATCCGGTGGTGCCGGGCACTCACCCGCCCCGCACGCTTCAGGCGCCGCGCAATCGCCAGAACCTGCGCACGGCTGTCCCCGTGCGCCTGAGGGCGGTCCGGCGGATGCCGGCTGAACGGGGAAAGCCAGTTCAACTGGAGGTCCTCCGCCCGCCGCAGATTCAACAGAAACTCCGGAACAACCACCAGGACGACCACTTCGCACGGCGCCAGGAGTATTCGAAAACCGTGCGGCTCCCATACCCCGCACAGCCAAACCTGGCCGGGCGCCACGTCCATTTCCCAGCCCCCATAGTAACGACGCATGCGACCGCGAAGCACCACCCCAACCTCCAGGGGGTAGTGCATGTCCGAAAAACCCTCCTCCCGGCCCCGGTGGCAGACCAGCGACAGCCCGATCGGGTCCCGCGCCGAGAGCGAAAAGCTCATGCGCCGTATATCGGCGTCCGTCCAAACCCGCACTCTATACCTCTCAAAAAACTTACTCGTGAACTTGCTCGTGAACTTGCTCAAGAACTTGCTCGCGAACTTACTCGCGAACTCACTCGCGAACTCACTCGAAACCTGGCCCGCCCCTTTCCCGGCGCCTACGCACGCGCCACACACACCGTATGGTCAAATATACACTGATGAAGTCCCTTTCTGCAAGCACACGATCTTGTTGACACGCTCAAGTGGGGCTAGATTTACAGTGGAGACCGCGGCGGGCCGGGCCGGGAAGGCTTGCCGGCGGGGTTGCAGGGAAGTTCGCGAGCAAGTTCTCGAGTAAGTTCTCGAGTGAGTTCTCGAGCAAGTTCTCGAGCAAGTTCTCGAGTAAGTTCTCGAGTGAGTTCTCGAGCAAGTTCTCGAGTAAGTTCTCGAGCAAGTTCTTTTGGGAGGGGCACACATGATCGCGAAACTACTGACACCGCAGCAGATCGAGCGCATCCACGAGGTCTCGTTGACTATTCTCCATCGCGTGGGGATCGTGGTGCCGCATGAGGAAATCCTGAGCCGGTTTGCCGACTGCGGCGCGGAGGTAAACCCGGGCGAATCGCGGGTCCGCATTCCGCCGAGACTCGTCACGGAACTGGTTGGCAAGGCCGGGCGGCAGTTCACGCTGTACGGGCGCGACGAGTCGCGCACGGCGCCTTTCGGTTTCGGCTGTCGAAATTACAACAGCATCGCGGGCGAAGCGCAGTGGATAGACGAGATAGGGGGCAACCGCCGGTTCCCTTCGCTGGAGGACGTGGCGGCGGCGGCGCGCTGCGGCGATGCGCTGGACTCGATCACCATCGCGGGCGCCATGGCCGACCCGCACGAGCTGCCGGTGGAATGGCGGAGTGTGGCGGTGGTCGCCACGCTGATCCGCAACACGACCAAGCCGGTTACCTTCTGGTTCCATGACAGGGCGTCGGCCCGGTACATCGTCGACATGCTCGTTGCGCTGCGCGGGGGGGAGCAGGCGGCGCGGGAGCGCCCGTTGTTTTATCCGTTCCTGGAGCCGATCAGCCCTCTGCGTTTTCCGTTCAACGGCGTGGATCTGCTGTTCGAGACGGCGCGGCTGAATCTGCCTGTACCGGTGGGCCCGATGGCGCAGATGGGGTTGTCCGCGCCGTGCACGGTGGCGGGCACGATGGCGCAGGAGAACGCCGAGATTCTTGCCGGGATCTGCATCACCCAACTCGTTCGGGCGGGCATGCCCGTATGCTACGGCGGGATCTGCCACGCGTTCGACATGCGCAGCACCCAGCTCATATTCTGCGGTCCTGAACAAGCGCTGTTCGGGGTGGGGCTGACCGAGATGGGCAAGCACTACGGGCTGCCGGTGTACATCAACGTGGGGTTGACGGACTCGAAGCGGCCGGACGCGCAGGCGGGCCTGGAGACGGGCGTGACCCTGGCGTTGGGCGCGGCCGCCGGCGCGGACATCTTCGGGCACATGGGGATCTGCGGCGTCGATCAGGCCACGTCTCTCGATATGCTGGTCCTGCAGGACGAGGTGATCGCGTACGTGGAAAGCACGCTGCGCGAGATCGATTTCAGCGACGAGGCGTTCGGGCTGGAGGAGATCGGCGCGGCAGGGCCTGGCGGCACATTCATCGACAGCATGCACACCGCGCAGCATTTCCGGCGGGAACTCTGGTTCCCGAAGATACTCGACCGCGAGTACTACAGGCAATGGCAGGAAGCGGGCGCGAAGAGCACGGAACAGCGGTGCCGCGAGCGCAGGGAACAGCTCCTGGCCTCGCATCAACCCCAGCCCGTTTCCGACGCGTTGGACCGCGTGCTGGACGAGATCGTCGATGCGGCCAGCAGCGACCTCGGCCGGGACGCCGCTTAGCGACCCGGGCTCAGCGGATCAACCGGGCCCCGGCCGCGGCGCGGATTTCGAGCACGTCGCAGGGGTGTCCGAACTCCCGATTGTAGCGTTGCTCGATGGCCGCACCCACCTGCTCGGCCTGGTCGGCGCGCGTCAGAACGGCGGCGCTCCCGCCGAACCCGCCGCCGGAGAGGCGAGCGCCAAGCGCGCCCGGCAGCGTGCGGGCGGTCTCGACAATGAAATCCAGCTCCCGGCACGAGTTTTCGAAATTGTTCTGCGAACTCGCGTGCGAGAGGTACATCAGGCGGCCAAACGCATCGAGCTCGCCGGCCTCGAGTCGCTTGCGCCCCTCGCTCACGCGTTCGTTTTCCCCGATCACGTGCAGCGCGCGCCGGGCGGTCACCGGATCCAACCCCGGGGCATGTGCGGCCCAATCGGCGCTGGTCACGTCGCGCAATGCGCGAACGGGTTGATCCAGGACCGAGGCGAAGAAGGCCGCCGCCTCCTCACAGCGCGCGCGCCGTTCATTGTACGCGGAATCGACCAGACTGTGTTTTGCCTTCGTGTTGCAGACCAGAAAGCAGGCGTCCGGGCCGAGGCTCACATTTTCCACATTCAGCGAGCGGAAATCGCTGAGGATCAGCGCGCCCTCCCGGCCGTAGAGGCTGGAGATCTGGTCCAGCAGGCCGCACTTCATGCCGGCGTATTCGTGTTCGGCAGCCTGACACAGGCGAACCAGGTCGAGCGTGGAGACTTGAATCGCGTACAAGGCGGCAAGCGCGAGCGCGGCGGACACCTCCAGTGCCGCCGAGCTCGACAACCCGGCCCCGAGCGGAAGATCGCCGCCGAACGCGGCGTCGAATCCCGTCGCCATCCGCCCGTGCGCAGCCAGTTTCGCGACGACGCCCTTGACATAATTAGCCCAAGGCGCCGTCGGTGAGGGGGTAGGGGTCGTCAGGTCGAAAGCGGCTGCCTCGTTGAGGTCCGCCGCCGCCACCCGGCATTGGCGGGCGGGGGCCGACGCCACGGCGAAGGCCGTGCCATAGTTGATCGCCGCCGACAACACAAACCCTTCGTTATAGTCCGTGTGGTTGCCCAGCACCTCGATCCGGCCCGGCGCGTAGGCCACCGCCGCCGGCGACCTGCCGAAACGCTCGCCGAAGACTGCCTCGATCCGCTGTCGTAGCGCCTCATCCATGGGTTTCAGGCGTCAGCTTTCAACCGACCACCCTTCCAATCTTCCACCCATCCAATCTTCCACATCTTCCCCATTCTCTATACGCGCTTCGCCAACACGTCGTTCTCGTAGGCGCGCACCTCCTCCAGCCACGCCATGCCGGCGGGAACGTCCTGCTGCAGGCAATAGGCGTCCCACACGGCGGCAAAAGGCAGGGTCTTGAGTTCCTCCAGCAAGGCAAGCCGGCCCGTGAAATCGCCTGCGTTCTCCATCGCCAGGAGCGCGCCGTGCGGGGCGAGCATGGCCAGCAGCAGGGCTTTGATCATGCACCGCGTTCCGATCACCCACGCGGCCACTCGGTTGATGCTCGCATCGAAGAAGTCGAGCCCGATATGAATGCGCGGCAGGAACCCGCCCCAGACCATCTCCTGGGCCAGCGCTTCCAGCTCGTCGGAGAGCGTCACGACGTGGTCGCTGTCCCACCGGACGCCGCGACTGACATGCAGGAGAATTTCGTCGAGGAACTGCAGCACGGACGAAATCTTGTCGGCCACCCCTTCGGTCGGGTGGAAGTGGCCGGTGTCGAGACAGAGCAGCTTGCCGCGGCGCAAAGCGTAGCCGAGGTAGAACTCATGCGAGCCCACGACGTAGCTTTCCGACCCGATTCCGAAGAGCTTCGATTCCACGGAGTCGAGAAGCGCGTCGGAGTCGAGGCTCTCGCTGAACAGCTCGTCCAGCGATTGCGCGAGGAGTTCCCGGTGGCCTTTGCGGTCGACAGGCGTATCCTTGGTGCCGTCGGGTATCCAGACGTTGGTGACGCACGGCGTGCCGAGTTCGCGCCCCATGCGGGCGCCGATCCGACGGCAGGCGATTCCGTGCGCGACCCAGAACTTCCGGATGCTCGCGTCCTTGCTCGCCAGCGTGAATCCGCTGTCCGCCTTGGGGTGCGAGAAAAACGAGCCGTTGAAATCGAGGCCTGCCAGGGACTGTTCGCGGGCCCAGTCGATCCACCGCGCGAAGTGTTCCGGCTGCAGCGCGTCGCGGTCGACCCGGGCGCCCGCCGTCTCGGCATAGATGGCATGCAGGTTCAGGCGATGCCGGCCGGGTATGAGGCTGTACGCTTTGGCCAGATCGGCGCGCAATTCGTCCGCCGTGCGCGCCTTGCCGGGGTAATTGCCGGTGGCCTGTATGCCGCCGCCGCTCAATCCGGCGTCGCTTTCGAAGCCGCCCACGTCGTCGCCCTGCCAGCAGTGCAGGGAGATGGCAATCGCGCTGAGGCGTTCCAGCACGGAGTCGGTATCCACACCGTGTTCCGCATAGACGTCCTTCGCCAGGCCGTAGGCAGCCTGTATCCGTTCCGCATGGTTCGACGGGCTCATGAAACGGCGCTCCCTTCGTCGGATGACCGTAATCGGCGGGCACGTCCGCCCGCAAAAATACGAAAGAGCAGGATACACTTTCTGCCGCCGCTGACAAGCGCGCAGTAGCCGAGAATGGCGCTAAGATAAGGCGCTCTTCGGACGAGCAGAACAGCCCTTACGGGCTTGACTACGAACGGCTTGTCGCCGGAACAAGGCCGTTCGTAG
>JAFGHX010000129.1 GCA_016929905.1 Kiritimatiellia bacterium
CGCTCTTTTCGCCTCTGGCCGCGTTCCGCGCTTGGGGAAAGGCCTTCCAGGCATTCCCCCAAGCGCGCGCCTTGCCAGAGGCGAAAAAAGCGCCGCCATACGTTAGCGTATTTGCGTCGGGCAGTACTTAGGCGAGAGCGGGTGGCGGACAGGTTGAAAGAGGATTTCCGGACCCAGATCCGAACCGGCGCATTGACGCCAGGCGATCTGATTCTGTCGATCTCGGAATTGAGCGCTCGATACGGGATCAACCGTTCGTCGGTGCAGAACGCGCTGGGGGCGTTGGAGCGGGAAGGGTATCTCCGGACGGTTCATGGCAGCGGGATTTTCGTCTCGACCGCCTTCAAGAAGCGGCAGGTTCGGTTGTTTCGCGCGCATTATTCGGCGATCGGTTCCCTTTTCGAGCAGATTGCCCGGAGCGGCCCGTGGGAGGTCGTCTCGGCGCAGGCGGCGGCGGACGCGGACGTCATCTGCTGCGCCGGCAGCCGCGGGCATGACCTGTGGCATGCGGGGAGTGTCCTGGCTCTGGACAGCCGGCTGGCCGAGGAACCTCCGGCGGGCGAGGGCTGGGCGCCGACTCTCCGCGAAAACTACATGGCCGGCGGCGTGGTGTTCGGGGTCCCGATCTACGGGGCGCCGGTGGTGTTGTTTTACAATCCCGCTCTGTTCGAACGTGCGGAGGTGCCGCGCCCGGCGGACGGCTGGACTTGGCCCGATTTCGAGAACTCGGTGCGCGCGCTGCGGGCGGTCTGCGACGTGGAGAAGGCGGGCGTGTTGCCGTTCCATGACCGGTTTTCCGCCTATGCCCCGTTTTTCATGCAGAACGGTGTCGAATTGATTTCGTCGGACCCGGTTCAGGGCGTGTTGTCCGCCGCGGCGCAGGAGACCATCGCGTTTCTGCGCACGATCCGGCTGGTCGCGGGGGGCACGCTGTACTGGGGCAACGACGAACTCCTGGCTCGGTTCCTCGCCGGCGACTCGGCCATGATGCTGCACAGCGGCACCATGTTCAGGCTCCTGCATGAACACCAAACGGTCCCCTGGGCCTGGGCCCCGTTGCCCGGCAAGCGCGGCCGGGCGACGATCACGTTCTCCGAAGGGCTCCACATCGCGGCCGGGACCGATAAGCCGGGAGTGGCGTGGGACTTCGTCAGGTTCTGTTTGTCGAACGCGAGTCAGAACGCGCTGGTGGCCCTGCATTTGCCGTTTCCTGCCCGCCTCGATATGGCGCGAGCGTTCATTGATCGCCACGGCGCCGGCTACGCGCCGCTTCTGGACGAAATGAGCCGCGCCCGGCCGGAGCATGGCGCCCCGGGTGCGGGACTCTGGAGCATGCTGGGCGAGGCCATGTCCGGCTGGCTGGACCCGAGACTGACGGAACGCGACCTGCACGAAAGATGCCGAGCCGCCGCAGCGGCCGTGGATGTCGGCCTGCGTGCGCGCCGGCGGCGGGAGGACGACCTCGTCGGGTACGGGTAGACGCGCGCGTGGGGGCGGACGGCTGGAAGAATGGAAGCCTGGATCGGGGATGATGGACAAGGACATCGCCCACCGTCGTCGTCGCCCGTAATCGTGAACCGAATCTCTGGCGCCTCGGCATGATCGGCGGACGAAACCGGGCGACGACTACGCGCGACGAGGTCTACCTCCGGTTCCTTTTCCGCGCGCAATGTTCCTTGTGCCGCCGGTCGATCTGGTCGGTGTTCGCCATCTCGCGTGTCCCGAATTGGCCGCGTTTCACGGCCTCTGCGGGATCGATTGTCCGGAGCAGCACGTGCTCCCAACTGCAATGTCTTGAACCGCCAGCTTTGAGTCTGCTTCAGAACAGCGGCTCGCGAGGACGCTCGCCCTCCATTTGGGCCGTAACGCTCGGTCGTGGAGCACGAGGCTGTGCCGAGCCGCCTGTTCTGGAGTGGACTCAGCATTGATTCTTGTACCTTGGACCTTTCCCCCTCTTAGGGCTTGCCTCCCCTCCGCAATGGGAGTAGAAAAGGCGGGATACTTCATTTGCGCGATGCAAAAACTCTGGCGGTTCAGGCTTTTGCAGGCGGGCAGCAAGAGGGAGGCTGAGGATGAAGATCGGGATTGTCGGGGCGGAGAATTCGCACTGTGCGGCGGTGGCGTCGTTGATGAACGTGGAGAAGGCGTGCGGATCGGCGCGTGTGGTCGCGGTGTGGGGCGAGACCAAAGCCTTCGCGAAGAGGGCGGCTGAGCGCGCGCAGATCCCGGAGATTGTGGACCGGCCCGAAGACATGATCGGCAAGATCGACGGGGTGATGGTCGATCATCGGCATGCCAAGTATCACATCCCGGCGGTGACGCCGTTCATCGAGGCGAAGATCCCGGCGTTCGTCGACAAGCCGTTCAGTTACACGCTGCGCGAAGGCGTCGCGCTCCTGGAACTGGCGAAGAAGAAGAAGGTGCCGGTGACGTCGTTCTCGAGCGTGCCGGAAGGCGAGTCGTTCAAGAAGGACCTGATGCAGCAGATCCGCGCGGCGGGCAAGTTGGCCTTCATCTCGGCGGCCGGGCCTGCCGACTACAAGTCCAAGTACGGCGGCATCTCCTTCTACGGGATCCATATGGTCGACGCGCTGCTGAAGTGTTTCGGGCCGGGCATCGAGACGGTTCAGGTCCTGAAGGGTGGGCGCGGCAGCCCCGATTCGCTCGCCGTGTTGCGCTACCGTGACGGCGGCCCGCTCGTGTCGATGGCCTGTGCCGCCAGCGTGAAGACCGGTTGGACCTTCAAGGCGATCGGGGCGAAGGGGAACGTGGATTTCGTGCCGCAGAAGTCGGGCGGCAGCCCCTACCTCGCCAGCACGCGCAAGTGGCTGAATATGATGAAGACGGGCAAGGAGCCCTTCACTGCCGCGCAGATTCTGGAGCCGATCGCGGTGCTGGAGGCGCTGGACAAGTCGATTCGGCGCGGCGGCAAGCCGGTCAGAGTGGCCCCCATCCCGCGGATCTAACCCGCGAAAGGGCGGAAAAGGGGCGCGAAAAGCAAAAATGGCTCTCGCCCGCTCGCGGACTCGCTTGAGCACGCGAAGGGCGCAGAGGAGTGCTCGGGTTGCGAGGCGGCCGCGGGCGAGCCTCGATTCCCGCAACGAGCGCCTTTCAGAGATGGGTCTGGCGAACGCAGCAACTTTGATTTGTTTGCGCCACGTGGAGGTGTGAACAACAACAATGTAGGGACGGCGCAAACAGTTCAAAGTTGCTGCACGGTCACCGAGCGGCCGGGGGCATGCCGAACAGCCTTTTCGCGCCTCTTTCGCGACCTTTCGCGGGCAGAGAATCACGACCACATCTGTGTCACCCCGGAGAATGCGTGGAGTCCCCACTCATCGCGTGAGGCGTTCGATGATCGCGCGGTGCTCCGGATAGAGCTGCAGCAGGTCCTGCCGGTGGGCCAGTTGAAAATCCGCGAAATCGAAACCGGGCGCGACCGTGCAGCCCGCCAGTGCGTAAGCCTGCGGCGGGTCCACCGTGGCCCCGAACCAGCAGCCAGCCTTCACCGTCGCCTGCAGGGTTTCACCCCGGTCCGGTGAAGCGCCAAGGGCAATCTGCGCGTAATCGCCCCGCTCGTTGATGATGTGAAGCGTCAGGGGCGACCCGGCGTAGAAATGCCAGACTTCGTCGGACTTGACTCGGTGCAGGCCCGAACACTCGCCGTCCGTGAGGAGGTAGTAGATCGCGGTCGATATCGAGCGCCGGCCCCCGTAGCGGTGGGGCAGGGCGGCTGGGCTGATCGTCTCCGTGCTGCGGTAGGTCTCCCGGAAGTAACCGCCCTCCGGATGCCTGCTCAGCCGCAGCCGGTCGATCCAGTACTCCGCCGTGCGCGGTGTGCTGTGCGCTTCGGTCGACATCGTCAGATAGCCTCCCCGTCTCGTTGTCGCGGTCGATCCTCTCTTGCCCGCCTGCACTCGCCGCCATCATACGCCGGCCGCCGCCCGGATACCAGCCCTAATTGTCCGCCGGCATGCGTCAAGAAGGTGCGGCGCTCGCCTTCCCCCGTGCGACGACATTCTCTATATACCCCCGAATGAACCGTTCCTGGGTTTTGCTCAATCCGATGCCGGGCCGCGCCCCGCGGATGAGGGCCATGCCTTCCTCGAACGACCGGATTCGGCCCCGCTCGGCCAGAAGCGCCAGGGCAAACAGCCCCGTTCGGCCGTGGCCCTGCGCGCAGTGCACGAATGTCGCCCCCGGCCTGAGCCGTGAGATGACGGCTTGCAGCGCAGCCGCGGCGGGTACGTCGGCATCCAGAATCGGCAGGTTGACGTACGATGCCGATTCCCGGATCTGCTTCGGATCTTCGCTCTCCGATGTGAGGTCCACGTAGTTGGCGATGCCGTTCGGGATCTCGGCGGCCCGCAAGCGCCGTCCGAGAATCAGATCGTCCGCGACCGTGTCGGTCGGGTGCTCGCGACCCGTCAGGCGGACGATGTGCCACAGCGCCCCGGTGTAAAGCATGCAGGGCAGGTGGATGATGCGGCTCCACAGGGGGATCCGACCGTCCGGGTGTTTCCCGAAGATGCGCGGACCCAGCCCGGCGTAGCCGGCCGCCAGGGCCAGGCAGCTGAACGAGAACCAGTGCAGGAGGTGCGCCGCGCCGCCGAACGTGAAGCTCAGACAACTCACCAGCCCGCCGAGGATGAGGAAGGCGACGGAATACTTCATCGCTTGATTGACTGGCGCCTTTGCCTGGTCATTTCGTCCGCGTGGCCCTCAATCCCGCGTTCGCGGATTTGCCGGATGCAGGCCGCGCGATCGGATCGGAAAACGAAGCCGAACAGCTTGGAAATGAGATTGTTGAATTTCCTGCAGTCGTTCGCTTCGGGGAACTGTCTGCAGTCGGCGCAACTGGCGAGTTGATTCTCGATGCAGCACGATCGGATCTTGCACCAGGTCGCCTTCCCGTTTTCGTGGCAGCCGGGACATCGGCCTTTCAGGTAGGCTCCGCACGCTCCGCAGTACAATCCGCAGTAGGCGACCAGATTCGGATCCGAAACGATTTCCTTCATGTACCCTTCTCGTCGCCGGCCTGCGCCTGCAGATGGGCCGCCAGGAACGGCGCCGCGCGGTCCCACAGCAGGATATGGCCTTCCGGGTGCAGGACGTAGTCGAGCTTCGCTTCCGCGCCGAGTGCCCGGTAAGCCTTGCGCACCGTAGTTTCGATGTGGTCGCGGTCCGTCGGCGTGATGAGCCCGTCCTGTCTCCCGGCCTGGATCTGCATGGGGCGCGGAGCGATCAGGCTGAACAGTTCCGGCACGTCGCCGTAACGCAGCAGGCCGAAGGGGTACTGCACGCCGCACGAACCCAGCTTGAGCGAGCGCTCGCGGAACACGTTCATACAGCCGGCCGGCACGCACGCCCGGATTCGTGGGTCGAAGATCGTCAGCCACATGGTCGTGCGCCCACCGTACGAGTTGCCCAGACAGCCCAGCCGCCCCGGATCGACCTCCGGCCGGGCGGCCAGCGCATCCAGCGCCGCTTGTCCGTCCTGGATGTGCAAGGCGATCACGTTCACGCCGTACATTCCGGCCGCCATCTGGATCACGTTGCACTTGTCGCGCTGTTTGACCTTGTCCACATGCCCGTCGCGCCCGTGCCAGCCCCACCAGGCCGGCGCCAGCACGACGTAACCCGCCCGCACCGCGAACAGCGCGTAGGTGCGGCGCGCGCCGTCCCCCTCGTCCGCCCCGCGCCGTCCGCACATGGAGTCGATCCCGTATGCCGCATGGCCGTGCGAGACGATCAGGCCGGGCCGCCGTTCGCCCGGCGCCATGCCTTTCGGGATCAGCAGGTAGGCCACAAGCGTCGAGAACGCGTTGACGGCTATGCGCAGCGTATGGCGCGTGTGGTCTTCGGCTTCCGCGCTTTCCGCAATCTCAACAGCCGGCTCCGCGCGCGGCGGGACCGGGCCGAGCAGTTCATGTAGCTTCGCGCGGAACCGGGCCTGCCAGGCGCCGAAATCCTCGCCCTCGCCGCGGAGCATGCCCGGCGGGTTGGCTCGCCCGTAACGCTCGAGAAAATCGATGAACGACTCGGAACGCATCTCGATCCCTTAGCAGTTTTCCGGTCAACATGCACACTTTCGAGCGTATCTGAGTAGCGCGGTCGTCGTCGGCCGCGCACGGCCCGGGGAGGGCCAGGCGAGGACGCCTGGCCCACTTCGGTTGCGGGCAACGCCCGCCTTACTCCTTCTTCTCGTCCGTCGGCGCGAACTCTTTGAACAGGCGGTCGACTTCCGACTGGTCGACGAACGCCTGCCGCTCGAACGCGAGTTCCTGGTCGACGTCGCGCAGCTTCTGCATCAGGCTGTGCACCACGAACAGCAGGATGCGAATGCCCGCCCTCGGGTGCTTCTTCATGAACGCCATGAGGTCTTTGCGCTCCAGCCGCACCAGTTGTGTCGGGCCGTCGGCGGCAACTTTGGCTGTGCGTTTCATGTCCACGAAGATCGCCGCTTCGCCGAACACGCCTTCGTCCATCGCGCACACGAAAACTTCCCGCTTGGTCGTCGGGGCCTGCACCAACAC
Source organism: Kiritimatiellia bacterium (assembly GCA_016929905.1). GTDB lineage: Bacteria > Verrucomicrobiota > Kiritimatiellia > JAFGHX01 > JAFGHX01 > JAFGHX01. The sequence goes on from JAFGHX010000129.1 coordinate 6,537, forward strand.
GCGGACGGTGCCGTCCAGGATCGCGTACAGGTACGAACTGCGTTCGTTCTGGCGGACGATCTCCTCGCCCGGCTCGTATTCCAGCACGGTGCCGGCTTCAAGCAGCCGCTCGCGCTCGTTCGCGGAGAGGACCTGGAAGAAACGGAGTTCGGCTACTCTGTCGAGCAAGGCCTTCCTGTCGGCTTCGATCTCTTTCATGGCGTCTTTCTCCGCGGCGGGTGTCGAGGGCCCTTTTCCGAAAACAGGCCCAAAATCTCATGTGACGCGTTCTGGATCTCCCCAACGCCGTACTGTATTTCGCCGATCTGCCGGCGTACAGCCAAAAATGGCGTGCCCCGTCGTTCTGCCTGCCCGGCCGCCGGTGGTTCGCCCGCGAGCACCAGCGCCTTGCCGTACCAGCGCTTGAGAAAAAGCGCTTTGGCGTAGACGCGCGGGCCGTAGGCGGGGTCGATCAGATGCACGCGCGTGTCGTCGATTCGCAGCAGCACGGTGGCGTGCCGGACGGCCGGGAGGGTGCGAATGCTTACGATGGCCGGCACGCGCAGCCGTTCCAGCTCCGCCAGCGTCAGCCGACGACAGGCCACCACGCGCAGCCCGCATTTCCGCGCGGCCCGCCGCAGCGCGGACAGCGGCGTGCCTTCGACCGTCGTGCCGCACAGCCTCGCCAGTTGCCGTTCTCCGAGCGGCTCGGCTCCGTAGGCCCGCTCCAGCAGATTGCCCAGCGAGACCGGGCCGCAGGTGTACTCCACGCTCTGCCGCATGTGGCCGTCGGCGTCGCGGCGGGTCGTGCGCGGCAGGAACGCATAGACGGGTACGGTCTTCCACACCGTGCTCCAGACCACCAGCAGCGCCGCACCGGCCGCGAGCAGGCGCCGCGCACGCCGCATCGCGGCCGCCTGCCGCCCGACCGCAAAGCCGAGCATGGCGAGCAGCGCCGTCTCGAACGCGTACCATTTCCCGGCGTGAGCCCACCACTCCGCCATCGCCCAACCCGGGAAATCGGTCTCGGCATAGGCGCGTGCGCCCAGAGCCGTCAGGGCCCAGACACCCGCAAGCCCGACGCCGGCCAACGCCGCCCGGAACACGGGCACACCCGTACGTGCGCGCCCGCGCCGCCCGTACGCGTATCCCAGCGGGATTGGCACGGCCGTCGTCGCCAGAATCGTGAGAAGGTAGAGCATCGCCCCTGCGGTAAGTGTCGGTGAGCCGCTGGGGCACGGTCAAGCGCCAACTGGCATCCCCCTTCTCAATAATCTTTGCTCGACAAAGATTACGACAAAGACTACGACAAAGCTGGTGAGAATGAGCGGGGTGCAGGTTCGCGGGCACGTTGCCCGGATCCCGGTCTTCGCACGGAAAGGAGCGCGAGTGATGAACGCGAATGCAGAACTGAACAGGCAGGTGGCCGACTTCGTACGAAGAGGGTTTGCACACGAGTTCGGCCGGCCGGCCAGAGCCTTCGGGTCGAGCCCCGTCTGGGCCGGGCTCCGGGAATTGGGCACGGAACTGTGGCTCGACACGGGCAGCCTGGAGGAGTCGAGCGCGCTCTGGACCGCCGAATTCACGGCGCTTACCACCAACAACACGCTGCTGAACAAGGAAGTGCAGAAAGGGCAGTATGACGACCTGATCGGCGAGGCCAGTGCGTTCCTGGATGCGTACGGGCTGTCGGACCGGGAGCGGATGCTGGAACTGGCGTTCATTCTCAACGCCCGGCATGGGTTGAAGCTGGTCGAACAGTACGACGCGTTCGTGTCGGTCGAGGAACACACCGACCTGGCACACGATGTGGACGCCGCCGTCTCCTGCGCGCAGCGCTACCATGCGATCTGTCCCGAACGGTTCATCGTCAAGATCCCCTTCACGCCGGCCGGCGTGCTCGCGACCCGCCGCGTGGCGGCGCAGGGCATTCCCGTGAACCATACGCTGGAATTCAGTGCGCGTCAGAACTACGTGGTGGCGCGCGTCGCGAAACCGGCCTACGTGAACGTCTTCCTCGGGCGCCTCAACAGTTTCACGGCCGACAACGGGCTGGGCGACGGCGCCTACGTCGGCGAGAAGGCGACGCTCGCCTCGCAGGCCGCCGTTCGCGCCCTGCGCGAAAGCGGCAGGACCGCCACCCGCCAGATCGGGGCCAGCCTGCGCAACGGCGCGCAGGTGCGCGACCTGGTCGGGCTCGACGTCCTGACGATGCCGCCGAAGGCGGCGCAGGAGTTCCTCGAGCTGGGCCTGGCGCCCGAGTCCCTCGCCAACAAGACCGGCGCCGCCTACGAACCCGCTCTCGGCGCGGGCGCGCCCGCCGCGCGGCTCGAGACGCTCTGGGCCGTCGACGACACGCTCGTCGCCTGCTGCGACGCGCTGGAGGATGAGGACCTCGACGCGTTCTCGCCTGTGGACCTCGTCACGTTCTTTGCCGACCACGGCTGCGGGGACCTGCTGGTGCGGTGGACCGATGAGCAGATCGCCGCCAGCCGCGCGGAAGGCAAAATCCCGAAGCTGGCCCGGTGGCGCGAATCCTTGGCCGGCGGGCAGATCGGACTCGACAGCCTCATGAACCTGGCCGGCCTGAACGCCTTCATCACCGACCAGGCGGAGATGGACAAGCACGTGGCGCAGGTGCTGATGCGGTGACGCCGCCGGGCGGAATGGCCAGCGAAAATGCGGAAAAATGGCGCGAAATGCCGAGCGCTGCCGGGCTCAGGCTGCAGCAACTTTGAACTGTTTGCGCCCGTCTCGTGGTCCCGGTGACCGCATCCCCTGGGGCGCAAACAACTCAAAGTTGTTGCGTCCGCATCCTCTTCCCGTTCTGGAGGCGACCGTTGCGGGAATCGAGGATTGCCGCGAGGTCGATCGCGTTGGATAGATGCAAGTGGTGTCGCCTCGCGGCAATCCTTTCGATTCCCGCAACAACCGCCCGCAGCCGTGACAGCTCAGGCTCCAAACAGACGCCTCTTTCCATCTCCTTTTCGCGCCTCTTTCGCGCCTTTTCGCGGGCAGATAGAGAGTGCGAAGAGCGTCACGGCGCCGGGGCCAGAGACAGATTCTGCGGCGCGGACGGACCGCCTTCGATCTCGAACGCCCCGATGTCCGGCGCGGCACCCGTGTAGCCGTCGTTGATGCCGGGGATCGCCACGCCCTTGTCGATCAGCGGGCTGTCCGCCGGCAGGCGGTAATCGCCGCCGGCCCGGTCCACAAAGACCGGGGCGTAGGACTGCCCGTGTTGTTCCTGGCCGGTGCCCGCATAGAAGGCCGCAACCGTTCCGTAGCTGACGCCCGCCCACCGGACGAACCGGCTGCCGTGCGTCGTGTACAGGTTGTCGTAGTCGAAATCGACGGGATTCTCCGAACTCCAATTGTCCAGCGCATAGTCGGTGCCGGCGTAGATGTTGTTGCGGGAGATCACGTTCGTCCATGCGCTGTACTGCTTGAACAGGAACCCGTCCTGGCCGGCCACCTCCGTGTAGCACGTGTTGTGATAGATGTGGACCCAGTCGATCGTGAGCGGCGAGGTGACATTGAACTTGAACGGATAGCCCTCGTAGCCGTCCACGGAGTGCCAGTCGCCGAACACGTTGCGGAAGATGTAGGTGGGGCCGATGGCGGCGGGCGCGACGCTGACGCCGGTCAGGAACCCTTTGAATGTATTGTTGTAGATCCTGTTGTTGGAGCCTGCACCGTCCACCTCGAACGCGTCGTCGGCGCAGCCGATCACGCTGTTGTCGTGATAGTCCATGTGCTTTGTCGGGCCGCTGAGACTCTCGGATCCCATGCCCGAGGCGTCGAACATGTCTTCGAACCGGTTGTACCGGATCACGTTGCCCTGATTCACATCCGTGCTCGTATACACCGAAACGCCGCCGGCCTCGTAGCCGATATCGCCCGACTTGACCGCGGTCCACGACCACGAGGAGACGGGCGATTCGGTGAACCAGCAGTGTTCGACCGTGTTGAAATCCGCCGCGCGCTTGAAGGTGACGCCGATTCCGTTGTGGTGGAAGCGGCACTGGCTCACGAGGTTGGAGTCGCCGTCGTCGATGTAGATGCCGCGGTGGTACGTGCCGTAGCCGTAGTAGCAGAACGTGATGCCGATCACCTGGATGCACGCCTGGTCCAGGATGCTCAGCCCGGTGGTGAACTGGGGAATGGTCACGACGTTCGTGCCGGGCGCGATTCCGCCGGGGAAGCGCGCATAGAGGTAGGACCCGTCGACATAGTATCCCCCGGGCTGTTCCCAGCGGTTTGTGCGCAAGTCGTTCAGGTCTGTGTAGTGGAAGAACTGCCCGCCGTTGATGTAGGCGGTGGTGGGTTCCCGGGCTGTGGCGGTTCGGTAGACGCCGGCGCCGGCGTCGTAGACGGCCCAGTTCGGGGCGAAGTCCGTATCGGTTCCGTCCAGGACCGGGGCGGCGTCGGTCGCGTTCCGGATCACGATCGGCGCATCGGGTGTGCCGGATCTGGGCGCGGACAGGTCGCCCTCGTAGTAGCGGCCGTCGTAGAGCAGGATCTTGTCGCCCGCGTAGGCTTCCGACAGCGCGTGGCCCAGGGTGCGGAACGCCTGGTTGGAGCTCAGCCCGCTGTTCGCGTCGTTGCCGGTCGTCGCCACGTGCCAGGTCCTGTTCGTAGCATCCGCGAACGCGTCCGGCCGGGTCGTCACCGTCAGGGTATGGTTCGACGCGAACGCCGCGGATTGGAGCCGAACCCAGTACGAGGCCCCGTCCGCCAGTCCGAAGGCGCTGCCGGCAAACGCCGTGCTCGAGATGCGTGAGAGCGGATGGCATTCCCGGTAGGCGTTGGTCGAGCCGGCCTCCGTGATGAACATTGCCACCGATGTGCCGCCCGGCGGCGCGGCGGCGAACGAGACCTCGATGCCCGCGTTGTTGTAGGTGGCGACGGTCGAGAAGGTCTGGGCGTCACACGCGGGCGGGCGGGCAGCTGCCGCCAACAGGCAGACGCACGTCGAGGCAAGAAGCGCGCGCGCAGGCATCATGTCGTTATCCCTCCCATATTGAGCCCATGTCCCATACGTCCATCGTCTTGAGTCGGGCGCGGCCCCCGGTCACAAACAGACTCAGCCCGAGGCCCTCGTTGCCGTTCGGATACACGCGCCCCGTGAGGCAATCCCGCCCGTTGGCGTAGACCTCGACAATCGACCGGTCAAGGAAGACGCGCAACTGCAGAGGCCGGTCCGGCAGGAAGGGCGCCAGCCTGCCGCCCGTCCCGTTCAGCCGCAGCTGGTTCCCGTCGCGCTCGTACACAATCTGAGCCGCCGCCTCCCCGTTCGAGCCGCACCGCAAGCCGAGCCCGCAGGCATCGACGTTTCCCACCTCCAGTTCGGCCGCTATCTCCAGCGTGTCGCCCGCCAGATGGGCAAGCGGATTGGCGCCATCCGCGCGCAGATGCACATCCTCCACACGCGAGTGCGCGCCGCGCAGCCGGGTGAGTTCCGAAGCCGGCGCCACCGCCACGCGATCGTCGGCGGTCAGCGTCAGCACCCGCGGCAGACTCAGCGCGCCGTTCCAGGGCCGGCCCGCCGTGCCGCCGCCCTTGATCCACCCCCACATCACGCGCCGGCCGTGCGCGTCGAGCAGGCTGTTTGGCGCGTAGAAGTCCGCCGCCCCGCCCAGATCCAACGTGTGCCATTCGCCCGGCGCGAAACGCGCCTCCTGGTACGTCCCCACGCTGTACTGCACGGGCCCGTACGGCGAGACGACCAGCACGTCCTTGTCGCCCAGCGGGAAGAAGTTCGGGCATTCCCACACCTGGCCGAACCCGATGCAGAGCGGGTGCACGTATTCCCACTCGACCAGATCCCGGGAACGGTAGAGCAGGGCGGTGCCCCCTTGCCCCGCAATACCGGCGCCCAGCAGCATCCGCCACTCGTCGCCCTCGCGCCAGGCGAACGGATCGCGGAAGGCCGTGAGGTCGTCGCGCGGCGGCGCGCCGATCACCGGGTTCGCCGCCTCCTTCGCCCAGGTCCGCAGCCCGTCGGCACTCCGTGCCACGCACTGTACCTCCGGCCGCACGCCCGTGTAGAGGATCGTGGGCACGCCTTCGTGCACAACGCAGCAACCGGACCACACCCCTTCGCTGTCGTACGCGGACGGCCCCGGCACCAATGCCACAGGCCAGTGCTCCCAGTGGACCAGGTCGCGGCTGACCACGTGGCCCCATGCCTTGTTCGCCGAGTCCGGGCCGTACGGATTCAACTGGTAGAACAGGTGATAGACGCCCTTGTACAGGACGGGCCCGTTCGGATCGTTCATCCAGTTGGCCGGCGCCGTGATGTGATAGATCGGATGCAGCGGGTCGGATTCCGCCGCGGCCCGCGCCGCGGCCAAGCTCCGTTCCGCCTGCGCCAGCAGATCCTCGTGCGTGGTTGTCATCCGGTTTTCGGTGTCCATTCGTGCGGCTTACGTCCAGGGGCAGGACTACGGATTCTCCTCCACATGGAACACGTGGTCACACACCTCGTCGCCGTTCATCAGGACTTTTGTCCGCTGGAAGCCGAGTCTCGGGTTGTACGATCGTACGGCCGGTTCGTCGCCCGCGCACAGATAGAATCCGAGTTCCGGCTCGCCCAGTTCGCGGTAGATCTCCGCCCACATGCAGCGGGTGAAATGATAACCGATCCTGTCCGGTTCGTCCACCACCCGCTCCCATCGGTGCGAGCCGCAGCAGCCGCGTTCCATTCGTTCACAGAACGCGCGCAGATCGGCACGCGGCTCGCCGGCGTCCGGCCTCGGCCGGGGCTCGCGCTCGCGCACCATCTCACGCACAACCTCCCGGGCCGCCGGGCCGAACCGTTCTTCCATGCGCCGCAACAGCCGGACCGTCAGCCCGGCCGCCGTCTTCGCCTTGCGCTTCATCGCCTCGAGCAGAACCTTCTCGTTCGCTTCCGATATCGGCTCGGGCAGGATGTCGTTCAACTCTCCGGTCATCTCCAGTCCTCCTGTGAGACACGGCGCCAGGCCATGATCACTCGTGATCATCTCTCGTAATCATTCTCGTAGTCAACAATCGAGGCTCACGGCGAAACGGGATTCTTCGAGGATGGATTACGAGATGGATTACGAGAATGACTGCGGGGGTTGATGCCGATTGACGACAAGCGCCGGCACATCCGCCAGGGAGTCCAGCACGGGTACGCCGCACGGCTCCAACCGCGCGCGCGTGTGATGGCCGCTCGGGATCAGGGCGCAGTGTGTGCCCATCGCCTGCGCGACCTCGAAATCGTGCACCGTATCCCCGATCAACACGACCTCTCCGCCCGGGAGCCCGAGCCCCTCGATCAGCCGCTTTCCGTTCTCGAGCTTGCCGCCCGCGTAGTGGTCGCCCAAGCCGACCAGTTGCCGGAACAGGCCGCGCAGGCCGAAGGCCGCCACCACCTCTTCCAACGCCCCTTGCGGGTAGGCGGACAGGATGGACTGTTCCATCCCCGCCGCCGCGCAGGCATCGAGCGCGCCGCGCGCGTGCGCGCGCAGCCGGCATTCGCGCCGCCGCCGATCGTAGGCCGTCATGAATTCCGTCGCCACTTCTTCGAACGGGTTGGCGCTGAAATCGAATCCGATCTTGCGGTAGTAGTTGATGACGGGAAACTCGAACGCGGCCTCGTACTGCTCCGGCGTGACCGGCGGCCTGCCGTAACGGGGCAGCATGCCGTTGATGATCTCCACGCACAGCCACGCGTCGTCGAACAGCGTGCCGTTCCAGTCCCAGATGACGTGGCGATAACTCAACACCCGGCCCCCGCTTCACCCTGCGCCGCTTGGGTCCCGCGCCGGAACCAGAGCAGGGCCGAGAGGTAGAAGACGAGCGCGAGCAGGACCAGCGCACGCAAACCCAGCGACATGGAAAGATACTCCAGGCAGCCGCCGGCCACCGAGCCGAGCAGGTTCGAACCGAGCGAGGCCGATGGGTTCCGGGACCGGGCCAGGAAGATGGAAAAGATGATCCCCGCGAATCCGATCGGAAGCGCGTTGAGCAGTGCGCCGATCACGCCGCGCACCCAGAGCGAGTAGGCGGCCAGTGCGGCGGTGTCGACCCGCCAAAGCAGCAGCACGCTCAGCAGCAGGCCCACGAACCACGGGGCCGGACTGGCGAAGTTGAACCGCTGCACCGCAAGATTGGCGGCGAGGACCATAACCAGGATCCCGCCGAAGATCGCCGAATTGACCACCCAGGTCGAGCCGAACAGAAGGGAAAGGCTCGTCACGCCCCGCGTCTCGATGAGCAGAAAGGCGGCGCCCATGAAGAAGAGGATCGGGTCGAAATCGGATGTCACCGCCCGCCGTCCGAAGGCCAGTGGCGTGGCCATCAACGCCAGCAGCATGACCGCCGCCAGCACGATCACGTAGCCGAGCGGGAAGACGCCCGGCCGCACGTAGAGGAACGGCCAGTCGTCGGAGGTGGTCCGCACGTCGATGCGCTCGGCTTTGGCCGGGCGCGGCGGGTAGTGCGCCAGGCGGGCGCGGTCGATGTCCGCCCCGTCCCGCGCGACCAGATAGGTGGCGCCGTGATGCATGCCGTGATACACCGCGATCGGTTCCCGGCCCGTCGCCGCGGCGATCGTCCAGTACAGCCGGTCGGCTATCCAGTCGCCCGCAAAGACGCTGAACGTGATGGTCATGTGCCCGTGTTCCGCCACGTGCTGCCAGGCGGCGCGGATGCCTTCTTCGGTATACACGTAGTTGTCCAGCCTGAGCGACGACATGGAGGAGAACATCGCGTGCGAGTCGAGCAGGCCGTAGGAGACCACGTCGAACGGAGGGCCCCGGTATTGCATGAAAAACGCGCGCGCGTCGTTCACGACCGGAATGACCGCCGGATCGGCGTAGGGGTGTTCGGGATGCAAACGCGTGCCCAGCTCGATGATCCGGGCGTCGATGTCCACCGAGTACACGCAAGCGTAGCCGTGCCGCAGCGCGGCCTGCACGTCGTTGCCCGTGCCCGCCCCCACGATCAGCGCGCTGCCGCGCACGGCGTTCAGGCGGAAGGGCAAGTCGTAGACGTCGCGCAGGTAGGCAAGCTGCTTCGCCTCGTCGGTGGAGTGCGACCCGTCCGCGAGGTTCGCGTCCGAAAGATCGTGCATGAACTGGTGAAAATCGCGGTTCACCAGCAACATATGCCCGGAGGCGACCGGCTGGATGTCGATCCGGTTGTACGGCGAGTAGACCGCGCCTTTTACCGAGTACCAACCCAGCAGCACGACCCCCGCCAGGGCCGGCAGCGAAACCCGTTTCCGCGACAGCCAGGCAAACGGCAAGGCGCCCACCAGCAGCCAGACCGGCGGCCCGGCGTTCAGATACGTGGCCGCGGTGAGCGCGATAATGCCCAGCAATGAGCCCAGCAGGTTCGCCGAATAGGCGCGCAGCGCGGGAATCCGGGGAAACAGGCTGCCGATCGGCGCACCCGCGAACACGAAGACGGCCACAACCCCGCAGAAGAGCAGCACGAAGACCGCCAGGTTCAGGCCGTACCGCAGCGCGCCGCCCTGATAGTTCTCGCCGCCCCACAGCGAGACCGCCTTGTCCGGAAAGGCCATCCGGACCAGACCCAGCCCTTCCGAGAACGCCAGCGGGATCGACAGGATCAGAAGCGCCGGCAGAACCCACTGCACCAACCGCTCATGTCGCCGGCCCAGCGCCACGCCCAGCCCCATCCCCAGAAACGCGCCGATCAGGACGAGGTTGTTGAAATAGGCGAAAACCCGGATCTGGGTCGAGGTCCAGCGGATCAGCGCCAGCTCCAGCGCCAGGATCCCGAACGACGCCGCCCCGATCTGGAGCCCGACCGGGCCTCGCCTGCTCCACTGGGCCTCATCCGGCATACGTTCCACACATCACCCATTGGCCTGCGCCATTAACCATCAACCATGAATCCTTAGCGGAGCGGCGCTTGGCGCCGCTCCGCTAAGGATTCTGCCAGCGGTCAAGCCGCTCGAAAGCCTTCTGCGTGGCCGTCAGAATCACGGCATTGTCGAACGGTTTCACGAAATAGTCGTCAAAACCCGCGTCTCGGCATTTCACCACGTCATACACCGATGCGTAGGCCGTCAGCGCATAGATCTGGTCGATCGGCTTCAGCCGGCGCATCTGCTTGCACAGGGCCAGCCCGTCCATCTCGGGCATTTCGAGATCGACGAAGAAGACCTGCACGTGCAGCTTCTCGATCCGTTCCAGCGCCTCCTTCGCGCTCGCCGCGCACACCACCTCGTAGCCGTTGCGGGAGAGCAACGCTTCCATCGTGCGGCGTATCACAACTTCATCGTCGAGGACCAGCACGACGCGCGGCGTCAGGGGCCGGCGCCTGCGCTTCGCGTCCTCGGCAGGCGCGTCGCCGGTGCCCGCCGCGGCACCGGCCTCGTCGGCCGCGGCGACGAGCTGCTGCAGGTGCGGCGACAGGTCGAAATCGCCCGTCGACCGCATCAGAAACAGCTCGTTCACCGTGGCGCCGATCACGTCGAACCGCTTCTGACGCGCGGGCCCCAGCGCACCGGCAGCTACCGGCCCCGCATGCGCCTTCACCTTGATCCGGCACTCCCGGCCGCGCGTGTGCCAGAGCGTCTGCGCGCGGGCCCGCATCTGCTGCAGGGCGGCCACCGCCTGGTGCAGCCGGTTCTGCGGAAACACGATGAGCGCCGCGTCGCCTATGCACTTGACGACGCGCCCGTCTGCCCGTTCCACCGCTCTGCCGGCCATTTCATAGAATTCGTCGAGCATCTCGAACGCTTCAACGCTGCCCTTCTCGCGGACGATCCCGATGAAATCGGCGATGTCCGCCAGCACGACGATCACGTTCTGTTCCTGCGGCGGCGATGTGTCGTCCGGGTTCATCGTTCGCCTCCATCTCTTCCGTTTTCGGCCATGTTCCCGGGCAGCATAGCGAGCCCGGCGCCAAACTGCAACCTTGGGATGGGGCCGCGAATAGGGCGGGCGAAAGACGCCGCGCGTCGGCCGGAGCGTGGCCCGGCAGCGATGGCCCGCCCGAAGGGCGGACCGTGGCGCGCCAATCCGTTGCGGGATCGTTCTGCGAGCGGATCCGGCCGATCCGCGCCAAGGCGCGGCAAGCGCCGACTTCACCCGCCTTGTGGCGCTCCACCCCACAATCCTGCGGCCAAGATTCGCACCCATCGAGTTGGGCTGAGCAGCTTGTCCGGCAGGCATTTTCGCCTCTGCCGGCCGGGAGACTTGTCCCTGACGATCTTACAGTTGCATACGTCGATCGTAGTATCCAACTGTAAGGTTTTCGCGTGCCGATGGTGGCTGATAAGCTTGTATA
>JAFGHX010000130.1 GCA_016929905.1 Kiritimatiellia bacterium
GGGAGGGGGCAAGACCGCTGCGGGTATTGCCCCCTCCCGGGCGCCTTGCCCAGCCCCAAAACCGCCTCGGCTAACGTTAGTGTATTTGCGCCGGGGAGCACTAAGTCTCCGACAAAGATTACGACAAAGAGTTTCGGATTCTCTGGGTGCTATTCCGAACGGCGCGCCCCTACCACTCGTAGACGATCGTATTGTACTTCCCCGGCTCGTCTCGAAGCCGGAAGTAGGCGTCGGGGGCTTCTTCGACGGGGGTCGGAGCTTCGGCAATGTCGTCCATGCAGATCTTGCCCTGCCGGATCTGCTCCATCACCTGCAGCCGGTCGGCCACGCTCCGGTCCCCGGGTTTCAACACCAGCGCGCCTTCGGTGCCGCCGGTCAGTTGGCCTGGCCCCACATCGTGGCGATGGGTATACGTGGCCTGGTACACGAGCCGCGGCCAGAAATGTGCGTTGCCGTGCAGCGCAGCCACAGGGTAATTCGTTCTCATCGCCGAGGCTGCCGGCTTACGTAGAATCTCGTTGGCCAACTCGACACCCGGCTTGCTGCTCGAGGACTCGATCACGATGTCCGCACCATCGGGAACCAGCCGCCGGATCTGTTCCCGGGCATCGCCGTCCTGAGGATTCACCGTCGCCGCCGCACCCCATTTCCGCGCTCGGGCCAGCCGCGCTTCCACCAGGTCCACCGCGATCACGCGCGCGCCGTGATGGACGAGCCACAGCGCGTTGAACGCGCCGATCAGGCCCTGCCCGACAACCACCGCCGTCTCGCCCGCCGCCGGAAAGGCCATGCTCACACCACGCCACGCGATCGCCGCCACTTCCAGCGGGGTGTACGACCACGGATCCGCACCGTCCGGAAGCTTCAACACCGTCTGGGTCACATCACACACATGGTGGCTCGCCTGCCCGCCCCACATGCTCGTCAAGCCCGGAACCGGGTTCCCGCCACGCCCGGTCACCAGATCGCCTTCCTTCCAACCCGTCAGTTCGGCCCCCACCTCAATCACCCGGCCCACCCAGGAGTAGCCGGGAATCAGTGGAAACTTGCTCTTGGATTCCTGTATGCCACTCAGCACCCGCAGTTCCGTGCCCGGCGATACGAACGTGTAGATCGTTTCACACACGACTCCTTCAGCCCCACAGGCAGGCAGCGCTATCTCCCGGATTTCCACTTCGTTCGGATTCGTGAATACAATGGCGCGGGCTTCTTGGCTCATGATGGGGATCCTTTCTCAACTCGTCGTCCGCAATCGTCGCGCGTAATCGCGCCCGTAATCATCGACCGATGCCCGTCGCTCGTTCACGGGCCGTTCGGACCGGACGACGATGACGCGCGACGATTACGGTCGCTGCCCCAAGCGCACTCAGGCGACCTGCTAAATACAATATATAGAGTCCTATATTGCGCTGACTACATGCCACTCATTACCCCATAACCAACGCGCACCCCCCCTTGACGCTAGGGCTTTCCTGCTGTAATATAATGTAATGTCCGTCGCCAATTCAATGGGATTTTAGCCATTCGGACGATAAATCAGGATCCTGTGGATCTGCGACTCCTTTCTTCGGCGGTCGGCAGCCCGCTGCACGCGGGCGGCGGGACCGCAAGCCGCAACGATGCAAGCCTGGCTACCGCCCTGATTCGAACGCTAAACGCTGACAGCAACGCATTCATCAACGAGAAGGTTCTGTCATGACTGAAAGCTGTAACCTAGCCACGCGCCTCCTCGCTGCCGTCCTGTGGGGTGTCGTTCTGCTTGCCACCGCGCAATCTCCCGCCCCACTCCGCGTCGTCCGCGGCGGCGTGCGCAGCGCGCTGTACCCCGACAACTGGCAACCGGGCTACCGCGACGCCCAGGGCCGGTTCCTGCACGATTTCTCGTATGCCGGCTATCATCACGGCGAGAAGCCGTTGCCGAGCGGGAACCACAGCCGGGTCTTCGACGTCAGCGCGCCGCCCTACCATGCGGACCGGACCGGCGCGACGGACGCGACGGCGGCGGTGCAGCAGGCGATCAAGGACGCGGGCGCGGCGGGCGGCGGGATCGTCTTTCTCCCGGCGGGTACGTACCGGCTGCTGGGCGGGCTTCGCCTCTACGATTCGCGTGTTGTGCTGCGCGGTGCGGGCTCGGAGGGCGAGCAGGCGACACGGCTCCTGTTCGAGGACGGCGGCTCCGGATGGATGGACATTTACATCGGCGGCAAGCGGAAGGAAGGCGAGGCACGGCCACTTGGGCGTGACGGCCGGATCTTCGAGCAGTCGGTCACGCTGGACGACGTGTCGGGCCTGGCGCCGGGCGACGACATTGAGATTGGCTGGACGATCACGAAGGCCTGGATCGCCGAACACGGCATGGCGAAGTACTGGACGGCGCGGCGTCTGAACAGGCATCGCGGTTTCTTTCAGCGCGAAATCACGCGCGTGGAACCCGGCGCACGCCGGATCTGGTTCAAAGTCCCGCTGCGCTATCCCGTGCGGGTCCGGGACAAGGCGCTGGTCAAGAAGGTGACGGGCTATGTCGAAGAGTGCGGGGTCGAGCATCTGGCCGTCTGCAATGCCCGGCACAACGAAGAGGATGCGTGGACGCCGAAGCCCGGTTCCGGCGTGATCGGGTTGCGGACGGCAAAGAACTGCTGGGTCCGCGATGTGCGCAGCTTCGAGTCGCCCGCCTGCCCGCCGTTCCATCTGCGCTCCTGCGGCATTCACCCGTGCAGCAGCAAGACGATCACCGTCGCCGACTGTCACCTGGCCTGGCCGCAGAACCGGGGCGGAGCGGGGAATGGCTACTTGTTCTCGATCTCCGGCTGCAACGAGGTCCTGGTCAGGGACTGCACGGGCCGGTATGGCCGGCACAACTTCAATTTCAATGCGCCGTTCGGCGACAGCGGCCACGTGCTTCTGCGCGTTCACTCCTCCGACGGCATGGGCTACGGCGGCTGGGCGCACCGCAAGGCGCACATCGAAGGCAAACGCGAGCCGTATACCGGGTATGCCAGCGACTTCCACCACTCGCTGGCTATCGCCTGCCTCATCGACGAAGCGGAGATTGACGACGAATGGCGGGCCCTGAACCGCACGAGCATGTCGGACAACGCGGGGCATACGTGCACACAGTGCGTGTTCTGGAACTGCCGGGGCAAGGCCCGGATCAGATCCTTTCAGTACGGCTGGGGCTACGTGATCGGGACGGAGGGGCTGAACGTGGAGACGAAAGGCACGTTCGGCTCCGCCGGCACGGAGCCGGCCGACTTCACCGAGCATATCGGCAGCGGCAGCCAACTCTCCGTCAAGTCGCTCTACGAGGACCAGCTTGCGCGGCGGCTGGCTGAGACAAGGCACCACGGACCAAGGGGGCAACCATGATCATCCACTGCCACGCGCGTGCGCGATCGGACCGATCAGTCGGATCGGACCGATCGGACCGATCCGTCCGAGTTGTCGGAACGGTCAGAGCTGTCCGGCCACTCCCGCACTTCCTGGCCGCCCTGCTTCTCGTGCCGGCAGGTATGCTCCCCTGCCCCATCCAGGCGGAGGCCGAAACCTACCACGTCAACGCCACACAGGGCGACGACGCGCAGCCCGGCTCGGCCGCCCAGCCGCTGCGCACCATCCAGCGCGCCGCGGACCTGATGGCGACCGGCGATGTCTGTGTCGTGCGGGCCGGAATCTACAGGGAAACGGTAACCCCGAAATGCGACCATGTCACCTTCCGCGCGGCGCCGGGAGAGACGGTTGTGATCAGCGGCGCGGAGCCCATCACGGGCTGGACGCCGTATCGCGGGCACATCTACGTCGCGAATGCCGACCAACCTCTGAACCAGCTCTTCATGAACGGCAACCCGCTCACCCTCGCCCGGGATCCCAACACCGGCTATCACATCGTAGACGAATACGTGGACAGCACGACGTTCAGAGACAAGGAGCTGTCGGCGGAAATCGACTGGACCGGTGCCATGGTCATCGGCAGAACGGTAAGCTGGAGCCTGGAAGCCAGACCCGTGGAGTCGTTTGACAAGGAAACCCGTACGGTCAAACTCCGTAACAAGCCCCATTATCGGCTGAAGGCCAAGTGGGGCTATTTCTTCAACAACACCCTGGCCGCACTGGACGCGCCGGGCGAATGGTATTATGACGCCGATACAAAGAAGGTGTACGTATGGACGCCCGCGGGGGACTCTCCTGCCGAGGCACGGATGGAAGGCTCCGTGCACAGGATGGGCTTTGACATCGCCGAGCGAGCCCACGTCACCGTAGAGGGCTTTGACATCCGTCACCCATACCAGGACGGCATACGCATCTCCAACTCGTCGCACCTCACGATCAGGAACAACCGAATCTCGTACCCGGCCGGCGGCGGCATCGGATTCAAGGGCGGCTGGGCGCCCGAGGGCACGGCGCACCAGATCATCGGCAACACCATAGAAGGGGGTGTCTTTTACGGCATCAAGATCGCCGCGTCCAATTCCGTGGTGGCCAACAACCACGTGCTCGACACCGCGCTTACTCAGCGGATCGGGAAATACGGGCTGGGCGGCCAGCTCAGCGGCAAGGGCATCAATCTGGCGGGACCCAACAACCGAATAACGGACAACCGCATCGACCGTACCGGATACGCAGGCATTTGCCTCTACGCAACGCGCGGCAGCCTCATTACGCGCAACCGGATCGAGCGTTCCTGCATGACCCTGGACGACGGCGGCGGCATCTATGTCGCCCATGCCGGTTCGGACGGCACGCGCATCGTGCAGAACATCGTGCTGAACTCGGTCGGGTCGACTGCCGGCAAAGACCCGTCCTATACCGGCACGGAAGCCAACGGCATTTACCTGGACGACCAGGCGGACGGGATCACGGTCTGCGAGAACACCGTCGCGGACTGTGCCAACTACGGCGTGTTCCTCCACAACACACGCAACTGCCGGGTGGAACAGAACACGGTGTACAACAACCTGATCCAAGTGTACGTGGTGGAAAACACGGGCCAACCGTGGCGAATGGCCGGTAATGCCATCGTGGGCAACATCCTGTTCTGTACGTCCAAGAAACAGTATGTTGTGTACCCACGTTCAAACTATCCGGACCAGGACTTCGGCACATGCGACAACAACCGCTGGTACGGTTGCGCCGCCGAAGCCGTTCAGTATCAGCTTGCAAAGAACAGAAAGACCTACACATTCGCGCAGTGGCAGAAAGAGGTCGGCCAGGACCCGCATTCCCGTTTCCGGTTGGTCGAGGGCAAACCCACACTTGTCTTCAACGATACGGACCGGCTGAAAACGGTGGACCTCGGTAATGTGCCCTATACGGATCTCGGCGGGAATCCCGTAGAGGGCAGCATTTCCCTGGAACCTTTTCGCTCAAGAATACTACTGATGGAGGAAGGGAAGTGAGAAGCAGATCACTCTGTCGTCTGACGGCCGCCCTGCGCGAGTACGCTCAGGCGAGTTTCGCCCGCAACCCAAGCAGGCCGGGCGTCCTCGCCCGGCCCGCCCTCGGCCGTGCGCGCCGGTGCGCGGCCGAGGACGACCACGCGACTCAGATACACGCGGGAGCGTGTATCTGGATCGGAAAGTCGTCTAACGTATTCCGAGAAGCGGCTCGTCAGGAGCCTCGCCCTTCTATGTGCAGCGCTCCCAGGCGCGACGAGGCGTGCCGCCGGATACCGGATACGCTGCCGTATTGGCGGCGGTGTGTACTTGGGACTGCGCTGGCCTGTGCGACTGTCGCCCGCGCCGTCGACGTGCCGCTCGAGCGCGGGGATCTGCCGGCCTACAAGGCCGAGCGCGGCCTGGTCATGAACAAGCCGCTGCGCATGGGGCCGCTCGCCGTCAACGCCAAAGAGCTGAAATGCGGCGAGAAGTTCGAGATCACCTTCGCGCTCGACGCCACCTACAACAACCCGTTCGATCCGCGCGAGATCGCCGTCGACGGCGTGTTCGTTGGGTCGGACGGCAAACGGATCGACGTGCCCGGGTTCTTCTACTCACCGTTCACGACGAACGAAGACGGCACGGAGACGGAAGTCCTGCGCCCCGAATGGAAGGTGCGGTTCACGCCGCGCCGCCCGGGCACGTACGCCTGGCAGGTGACGGCGCGCGACCGCGCCGGCGCGGTGCAGTCGGCCAAGGGTTCGCTGCGCTGCATGCCGGGCCAATACAACGGGTTCTGCCGCGTGGCCGCAAACCGGGCCGCGTTCGAGCACGACAACGGCACGCCGTACCACGCGATCGGGATCAACCTGCTCGGCGGCGGCTGGGTGAAAGTGAACGAGGCCCTGCCGGCCAAGCTGGCGTACGGCAAGATTCACAAGCTGAACACCCTCGCCGAGTTCGGGGGCACCTTCGCGCGGTTCCGGCTCGAGGGCGGCTACCACCCCGTCGAGCGGCCGCTCGACCTGAAGGCCGGGTTTCTCGGGCCCGGCTGGTACCACCAGCGCGTGTGCCACGGGGCGGACCGCGTTTTCGACTGCGCCACGCAGCTCAATATCCAGCTCATGCTCTGCATCTACGAAGGGATCGTGATCGGCGGGGGCGGCGGGAAGTGGTACCAGATGACCAACTGGTCCGTCAAGAGCAACGGCGGCCCGTGCGAGAGCGGCAGCGAATTCTGGACGAACGAGGAGGCACGCCGGCTCGTACGGCAAAAGCTCCGCTACCTCGTCGCACGTTGGGGCTGCAGTCCGAACCTGTTCGCCTGGGAATTCTTCAACGAGATCGGCGGGCCCATGCCCAAGATTGCCGCGTGGCACCGCGACATGGCACGCTATCTCCGCTCGATCGACCCGTACGCACACCCGGTCAGCACCTCATCGCACACCGAGGACGAGTCCCTCTGGGGGGCGCCGGAACTCGACTTCGCGCAGCAACACGTGTATGGCCGGCTCGATGTCGCGCAGACTATGCATGACTACGCCGAATGGGCACGAGAGAAACTGGGCAAACCCGTCCTCTTCGGCGAGTTCGGGCCGCCCGGCGGGGCGTGGGACGCCGAAGGCGTCTCCGTGCACAACGCGATCTGGGGCGGGGCCCTGGGCGGCGGCTGCGGCGAGGCCGATTGGTACCTCGACTATCTCAGAAAGAACGATCTGTACCGGCACTACAAGACGTTCGCCGACTGGCAAGCCGGCGTGCCGTGGAATCATCCGCGCATGCAGCCGCTGAGCATCACAAACGTGGTCACTGCCCCGGCCCGGACGGACGGGCCGCCCGCCTATCAGGACCTGGTCTTCCACGGCGGTTCCAACAGGCGCGATGGGTTCGAAAAGGCGGCTGTCGCCCGTTTTCCGATCGACCCGAAGACGCGGGAGGTCGGGGACATCGAGCATCTGCAGCCGTACCTGCACGGAATGCCGGCCCGCAAGACGAAGCCGGTATTCGTCCTCGACTGCGGAGCCCCCGCCAAGTTCCAGGTGCTCGTCACCGGCTCGGTCGGCGACTCGTCCAATGCCTTGAAGATCTATCTCGACGGCAAACTGGCCAGGAACGCGCCCTTCCCGGCCGCCAAGGGCGAGGGCAAAGACGCGAAAGGCCCGGACAAGTGGAACAACTGGACGGTCAGCTACGAAAAACCGCAAGTCGTTTCGGTCGACGTGCCGCCCGGCAAGCACGAGGTGATGGTCGAGGCGATCGGGAAGGACCGCCTCAATGTGTCCTACCGGATCAGCCGCTACGCAATCGGCCTGTCCCCCAGCCGCGTGCTGGGCCGGCAGACCGGGGACGGCGCCTGGCTCTGGATCCAGAGCATGAGCAGCCGCGCGGCGGACGTGATCGCGGGCATCCAAGATGCCGTCCCGCGCAAGATGCGCGGGACGTTGACGGGATTAAGCGATGGAGAATACCAGATCGAATGGTACGATTGTTGGCAAGGCAAGCCACTGGACAGCACGCAGGCCAGATGCACGAGCGGCAGGCTCCCGATCGAATCCCCGCCGTTCGTGCGTGACGTGGCCGTGAAGGTCTGCAGGCCGCCGCGATAGCGAGTTGTGAAACATTTCGCCCGAAAACCGGGTATAGAGGGAGGAAGAGGGCCATGGCATCCCCGCCACCGCGTTTGGCAGGAAAACACATCGCGCTGCTGGCTGCGACGGGCATCCATGAACACGAGTTCTGGGTCCCGTACTATCGGCTCAAGGAAGAGGACGCGTCCGTCATGGTCTGCGGTGTTGAGAAGGACTCCGTCTACCTCAGATTGGCGGGAACAGGCCGGGCGCCGGCGTGCCGAAGCCATCCGGGCGAATGCGGGTCCCCGCCCGGCCGAGGGCGGCCGAGGACGACCGCCCTACTGGCGCTGGGAGCCGCCCTTCTTATGGTATCGCCCCTCGCCCAGGCCGCCCCGCCGCCCGCCTGGGTGGCCACGGTCCGCCGCGACCACCCGCGGCTGTTCTTCAACCGGGACACGTTTCCCGCCGTCCGCGCCCGGGCGCTGGGCGCGGACGAGGACTGGTACGGCAGGATGAAGGGCCTGGTCGACGGCATCGACGCGCCGCCCAAACAGCGGGACTGGGGTCGTGAAGCGTCGCTGGCGGCCTTCATCTGGCACGTCACGCGCGATCGCGCCTACTTGGACAAGGCGCGCGCGCTGCTCGAGCAGGCGGCGGCCGCCTACACGGCCTGCGCCGCGCGCGGCGACAGGGACGCCAACTGGTTCTCCTGGTCCCGCATCTGCGCCTGGACGACATTGGACTGGCTCTGGAACGATCTGCCGCCGGAGACGCGCAAACGGATCGGCGCCGAGTTCGCTGGGCTCAGGCGCGCGGTCTGCCGCGTCGCCTGCAGCCCGATGTTCGAAGCCCCGGCGCACCCTTGCGCCAACCGGCCGCCCGGGGAGTTCTTCCAACGGATGAATGAACCGCAACGGATGCAGAGGCTATTCCAAATGGTATCCGCTGCCGTCCATTCATCCGCTGGAAACTCCTTCGGTCTTCGTTGCACTTCGAACAAGGAAATGACGCGACACCAACTGGCCGGGAATGGCAAAATGCCCCGCGTGGTGTTCGAGACGAAGGATGCGCGCACGGTAGACGTCCGCTTCGCCGCCACCGGCCCGGCCGGCGGGCATATCCGGATCGCGGGCCGAGGGCTCGACGTAAACCGCGCGTTGACGCAAGACGTGCAGCCGCAATGCGGCTTCACGGGCAACGACAGATAGGGAGGCGCTACATGCCACGCACAACCGATCCGATCCTTCCGATCGGTCGGATCCGTCCGATCGGCCGAATCGGACCGATCCTCCTCTGCGCAACGCTGGTATTCGCCGGCGACCCGGGCGAATTCCCGGCGATCGAACCGTTCCTGTTCCACCCGCGCCAAGGCATTCCCAACGTCTACGCCAAGCTCGCGCGCGGCGGCGAGCTGCACATCGCCTATCTGGGCGCCTCGGTCACCGCGGGCGGCGGCGAGACGCACGGCTGGCGCGCGCTGACCTTCGCCTGGTTCAAAGCGACCTACCCGAACGCCACGCTGGTCCAAATCCACGATCCGACCGGCGGCACGCGCTCCGATCTCGGCGCGGCGAGGCTCGGGCGCGAAGTCCTGGACAGAGCGCCCGACCTGCTGTTCGTCGAGTTTGCCGTGAACGACCTGAGTATGCCCTACCCGCGCTGCATCGACACGATCGAGGGGATCGTCCGCCAGACGCGCAAACACAATCCCGCCACAGACGTCGTGTTTGTGCAGGTCCTGAACCGCGACGCCCTGGCGACCTACCGCAGCGGCAAGTGCCCGCACACCGTAACGGCCCAGGAGAAGATCGCTGACCGTTACGGAATCCCGTCAATCAATGTCGGTTGGCTCATGGGGCAAAAACTCATGGCGGAAGGCGATGAATGGCAGACTCTGTGGAAAGAGTGCTACGTGGACGGCGTGCATCCCGGCCCGGCCGGCTACAAGATCTATGCGGACCACATCATCGCCTGCCTCGAAAAGATGCGGACATCCGCTTCGCCCCGCCGCCATGAATTGCCCGCCCCCATCTCCCGCAGCAACTGGGAAGACGCGCGGCTGATTCCGGTCACGGACTGCGAGTTGAGCGCGAGCTGGCGCCCCGAGACGAACGAGTCTCTTCTGAAACGGTTCGGCGCCCGGTTCCCCGACCTGCGCATGGCGACCGAGGCCGGCGAGACGGTCCGGTTCACGTTCCGGGGCACCGCCTTCGGCGTCTACAAGATCATCGGCCCGGACGGCGGCGCCCTGCACGCGAAGTTGGACGGTAAGCCCTGCCCGACCGTACGTTTCATCAACAGGTACAGCCTGAACGGCTGCCGTGTGGATTACTCGCTCGTCAAGGAGAACCTGGGACCGGCGGTGCACGAGGTCGAGTTGCGGGTGAGCGGGACCCGCCCGGACGAGAGCAAGGGCACGGCCGCCCGAATCGCGGGCATCATTCTGCGCGGTGAACTCGTGAAGCCGGGCAACGCCGGAAAGGAGGGAGGAACAGCCAATGATCGGTGAAGTCAGTCGAAAGAATCGCGTGAATCGAATGAATCGATTCATTCGATTCGATCGATTCGTTCGAATCGGCTCGATCGTTTCGTGCGCAACGCTGTTATCGGCGAGCATGCTCCACGCCGCTACGCTCTACGTCGACCCGACGGGCAGCGATGCCGACACCGGCACCACCCGCAGCAACGCGTGGCAGACCATCACCTACGCGCTGAAGCAGGCGAAGCCGGGCGACACGATATCGCTGAACGACGGAACCTACGAGGTCGAAGAACTCGCTGTACCCGCGGGGGTCAGCCTGACGGGAACCCGGCGCAGCGCACAGCGGGTAACCTTGAAGGCGAAGCCCGGCCAGAAACGGATGCTGGCGTTGATGTCGGCCAAGAACACCGACGGCCACCAAACCCTCTCACACCTCACGCTCGACGGCAAGTCAGCCAGACTCGGCATTGAGGTGAAGAATCGCAACGGCGTGACCATCACGCGCTGCCACATCCGCAACACGACCGAACACGGCGTGCTGGCCTATTCCAGCTTCATGTTCGGCGGCTACCAGGACAAGCCGTTCCTGTGCGACGGCTGGTGGAACTACTGGCCGCCGGGCGATCTGACGGACGCCGCGTTTGCAGCCGTCTGGCCGAAGAACCCGATCACAAATTTCGAACTGTCGCATTGCCGCATCGCCGACTGCGCGTACTGGTCGGGCCAACCCGAAACCTATCCGCATGGCAGCAGCGTGCGGCTCTACCACCTCAAAGATTCGGCCTGCCACCACAACGAGATTAGCACAGCCAACCACTCCTTCTGCATGCATAGCTGCTGCGGGTTCTGGGAGTCGGTCGCCGTCCATGACAACATGCTGATCTGCGGCGGGTTCATGGGCTGGCGCTCCGACTATCCGCTCGAGGTCTGGATGACGCGGCATTGCCGGATCTACCGCAACACGGCCAACGCCAGCTTCAGCATCGTTCAGGGCAAGGACACCGACGTGTTCGACAACCGTATTCTCTCGCCTGACACGCGCGGCATGGGCATCGAATTCACCGGTCAGTCCGAGGCGAAGGTCTACGGCAACTGGGTGGAAGGCACGGACTACGGCATTACCGTGGGCACGGCGCACAGCCGGTTCAACACCCGCAACATCGAGGTGTTCGGCAACATCGTTCACAACGCGGGCGGCAACGCGATCCGCGTGCACGGCTCGGGCCGCAAACGCAAGGACGGCATCCGCGCGCACACGACCAACGTGAACGTGCACCACAACACGCTCGTCGGGAACGTGCGGGGCTGGCCGATGATCCACCTCTATATGGACGGCCCGGTCGACATGTTCGACGTCCGGATCCAGAACAACATCATCTACGGCGGGCTCGGACTGGCCGGCTGGACGGAAAGGCGAGCGCCGGGCGCCACCGTCCGCGCCGTGATCGAGAACAACATTATCTTCGGCAACAAGGACAACGGCTGGCGTGACGGCGCGCCGCGCGGCACGATCGCGGCGGACCCGATGTTCGTCAATCTCGAGCAGGACGACTTCGCGTTGCGGCCCGGCTCGCCGGCCATCGATGCCGCCGTGCCGGTCGGGTTGCGGCTGCCGCGGGCCGGGCGCGCGCTGGATATCGGGGCGGTGGAGTTCTGGGGGGAATAGCAGGATGGAAAAGCCTATGATCTGTCGGATTCGTCGAATGAATCGAACGAATCGATTCAATCGATTCAATCGAATCGCTCGAATCGGCTCGATCGCTTTGTGCGTAACGCTGCTGTGGACGAGCATGCTCCACGGCGCGGCGCCGTACGAGGACGTGTTGAGATTGAAGCCGCTCGGTTTCTGGCCGGCGGACGAGGGTGAGGGCGTTGTGCTACACGACCGGTCGGGCAACGGCCACCACGCGAAGATTTTCCATGTGCCCTGGAAAGACGGGCTGCTCAACTTCACGCCCGCGTTCCAGTGGGCGGAAGTGCCGGGCAAGGACGGGTTGCTGGACAAAGAGTTCTCGATCGGCGGTTGGCTGTTCAACCGGAGTCCGTATTCAACCGGGAGCCATTCCGGGGCCGGGGCTACATTCATGGGTTTTCAGAGGCCGGCGCGCCATTGGGAGCTACCCAGGTTCTTTCTTCGGCTCAGAAGGGAATCGCGCGTCGAGGTGATCATAGACAAGAAGGAGGACGTGCTCGGTTCGTACGCGGCCAAGAATGAGGTCGCCATCGACCGATGGCAGCACCTTCTCTTCACTTATAGCGAAGGCACGGCGAAGCTCTACATCAACGGAGCGCTGGTGCAGTCGAAAGAGGGGGTGCCGTTTTCCTACAACAAGGCCAACGTGCTGCAGATGGGCGGCTGCGGCCAGGGCTGGCAGTTGTTTCCGAGCATGGTCAATTCGTTCCAGGGCTCGCTGAGCGGGATGGTGCTGTTTGACCGCGCGTTGCGCGGTTCGGAGGTTGAGCAGCTGCTCGCGGCGACGCGGCCGACACGTACGCCAAAACCGTTCTCGCCCGGCCGGCTTGTCTTCAACGGCCGCTTCATCAACGACAACAGGCCGCCGCCGGAGGGCTTTGTGGCCGGCCCGGTTGTCTTTGACGGCGAAGAGGTGGCGTACGGATCGGTTGCCGCCAGGCCGCTCTCCTTCCGCTACCGGTTGCTCGAGAACCTGGCAAGGGATCGCGGCGGTAGGACAGTCAAGCCGACGCTCGACTGGCTACCGGATTTTGCCGCCGCGCTGAGCGACTGGCGGACACGCTGGCCGGCCGCGAAGTTGCTGATGGCGATCAAGCACGAGAAGGCGACGGCGGCGCTGACCGCAAGATTACCGCAATGGATCAAGACTCTCGACAACAGGGCAGCGTCCGGGGACGAGCGCGCGGCGTGTGCTCTGGCGATGGCCGAGATGGGCAAGCACGCCGGGTCCGCAATCCCGGCGCTGGCGGCGGTTCTGGACGAGATCGTGCACGAACAAGGCGTGCGCATTCCGCGGGTTGAGGACACGTTGCGCAATGCCGCGATCTACGCGTTGTTCCGGATCGATCCGAACGACAAACGAGCCGAAGCTGCACTGACCGTGGCGTTCGCCAAACCGGTGATCGACGCGCTTGACTTGGCAAAGCCGCTTTATGCCGATGTGAAGCGGCCGGCGGCTGCGGGCAAGTACATGCAGGCGCTGGACGCGTTGCGCAAGGTCCGGCCCGGCAGACAAACCGGCGAACGGTATTTCTCGCAGGGCGACCGGTTCCGGGACGTACGGATGGAGCGACAGTCCACGATCGCGTACACAACGGAAGCCGAGCACAACGGCACTGTCTACTGGCTGGGCAACAAGGACACCAACCGCCGGGGGAGTGTCGCCGAGCCCATCTCCAAGGAAGACTTCCAGAAAGCGGTCCGGTCCTTATCGGCCAAATACCCTCAAGCCGCCACGTGGCGTAAGCCGGACGCGCCGAACCTGTTCCGGATGAAGATCAACAAGACCGATGCTGCCGGCAACACCGAGTCGGCATACCTTGTGGGCGAAGATTTTGTCTTCGACGGTACCGACAAGAAGGTCCGGTGCTGGTCGATTGGCGTGGATACAGACGGCTATCTCCATCTGATCGGGGGGCAGCACAATTATCCCGACACCCGGAACTACATTGCCGGCAGTTTCCTGCGGATGGGGCTGTCCGAAGGCAGGCGGCGCGATTCCAAGTACGATGCGCTTGATCCCCGCGGGTACGACCCGAAGTATCCCGCCCACATGTACTGGGTCTCGAAGGAGCCGGGCGATATCACGTCGTTCGAATTCGTCGGCAGCTACGAAAGCCCACGCAAGATCACAAGAGCGGGGTGCGTCAACTACATGAATTTCGTGCAGGACAACAACGGTGTGTTGTACTGCTATTTCCGTACCGTTTCCATCGGCTTCCACTCACTCGGACTGCACCGGTATGACGTCCGGACACGCCGTTGGAGCCCGATTGGCGGCGACGCGTGCGACCTGATGGCCGCGGCCGAAAAGGAGAACCCGGAGTGGCGGAAGTTGCTGGTTCGTTCGGTCCGGAACGGCATTCCCAAGGGCCCGCAGTTCAAAGCCCTGACCTGGGCATGGCAACCCAACTTCTACAACTACATGCGCTCGTGGTGGGGGGTACGGTTCGACAGGACCAACCGGATGCATGTCGAGATGCCGCTATACGGGCTGACACATGGCGCCCGGCTTCTCGATACGGTCACCTACGCCTACTCCGACGACGGGGGGCAGACCTTCCACCGTCCCGACGGCAGCCGCGTGCGACTGCCCCTGACAAACAACCCGGCGCAGGACTACAACGCCGATCTGGCCGCCAGCTATGTCGGCGGCTATTGGGAACTGTGGAAGTGGGTTCTACAGAGAGCCGGATATCTATAGATGTTGCGCAGGACCGGCAGACGTTGAAGGAGGAAGAGCCCGTGATTGGTCAGATCAATCGAGGAAATCGAACGAATCGATTCATTCGAGTCATTCGAATCGGCTCGGTCGCGGCGTGGGCGACGCTGCTGTTGATTGGGCTCTGCGCTGCCGCGCAACCCGCCGCTCCGCGCGTTCGCGAGCGCCCGTTCCCGACCGAAACCGCATTTGTGCGGGCAGGCAAGCCGAACGTCCTCATCATCCACGGGAAAGAGACGGATCGCGAAGCGCAAGCGCTACGCGGGCAACTGCAGGCGCTCTGCGGGGTGGACTTCCCGCTCATGCTCGATACCGAGGCGACCGGCGGCAAGCGCTGGACGCTGCGCGAGGAGGTGAAGCGGCAGAACCTGCTCGTGCTCGGCAACATCAACAACAACCGCGCGGTCCTGGCCCTGTACGCGCAGTTCCTGGCCGCGGCCAACGGCCGGTTTCCGGGCCCCGGCCGCTACGTGATCCGGCACCTGGCCGAGCCGTTCGTACCGGAGCGCACGGCCATTCTGGTGGGGGCCAGCGACGGCGCGGGGCTGCAGGCGGGCCTCGCCCGGTTCGTCCAGATCCTCAAGCCGAAGACAGCCGCGCACGCTCCCGCGCTGCCCCTGCCGTTCCTCGAGTTCGGTGACGGGACCGGGCCGTCGCGAATCCCGCGCGGAAACGACAAGTTCCGGGATGTGCGCGACGCAGCGTACGTGTTCTACACGAACGGGTCGCCCCCGGCCCGCTTCGCTTGGAACGCCACCCGCTCGCCCGACGCGGCGTGGGCGGCCGCCGGCGAGCTGCTTCGTAAGATTATCGCATCCGACAGGACCCACTACCCCTGCGGCGGGCACTACGAGTTCCAGTACAACTACCAGGCGCTGCGCATCCTGATCGCACACGGGCTGTTGAACCGCTCCGAGCTGCGCGCGCTGGAAGAGAAGCTGATCAACAACGCGCTCAGCCCCCACGACAGCTACGCGAAACGGTTCATGGCGAAGGCGCAGGCGCCGGGCGTCGACGACAATACCGCCTGCCGCGGGATCTCACGCCATTCGAGTTCCGCGATCGTCGGACACTGGCTGCTGCTCGATTACCTGGCGCGGTTCTGCCCGCTGGCCGAGCCGGCCGCGGGACAGATCGCCCAGGCGCATCGCGGGTTCACGCGGATGATCCAAAGCTGGAACCGCAACGAACTATTCCGGC
Source organism: Kiritimatiellia bacterium (assembly GCA_016929905.1). Lineage (GTDB taxonomy): Bacteria > Verrucomicrobiota > Kiritimatiellia > JAFGHX01 > JAFGHX01 > JAFGHX01. The sequence continues at coordinate 16,040 of JAFGHX010000130.1, forward strand.
CGGTCACGGATCCGCGCGAGGCGCTGGACTGCCCGGCGTTCATGATCTACGCCTACATGCAGATGGAGCTGGAAGCGTTCGTCGAGAACGGGGTCCTGCGCCATCTCGCGCTGCTCTATCTGGGCAACGTGAACAATTTGTGGACGGATACGGGGATCGGCGACTACATCGGCGCCTACAACGGCACGCACCTGGACAGCCCGGCGGGCGGGCTGGCCGTGCGCGCGCTGGCGTTCTTCACGGGCGACCGCCGCCTCGAATGGCTGCGCACACAGGTGTACGACAGGCGCGGCACCTACTTGCGCGGGTTCAAGGACCGGGCGCCGATGTGCCTGGACCAGCCCGAGCCGTTCAGCCTGCCCGCGGGACCGGATCCCGGTCCGCCCTCCCACATGGCCGGTTTTCTGCGTGTGCCCGTCGACCCTTACATCTGGCGCACGACCTACGCCGAAGAGCATACGGCGAACCCGCGCGAACTGACCCACGCCAAGGCGTACGACGTGCTCGTGTTTCGGGAAGGCTGGACGGAAGACGATGCCTCCCTGGCGCTGGGCGGCATGCAGGGCCTGCGCGACGACACGCCGGCCCAGCGCCACTCGATCGGGGGCTACACGGAGCTCGGCGCCCGATTCCTGTTCGGCAACAGCTTCACGCGCCTGTTGTGGCACCGAACCGGCGTGTCGGTCGATTCCGGGCAGCCGGGCAAACAGGCCGATCTGGCGACCATCGAGGCGTGCGTGAACGGCCCGGACGTCTTTCTGCTCACCTCCCGCGCCCGCGCGCATGACGGAACCGTCTGGGACCGCACGATCATCCGGCGGCAACACGCCTACACCTTGGTTTTGGACGACCTTGCCGCGGAACGGGACGGCGATTTCCTCTGCACGGCGAATTGGCGCATTCTGCCGCGAGGCCGCGTCGACGACGACGGCACGTACCGGGCGACGGCGCCGAACGGAGCAACGTTCACCCTCCAGCCCGGCCAAGGCTACCGCTTCGAGCTGGACCGCCCCAGCCTCGACGGCGGCTCACGCCCGACATTCCTGCGCCAGTACCAGAGCGCCCGGCTCGGGCGGGGGCAGGCGGTGCATTTCCATAACTTGATCAAGGCGGAGAATGCGGCACGCGCCGTGCCCTGCAGCGCGATGACCGTCGCCGACGGCCGGGCAGTGCGAATACGCGATGCGAGCGACGCGGCCCGGGACGCGCTGGCCGGGACCGGCCCCGTCCCGCCGGCGCCCGGCCTGCCCACGGGCGAGATGACGAGCTACTACCTCGCCGGCGACGTGTGGGCGCTGGGCGGCGCGACCCGACTCGCACTGGCGGGCCGGCCCCTGCTCACGGCGGACCGGCCGGTAAGCGTTCTGGTCCGGTTCGGCGCGCGGGAGTTGCGTATCGACGTGCCGGACGGCGAACCTGCCGCCGTGAAGCTGGACGCCGCATTCGCGGAAACGGCCGACCCGCCGCCACGATTGAAGCCGGGGCCACACACGTTCCGGCTGGCCCTGCCGGCTGCACGCGAGATCGCCGCGCAAATCGCCCGGCTGCCGCACGCCGCCCAGCCCCCGCAGGCCGCGAGGCCCGAGGCCGCGCCCCCGCCGATCGCCGGCCTGGCGCTTGGCTGGGAGGTGCCCGTCCAGCAGCCGCCCGACCGCATCCTGGAACCGGTCAGCATCCGGTCCAATCCGCAACCGGACATCCTGTCCGACCCGTGGCTGCACGACGGGTTCTTCGGCTCCACGTCGATCTCCGGCGGGCCGTCCTGGGAAAGCGATCAGGTCGAGTTCACGATCGATGCGGGCACAGCCGGCGGTACGATTACGGGCCTGCGCATCTGCGGCGGTATCCGCGACTTCGAACTGGCCGAGAGTGTCGACGGCCGCGCGTTCCGGCCGGTCCCGTTCGAAGACGACAGGGAACACGTCTACATCGGTTACTCCCGTATGCGCGTCGGGTCCGACCGCATGAGCACCCGGCGTCTCGCGTTCCGGTCGACCGCTCGCTACCTGAAGCTGCGCTGCCGGGGCGAACCGGGCAAAGGCCTGCTCGTGAAGGAACTCCAGGTGCTCGGCGAACCCGCGCCCGAGGAAGTCTGGGGCCGGCTCATGGCCACGCCGCTGAGAAAAGACGGCCCGCCGCTCGTCCTGTGCCGCACGGGCCAGACGCTCGACACCGTGGAAAAGGCCGGCGCGATCACGGCGCTCGGGCCGGACGGCAAGGTGCTCTGGCGCCACGAGGATACCGGCCCGGCCCAGTACCGCGAGAAGTACTGGGTGACGGGCGACGTGACGGGTGATGGGAACCGCGAACTGCTGACCTACAGCGACGCGAACGTCTTGACCGTCTATCGCCACGACGGGCGCGTGCTGCGAACCGTCGATATCGCCGGGTGGGAAACGGCGCGCAAGCCGGGCTGGACATACGACAGTCACGCCGGCGGCAAGGCCATTGCCGTGTGGCCGCGCGCGGCGGACGGGACGTCCTACGTCTACCTGTTCGGACACGTCCATCATTACCGGCTCAAGCTCTTCCCCGAGACGGAAGTCCTCTACCGCAAACCCGGCGACAATCGCAACTGCGCGCCGGCCGCCTCCGTCACGGTACAGGACTGGAGCGGGCCGGGCAGCCGGAACCTCATCGGCCTGACGCCCTACGAGGCGGTTATCGTCCTGTGGGAAGACCGCGGCCCGGACAAGCCGCCGCATGTTGTCGTCACCCAGCGGAATCTGGGCGCCGGCAAGCCGAGCGGCAACAACCAGCTTCCGGCCTTCATTGACGGGCAACTCACCGCCACCCCGCCGGGCGTCGTGGTCGCCACGCCGGCCGTCGTGCACTTCTACGAAAAGCCAAGGCTGGACTCGCGATGGAGCGTCCCCCACGCCGTGCCCGTTTCCGCGCTGGCGGTCGCCGACATGGACGGCGACGGGAAGGAAGAGGCCTGGGTCGGCCAAGCCAACGGGCGCGTGTCCGTCTACGACGTCGCGTCCGGCGAGCGGCTCCACCACACGCTGCTGGCCGGACGCGTGAGGCAGATCCTGCCGATCGGCAACGGGCGCATGCTGGTGGGCACACATGACGGGCTCACGCTGCTCGATGCTGCGCTCCGGAATGCCGGGCAGCTGCCGTGTCCGCTGGAGGATGCGACGGTATGGCGCGGGAACGGCGCTGTGCGGGTCTTCGTGCTGGGGCGGGACGGGATCGTGAGAGGCTATGCATTGTAACGGCGCCGACCGGCGCGCGGACCGCCGGCGCCTGGCGGCTATGGCGCGTCGGGCGGCGCGCCGCTGCGCCTGAAAGGGGGCCAGATGAACAGAGTGGGTCGGGTCAGTCGAACGAATCGAATGAATCGAACGAATCGATTCAATCGATTCAATCGAATCAATCGAATCGGTCGAATCGGTCGAGTCGGAGTCCTTGTCTTCTTGGCCGTGCGGCTTCTCGCCTTCTCGGCCTCCTTCGCCCAATCCGCCAGCCGACGCATTCTGGAACGCCCGTTTCCGGCCGAAACCGCGCTGGTGGCAAACGGCAAAGCGAACGTGCTGATCATCCACGGCCGGGAGACGGCGGCCGAAGCCGAGGCGCTGAGCCGCCAACTCGGTGCGCTCGGCCGGGCGGATTTCCCGCTCATGCTGGACACCGAGGCCACCGGCGGCAAGCTTTGGACGCTGCGCGCCGATGTGCGACAGCGCAACCTGCTGGTCATCGGCAACATCAACAACAACCGCGCCGTGCTCGCGCTTTACGCCCAGTTCCTGGCCGCGGCAAACGGACGATTCCCCGGGCCGGGCCGCTACGTCATCCGGCATCTGGCCGAACCGTTCTCGCCGTGCCGCACCGCCATACTCGTCGGCGCCAGCGACGCGAAGGGGCTGGCGGCGGGTCTGGCGCGATTCGTCGACCTGCTCAAAGAGAAGACCACGGCCGAGCACTCGGCGCTGCCCCTGCCCTTCCTGGAATTCGGGGACGCGGCGGGCACAACGCGCATTCCACGCGGCAACCACAAGTTCCACGACCTCCAGGATGCGGCATACGTGTTCTACACAAACGGAATGCCACCGTCCCGCTACGCGTGGAACGCCATCCGTTCGCCGGACGCCGCCTGGGCCGCCGCTCGCGAGATGCTGCTCAAGGTGATTGCCCGCGAAAAGGGCGACTACCCGATCGGCGGGCACTACCAATTCATTTACGGCTATCAGGCCCTGCGCATCGCGCTGGCGCACGGGATACTGACCGGCACGGAGCTGCGGGCGCTCGAAGAAAAGCTGCTCACCACCGCGCTCGACTCGCGCGACGATTACGTGAAGCGCTGGGTGGCGCAGATCAAGAAGCCGGATCCCGACGGCACGTTCGGCTGCGAGGACGTCGGGCGCCATGCGCTATCCGCGCTCGTCGGGCACTGGCTCCTGCTCGATTACCTCGTGCGTTTCACGCCGGTCGCGGAACCGTACGCCTCGGAACTGAACGCCGTGTATCGGGGCTTCACGCGCGTGATGCAGAACTGGGACCGGAACCGGCGCCTGCCGTTCGCGCGGGACCCGGCCGGCAGCCTGGACTGCGCGAACATGATGCTCTACGCCTTCATGCAGGCGGGCATCGAGGACTTCGTCACGAACGGGACGCTGCGCGACATGGCCCACTACTACCTGACGAATGTGAACAGCCTCTGGACCGACGCCGGGATCGGCAGCTACATCAGCGCCTATAACGGCAGCCACCTGCAGAGCCTCGCCGGCGGGCTCGCCGTGCGGGCGCTGGCCTTCTTCACAGGCGACCGCAGCCTGGAGTGGCTGCAGACCCAGCAGTTCGAGGAGTCGGGCACCTACCGCCGCGGCTTCAACGACCGCGCGCACATGTGCCTGGATCAACCGGAACCGTTCGCTCTGCCGGCCGGCGCGGATTCCGGCCCCCCGAATCACCTTGCGGGGTTCATGACCTGCCCTGTCGACCCTTACCTCTGGCGTACGCTTTATCAGAGGGATCAGGCCGTCGATCCGGCGGGCGTCACGCGGGAGAAGACCTACGACGCACTCGTGTTCCGCGACGGCTGGGAGCCGGACGCCGCCTTCCTGAACCTGAAAGGCATTCAGGGCATGAGCGATGACACGGCACTGGAACTGCACGCCGTTGGCACCTATACCGAACTGGGCGGCCAGTTCCTGTTCGGGAACAGTTTCCTGCTCGCCAAATGGCAGCGCAGCGGCGTCTCCGTCGATTCCGGACGGCCGGCCAAGGAGGGCGAACTGGCCACACTGGAAGCGAGCATGGCCGGGCCCGCGCTCGCGCTGGCCACCTCGCGCGTACGCGAACACAACGGCACGGTGTGGGACCGCACGATCGTACGAAAGGCGAAATCCTGGTTCCTGGTGCTCGACGATCTGACCGCGCGCGAGGAAGGCGACTACCTGTTCACGGCCGCCTGGCGCATTCTGCCGCCCGGCGCCACGAACGAGGCCGGCGTGTTCCAGGCCACCGCGCCGAATGGGACGCAGTTCACCCTCCAGCCCGGCCGGCCGTACCGGCAGGAGCTGACGCGGCCGAGCCTTGACGGCGCCTCGCGGCCCACATTCCTGCGCCAACACCAACGCGCGCGGCTCGCCCCCGGCGCCGCCGTCCGTTTCCACAACCTGCTCAAGGCGGAGAACGACGCACGCCGTGTGCCGTGCGAGATTCGCTCCGTGGCGGACGGGCGTGCCGTCGTCGTCCAGGACCTGAGCCCGGCCGCCGACCACGCCGTTGCCGGCACGGGCCCGCTGCCGCCCCTGCCGAACCTGCCCGCCGGCGAGGTCGCCGGCTACTGCCTCACCGCCGGCACGTGGGCGCTCGGCGGCGCGACCCGGCTCGTGTTGGACGCTCACGCCGTACTGACCGCCGACCGGCCCGTGAGCCTTCTGTTCGATTTCGGGCGGAAGGAACTGCGCGTGGACGTGCCTGCCGGCGCGCCGGCCGTCCTTGATCTCGCCGCACCCCTGCTCGCCGAGCCCAAGACCGGCCTGCGGCTGGAGCCCGGCTCTCATGCGCTGCCGCTTGCCCTGGCGCCGGCCCCCGATTTCGCACGGCAGGTCCTCGCGCTGCCCCCGTTCGAACCGGCGCAGTCCGGCCTCGGCGCGCCGAGCGCCGCGCGCGCCATCCCGGGCCTCGCGCAACTCTGGGTGCAGAGTGTGCAGGATCCGCCGGCTCGCGTCCTGCACCCGATCCGTATCCGCTCCACGCCACAACCGTACCGGCGGCCGGACGAATCGCTGCATGATGATTTCTTCGGGACCACGTCGGTGCCCGGCGGCTCGTCCTGGAAAGGCGAGAAGGTCGAGTTCGACATCGATGCCGGCGAAACCGCCAGGATCGTCACCGGCCTGCGCATCTGCGGCGGGAGCCGTGAGTTTGAACTCGAAGAAAGCGCCGACGGCAGACAATTCCGCCCGCTCCAGTTCCGCAGCGACAAGGAAGCCGTCTACGTCGGCTATTCGCGCATGCGCGTGGGCTCCGACCGGTTCGGAACCCGGCACCTCTCGTTCCGGTCCGGCAGCCGCTATCTGAAGCTGCGCTGCCGCGGCGCGGCGGACGCCTCGATGGATGTGAAGGAGATCCAGGTCCTGGCCGAACCGGCGCCGGACGAGGTGTGGGGCCGCCTGCTCGTCGAACGGCTCGCCGCGAACCGGCCGCCGCTCGTCCTGTGCCGCACGGGTCAGCGGCTGGACAACGCGGAGCGGGCCGGCTTCGTGACCGCGTTGGGGCTGAACGGCAGCGTCCTGTGGCGCCACGAGGATACCGGCCCGGCCCAGTACCGCGCGACGTACTGGCTCACGGGCGATGCCGACGGCGACGGCAACAGCGAACTGCTCGTCTACAGCGACGCGAACGTGCTGACCGTCTATCGCCACGACGGGCAGGTGCTGCGTACCGTCGACATCGCTGCCTGGGAGACGGCCCGGAAGCCGGGCTGGACCTATGACAGTCATGCCGGCGGCAAGTCCATTGCGCTCTGGCCGCGCGCGGCGGACGGAACCGCGTACGCCTACGTCTTCGGGCACGTCCATCATTACCGGGTCAAGCTCTTCCCGCAAACGGAGATCGTCTACCGCAAGAGCAGCCCGAACCGCAGTTGCGCGCCCAGCGCCGCGGTTCCCGTCCGCGACTGGAGCGGAGCCAACAAGCAGAATCTGATCTCACTCGTACCGTACGATCATATCGTCGCGCTGTGGGAAGATGGCGGGCCCGGCAAGCCGCCCCGCATGGTGGTGGAACGCAGGCGCGAGTACCCGAAGCCGAGCGGCAACACCCAGCTCCCGGCTTTCGTGGAAGGGTGCGTCAGCGCGAAGCCGGCCGGCATCGTCGTCGCTACCCCGAATGTCGTCCGGTTCTTCGCGGGGCACACGCTGGAACCGGCCTGGTCCGTGCCGGGCAGCGTCCCGTTCTCGGCACTCGCCCTCGCCGACCCGGACGCGAACGGGACGGACGAGGTACTCGCCGGGCAGGCCAACGGGCGCGTGTCGCTCTACGATCTCGCATCCGGCGAAAAGCGCGCTCAGACCGTCCTGCAGGGCGAGGTCAGGGCCCTCTTCCCCGCCGGCCGCGGCCGGCTGTTGGCGGCCACGCACGCGGGGCTCACACTGCTGGATGCCCGGTTGCGCACGCTTGGCCACCTGCCCTGCCCGCTGGAGGATGCAACGGTCCTGGCCGACGACGCGCGGGGCACGCTCGTGTTCGTGTTGGGCCGCGACGGGGTACTGAGAGGATATGCGCTGCAAGGCTGATCACACAGAGGCAAACGTGCGCAGGAAACAGAAGCAGATCGGTCGGATCCGTCGGATCGGACGGATCTTTGTGGGAGTGGCACTGCTCCTCTCAGCGCTCGCGTCCGCCCAGGCTGCAACCAACAGCCGGCCGGCCGACAAGCTGGACGAGACGCGCGTGCGGCAGATCGCGGCGATGCTGCCCGAGCGGCCGGTCGGGCTGGGCCGCCCGATCACCGACCGCCGGGCCTGGTCGCAAATCGCGACGCACAAGAAGATTCCCACGCTCATGGAGGAAGCCGAGAAGATCCTCACGGAGCCCGTTCCCTTCATCACCGACGAGATGTACCTGCACTTCGCCCGTACGGGCAAGGGCGGCGGCCGCGAAGGCGGGACACGCTGGCGCCAGGGCCAGAATCTCTCCACGCTCGTCTTCGCCGAATGCGTGGCGAACAAGGGCCGGTTCCTGCCGCACATCGAGAAACTGCTGCGCACGATGTGCGAGCAGAAGACCTGGTCGCAGCCTCGCGAATCGTGGACGCAGGAAAAGCTGGACGCCGGGATCCGCGAGCTGGACCTGCACTCGACCAGCTACGCCTGCATTCTGGCCACAACCTACTGGATCATGGGCGACCGGCTCTCGCCGCCGCTGCGCCGGCTCATGCGCGAGACGATTCGCGACCGCATCCTGACCCGCTATCTCGACGCGATCACCGGCAGAAAGAATTCCGCGTGGTGGCTGCGTACGACGAACAACTGGAACGCCGTCTGCCTGGCGGGCGTTACGGGAACGGGCCTCATCATGCTGGAATCGCGCGCCGACCGCGCGCTCTGGATCGCCGCGGCCGAACATTACATCACGTACTATCTGAAGGGGTTCCCGCCGGACGGCTACTGCACCGAAGGGGTCGGCTACTGGAACTACGGGTTCCGCTACTTTCGGAACCTGACGGAAATGGTGTACCAGGCGACCGGGGGCCGGCTCGACCTGATGCGGCAGCCCGAGGCGCGCGCGCCCGCCGCATTCGGGCCGAAGATCGTGATCATCAACGGCGTCTGCCCGGCCTTTGCCGACTGCCACGTCGACGAGCGCCCGTTCCACTCGATTACGGCGTTCGTCAACCGCCGGTTCGGCATGGCCGACGCGAGCCTGGACGGCACGCTGCAGTGGGGCAATCCGATGTACGAGGCCCTGCTTTTCTCATTCCCGAACAGCGCCACCCAGATCCCGCTCGGCAAGACCCCGCTCACGCAGGCCGGCATCCGGAGCTGGTTCCCGGACGGCGGCGTCCTCATCGGCCGGCCTCACGAGGGCAGCGCCTGCCGCATGGGGGTCGCCCTGAAGGGCGGCCACAACGCGGAACATCACAACCACAACGATATCGGCTCGTTCGTCGTCGTCGCGGGCAAGCGCCCGGTGCTGCTCGATCCCGGGATTTCGCTCTACACCAAAGACACATTCTCCGCACGCCGCTACGAGAGCAAGACGATCAACTCCTACGGGCATCCGGTCCCCGTGGTTGCGGGCAAGCTGCAGCGTGAGGGACGGCAGGCGCGAGGCGAGGTCCTGAAGACCGAGTTCACCGCCGAGCGCGACACGCTCCAACTCGACCTGCGCTCCGCTTATGACGTCAAGCCCCTCCAGAAGCTCGAACGGCGCTTCGAGTATGTGCGCCGGGGCGCAGGCGCGCTGATCGTCCATGACCAGGTCCTGTTCGACGCACCGCAGTCGTTCGGGACGGCGCTGATGACGTTCGGGACCTGCACGCCCATCGCACCCGACAGCCTGCGCGTCGAGTACGAGGGCGAGGCCGTCATGGTCGAAATCTCCGCTGCCGGCAGCCCGTTCACGATCACGGCCGACCTGCTCGACATGGAAAGCACCCGGAAGAAGTGGAAAGCGAGACGGGTCGGGATCGATTTGACGGAACCGGTGAAGGAAGCCACGATTACGGTCACGATCCGGCCGGAGGGCACGTAGGGCGACAGCGTGCCGGCGAGAACCGGCGCGCGTCCGCACGACGCGCACCGGCGCGGAGTGAGCATTCTTGACCGCCGACGCCGCTTCGGCGAAGGCGGTTTGCGGTGTGACTGTATGGTTTGAACGAAGCCGCGGGCGGCTTCGCTAGATCGAAAGACGGAGGACCCGGACATGAGACGACCGGGGCTGTTGAGCGTGGTGATTCCGCTGCACGCGTGTCTTGCGGCCGGCAAAGAGCCCGCCGTCCCCCCCGTCCCGGGCGGGCATCCCCGGGTGTACCTGCGCCCCGCCGACCTGCCCAAGCTCAGGGCAAAGGTGAAACTGGCGGAATTCGCGGAACCCTGGAGACTGGTCCGCGAATCCAAGCGCTCCGTCTGCCGGGCATTCACCTACCTGATAACCGGCGACGAAACGCTGGGCAGGACGGCGGTCGAAAGCGCACTTCGCGGGCTCAAGCACCGGCGGGACACGCAGCCGGGCAAATTCGAGGACGGCCGCCCGTTCCACAATCCGATGCACCACGCGGCCTGCGTGTACGACTGGTGCTACGACCTGTTGACCCCGGCCGAAAAGCAGGAATTCGTTCGCGAATTCAAGAAGTTCTTCGCCGATGACCACGCCCGCGGCTATCCGCCTGACGCCTGGAAGCTCAACCCGGTTGCGGGCCACGACAGCGAAGGCTGCATCATGAGCAACCTGCTGCCGGCCGGGCTGGCGGTATACGACGAGGACCCGGAGCTGTACGAGCTCGCCGCGAAGATCTTTTTCAATATATACATCGAGCCGCGCGCGTTCCACTACGCCGCACACATGCATCATCAGGGGATCGGCTATTTCGGCGCGCGTTTCATCCACGACCAGGCCACAAGCTGGCTCTTCCGCCGGATAGGCGCCGGCGACGTGCTGCCCGCCGACCAGCGGTTCGTGCCGTACCACGCGCTCTACGCGCTCTGCCCCGACAAACGCCTGCTCAAAATGGGCGACCACTCGCACGGCCTTCCCGAAAGCGTCGTGGCACGAATGACCGGCGCCTACTATCGCGATCCATACCTCTTGCGTCTGTCGGAGATCATCGTGGGCACCCCGTGGCACAAGGAGTTGAACGCGCTCTTCACCGACCTCCTGTTCCTGGAACCCGGCATCCCGCGCGCGCCGCTGAGCGAACTGCCGCTGACCCACTACTTCCCCGCGCCCATGGGTGAGATGATCGCGCGCACCGGCTGGGACTTCGGCCCGGACAGCCGAACGGCGGTCGTGCACATGCGGATCGGCGGTTTCTACTTCGGCAACCATCAACACCGCGATTTCGGCACGTTTCAGATTTACTACCGCGGCCGCCTCGCCAACGACACGGGCGAATACCAGCTCAGCGACGATTCGCGATACGGCAGTCCGCACTGGCGCTGCTACTATCAGCATACCCTCGCGCATAACGGGTTGATGATCTTCGATCCGGCGACCGCCGCCGGAGATTTCGGCGGCCAGCGCACGCCTGCTTGGGAACACCCGCAGAAGAGGCTTCAAAACAAGGATTTCCACTGGGCGCGCGTGACGGCGCACGCCTTCGGCCCGGACGCCCGGCGCCCGGCCTACAGCCACATCGCCGGCGACATTACTCAAGCCTACTCTACAGGCAAAGTCAGCCGCGTAACCCGCTCCATGGTCACACTCAACGCGTCCGACGCGTCCTATCCGGCGCACCTCATCGTGTTCGACGACGTCGTCTCGAGGAGCCCCGACTTCAAGAAAGCCTGGTATCTGCATTGCATCCAGGAACCGCAGGTCGAGGGGCGGAGGACGACCATCATCCGCGATCAACAACCCTACAAGGGCCGCCGGTACGACGGGAACAACGGCATTCCCTACAGCGGACAGCTTGTCGTCGAAACACTGCTGCCCGACGCCGTACGCATCGACAAGGTCGGCGGGCCGGAAAAGGATTGCTGGAACGACGTCACGCAAACGAACCACACGTTTACGCCCAAACAAGGCTGGGACAAGGCCGAAGAACTCGGCGCCTGGCGTATCGAGGCCGTCCCCACGAAGCCGGCCAAACAGCATCTCTTCCTCAACGTTCTCACCGTCATGGACAAGGGCACGCCGGCACCCGCGGTCACACAGATCGAAAGCGAGCAGTTTGCCGGCGCCCGGACCCCGGGCCACGCCGTCCTTTTCTCTCGAACGGGGTCGTTCGCCGGAAAGGCCGCGTTTCGCATCCCCGGCACCCAGGGCGTCTCACTCCTGATCTGCGGCCTGGAACCGGGCGCATGGCTTCTGACCGGACCCGACGGGCGTACGCGGCGCACGAGCGCCACGGCCGCCGGCAAGTGTCTCTACGTCGAGACCGCCGCCGGCCAACACCAATTGCGACGAGACTAGCCTGGAGAAGATACGACCATGAAGCACGTTCACAAAGTGATTGGAACTGCAATCCTTACCGTCCTGGCCGGAACGGTGAGCGCGGCCGCCACGATCCTGCACGTGGCCCCGGACGGCAACGACACGAATCCCGGTACCGAAGAGAAGCCGCTCGCCACGCTGCAGGGCGCCCGCGACCGGCTGCGCGCGCAGAAGCCGGCCGGTGACGCCGTTGTCGAGGTCCACGCCGGCGATTACTTTCTCTCGGCGCCGTTCCGGCTCGACGCCGAGGACTCAGCGGCGGCCAACGCACGAATCACGTATCGCGCCCACGCCGGCGATCGCGTCCGGCTGATCGGCGGAGTCGCGATCACAGGATTTGTCCCCTTCAAGGGGAGCATCCTGCAAGCCAATGTTTCAGGGCTCGCCCTGGAGAAGATCGAGCCCGTGAAGGAGCAGCGCCACTCCGGCAGCGCGCCGGGATTCGAGCTGTTCTTTCAAGGCAAGCGCATGCCGTTGGCGCGCTGGCCCAACAAGATCCCGGATCATCCGCGCTGGGGCGAATGGGCGTACATTCCCCCGGCGCCAAAACCGACTCGCGACTGGTTCCACTACGGCGGCGATCGGCCGGGCCGATGGGCGCGGCCGGCCGAGGCCCAAATACACTGGTTTCCACACTACAACTACTTCGACCAGCACATAGGCATTCGATCCGTCGATGCGGACAAGAAGATCATCCACCTGGACGGCGAGGCGGTCATGGGCGTGTATCCCGGCCGACGGTACTATGTCCGCAATGTCTTCGAGGAACTGGATGCACCCGGCGAATGGTATTTCGACGCGCGCAAGCGCACGCTCTACTTCTGGCCGCCCGAACCGCTCAGCCAGGGCAAGGTGGTCGCGTCGCGGCTGGGAACCGTTGTGCGCCTGGACGACGTATCCAACGTCACCGTCCGCGACTTCATCATCGAGTCCTGCACGCGGGATGCCGTGGTGATTGCCGGCGGTGCGAACACCATCATCGGCGGCTGTGTGGTCCGCAACGCACGCCTGGACGGCATTCGGATCGCGAGCGGCACGAACCACGCGGCGATCGGAAACGACATCTACGACGTGGGGCGGCGCGGCATCCTGCTCGAGGGCGGCGACCGCAAGACACTCACGCCGGGCCGGAACCGCGCGGTGAACAACCACGTCCATCACGTCAGCCGCCTGCACCTCACCTACGCGCCCGGTATCGCGGTCAACGGCTGCGGCAACCTGGTTCAGCACAACCTGCTCCACGACGGCCCGCACATGCTGCTCGGGGTCAACGGCAACGACCATGTGTTCGAATACAACGATATGCACCACGCCATGCTGCTCTCGAGCCACGGCGGCGCGCTCTACGGCGGCCGCGACTGGACGCAGCGCGGGCACGACATACGCTACAACGCGTTCCACGACATCAACGGCTACGGCTTCGACCAAGCCGATCAGAGACGCGGCGTCTTCGTCTACTCCTCGCCCGTGCGCCACCTGCCCGGCGCGTTCGGGATCCACCTGGACGACCAACTCAGCGGGTTCCACATCTACGGGAACCTTTTCTACCGGTTCGGGCTCGGCGTCATTCGCGCCGGCGGCGGCCGCGACATCGTCATCGAGAACAACATCTTCGTTCACACCGGCTGGGCCGTGCACATTGACAGCCGCGGCATCACCTGGCAGAAGCAAGAGCGAGGCAAGAGCTCGATCGAGAAGCGGCTGGACGCCATAGCCTACAAGAGCGCGCCCTGGAGCGAGCGGTACCCCGAACTTGTCGACATTCTCGAGGATCGGCCCGGTGAGCCCGTGGACAATGTCGTGCGCCGAAACATCTTCCTGCAAGAGGGCGTGCTCTACAGCTTCAACCGCGTGCCCACCGACCGGTTCACGTGCGATCAGAACCTCATCTGGCGCGGCGGCAAGGAAGTCCAGGTGGCGGGCCGGGCCTACAACCCCAAGGGCGGCGGCGTAACGTCTCTCTCCGAATGGCAGAAGCTCGGGTTCGACACGCATTCGCTCGTTGCCGAACCCGGTTTTGTCGATCTCGAGAACGACGACTATCGGCTCCGGCCCGATTCACCCGCCTGGACGCTCGGGTTCAAACCGATCCCGTTCGATAAAATCGGCCTGGTCATCGACGAGTACCGGCGTGGCCCCCTCCCGCCGCCGGATCCGAGGAGACAGAGTGACGAGACGGTTGTCGAAGAATATCCGATCCCCGACTGGACGGCGGCCGTCATCGGCAAGGCAACGCTCGAAGTGCCGCAGGCCGGAACGGAGATCAAGATCGACGGCTCCATTCAGCCTGCTGAATGGAGCCAGGGGGAGTCGGGCGGAACACTCCTGCTCGACGTGCAGAACAATGGCCGCGCGGCAAAGCGCAAGAGTCATGCGTGGGTGACACACGATGGCGAGAGCCTGTTGGTCGCGATCCGCAACGAGGTGCATCCAAACAAGCCGCTCAGCCAGACCACCAACTGGGGGCGGGACGATGCCGTGGAAATCGCTATCCAGGACGCGGGCGGGAACAAGCCCGTCATCGTGCTGCGCGGCTTCCCGTGCGGCAAGTGGCACGGCTCCACGGAGTCGGGCGCGCCCGCTGCGCTGGTCCGCCAGGTACAGGCGGCCGCGGAATTCGCGGCCGCGGAAAAAGCGCGCGGCACCTGGGAGGCCGAATGGCGTGTGCCGCTGGCCGCCATGAATATCCGCCCCCCGCAACCGGCTGCGGAGCCGAACCTCCGCTTCAACATCACCGTCTTCAAGGCCGCCGACCGCCAGTGGGTCATGTGGGTTGCCACCCAGGGCAAGACCTGGAATGTCGAGAACGCGGGGATGATTCAGCTCACGCTGCCGGGTGGCGGGTGATGAGGGGGGGGAAACCGCATAGAAATGTAGAAACGCAGAACCGGTCGACGATTACGCGCGACCCGCCTTCGCGCTGCGCTTGCTACGGCGAGGCAGGCGCTGACGGTTGACGAGGGAGTCAGCGGCAACCGTCCACCGAAAAGGAAGAGGAACCATGGAACACAGAGAACTGGGCAAGACAGGGATGCAGGTATCGGTTGTCGGGATCGGCACGCTGGGGTTCGCGCGCGCCGGCTTGTGCAAAGATGACGAGGCAAGCCGGAAAGCCATGGTCGATATCGTAAGCCGGGCGCTGGAGCTCGGGGTGACCTTCATCGACACGGCCCTGGCCTACGGCGGCGGCCGCGCGGAACAGGCCGTGGGCGCCGCCCTGAAGGCGAGCGTCGCGAAGCCGGTCATTCTGACCCGAACCCATTCCTGGCAGAAGTCGAGCGATCCGGCCGTCATTGCCGCGGACATCGACGCCAGCCGAGAGCGCCTGGGCGTGGATGTCCTGGACGTGTACGAGATCCACGACGTCTCGTCGCCGAAGGCCTATCAGAAGGTCCGGGAGAACAAGCTCTACGAGCCCATCGTGCAGGCGAAGAAGGAAGGCAAGGTCAAGGCGATCGGCTATTCCTCACACGGCGACGCGGAGCTGATTCAGAAGATCGTGGACGAGAACGAGATCGACGTCGTGACCTTGGCCTACAACATCCTGCACAGCAAGCGGAGCCCGGGCGACGGCGAGGACCCGAAAATCACGGCAACCAAGCTCTTTCCCATGCTCAAGGAGCGCGGGATCGGGATCACGGTCATGAAGCCGTTCGGCGGCGGCATACTCACCTGGAATCTGGGGCAAGGGACAGCCCTGCCGCCGGCCCGGCTTGTGCGCTATGTGGTCGAGAACCCGCACGTCGCCACGGTCACGCCAGGCGCCGATACCCTGGCACAACTGGAAGAATGGATCCCCGCGGGCAACGCCGATGCGGCACTCTCCCCGGCGGACATACAGAAGCTGGAGGAGGCGGCCAACAACTGGGGCGCGAATCTGTGCCGGCAGTGCGGGTACTGCCGGCCATGCAGCCAGGAGATCGACATCCCAAAGGTGATGCGGCTGTTGATGCAGTGGCAGCATACGAAGGACGAAAAGCTGCGCGAACAGTACGCCAAGCTGGATGTCAAGGCGAACGCGTGTGTCGAATGCGGGGATTGTGAAGAGCGCTGCCCGTATGATCTGGCGATCGCCGAGAAGATGAAGGAGACGGCGGCCATCTTTGAGTAGAACCACTAATGGACACGAATGAACACCAATGGCATGGCACATTGTCCGCATGGAGGGCGAGCGTCCCGCGAGCCGGGTCTCTTGAGCACGGTATCCTGAGGAGGGACAGCATATGAAGAAGATGAAGGCGGCGGTTTGCACGGAACCGAAGAAGATCGAGATGCAGGAGGTCGACATCCCGGAGCCGGGCCCGGGCGAGATTCTGCTGCAGGTCAAGGTGACCGGCCTGTGCGGGTCGGATGTGGACGGCTATCTGAACAAGCATCCGATGATCGGCTATCCGATCATTTTGGGCCACGAATGCGCCGGCACGGTCGCCGCGCTGGGACCCGGAGTCGAGAACGTGCGCGAAGGTGACGAGGTGATCATCGAGCCGTTCTTCATCTGCGGCGCGTGCAAGGATTGCCGCGAGGGCCGATACAGCTTCTGTCAGGACCTCAAGATCATCGGCCACCAGATTCCGGGCTCGATGGCTGAATACATGGTGGCCCAGGCCATGTTCGCGCATGCCAAGCCGCCGAATCTGAGCTTTGAGGAGGCCGCCATCGCCGAACCGGTAACCGGCGCGCTGCATGCGGTCAAGCGGTGCGGAGTCGGGATCGGCGATCTGGTGGCGATCGTCGGCTGCGGCACGATCGGCGTGATGGCCATGCAGCACTGCCTCAACGCGGGTGCCGAGGTCGTCATTTCCGATCTGTCGCCGCACAAACTGCAGGTTGCCGGCGAACTCGGCGCGCAGCACACCGTCAAAGCGCGCGGCGAGAGTATGGAGCAGCGCGTGATGCAGCTTACCGACGGACGCGGGGCCGACGTCGTGATCGAAGCCGTGGGCGATCCCAAGACCCTTGCCGCGACGGTCCCCCTGGTGCGCAAGGGCGGCACGATCATGCTCATCGGCTGGTCCGGCAACGCCACGGACCCGTTCGACCTCACGAACCTCACCCTGCGCGAGCTGACGGTCATGGGCACGATGGGCTTCTGCTGGGATCACGCGACGTCGATCGGGCTGCTGGCCCGCGGCGCGGTGAAGGTGGCCCCCATCATCTCGCACCGCTACCCGCTGGAAAAGGTCGAGGAGGCGATCCAGCTGCTGCACGCGGGCGATCCGAACGTCTGGAAAATCGCCATCACGGAGTGAATCATGCCTGCAGGTGACCTGCTGCTCGGTATCGACATCGGCACATCGAGCGTGAAGGCGTGCCTGTTTCGACCCGATGGGACGCTGCTGGGCGAGGGCCGAGCGCCCTATCCGGTGGAACGCCCGCACCCGGGCTGGGCGCAGGTGGATCCGGACGTGTGGTGGCGCGCGTTCTGCGCGGCGCTGTCGGCGGCCGCCCGCGCTGTGCACACGCCCCTCTCGGCCGTGCGCGGAGTCGGGCTCAGCATGCTGTTCCCGGCGGTGATACCGCTCGACGAACGCGGGCAGGCGCTGGGCCCGGGCATTCTCTACTGCGACCAGCGTTCCACCGAGCAGGTCGCCTGCCTGCGCGCCACCGGCGCGGCCGAGCCCCTGGAACGGCGCACGTCGAACAGGCTGGTCCCCGGCACGTTCGCATTGACCAGCCTGCTGTGGCTGCGCGACCACAACCGCGCGGTCTATGACGACGCGGCCTGGTTCGGCACGGTCACGACCCTGTTCGCCATGCGGCTGACCGGCACGGCCTGTATCGACTACGTCTCCGGCCTGCTGTTCGGGCTGTGCGACGCGGCCGACCAGACGGCGTGGTGCGACGAACTGGTAAGACTGGCGGAGGTCGACCCACGCAAACTCCCCCGACTCGCCGCCCCGGCGGCCGCCATCGGCGAGGTCACGCGGGAAGCGGCCGCCGCCACGGGTCTGCCGCCAGGCATACCGGTGGCGGCCGGCGCGGGCGACGTCGCCGCGGCCTGTTTTGGAGGCGGCTGCGTCGAGCCCGGCACGCTCCTGCACACGACCGGCTCCAGCGATTGCATCTCCTTCGTCACAGGCACGCCGCAAACGTCCCGGCTCTTCGCCAATACCGGCTACATCGAGCCCGACCGATGGCTGTCGGTTGCGACGGCGACCTCGACGGGAACGGCCGTGGACTGGTTCAGCCGCGAATTCCTGGGGGCGGCCTCCGGGGCCGCGGTCGCGCGGGAAGCCGCCAAATCGACGATCGGCGCCGGCGGCATCACGTTCCTGCCCTACCTGCAAGGCGAGCGCACCCCCATCTGGAACCCGGAAGCCAAGGGCGTCTTCTCCGGGCTGTCCGTCTCATCCTCCCGCGCGGATATGGCGAGAGCCGTGCTGGAAGGCACGGCGTTCGCGGTCCGGCAACTTGCCCAGACGGCAGAAGAGCACGGCGGCGTGACGATCCGCGCGCTCCCGGCCGCGGGTGGCGGGACAAGGAACGAGTTATGGAACCGCATCAAAGCAGACGTCACCGGTCGGCCCTTCTTCCTCTTCGATTTCCAGGAGTTCTCGGCCCTGGGTGCGGCAATGTTGGCCGGCACGGCGGCCGGAGTCTACGCCTCCGTCTCCGACGCGGTCGCGGCAACGGCCCTGGTCCGCGGCGGGCGAACCGTCGAGCCCGACGCCGCCGCCCACGCGGCGTACGAACCGCACTACCGGCGCTACGAAGCGCTTTACCCGGCGATTCGTGAAACGATGGGGGGTGAACCATGAAACCGGCCAGCGTTTCGGACGACGACCACGGACGACGACCACGGACGACGATTCAGAGTGTTCCCTCGTCGACCGTCATCGCCTGCCTCGCCGTAGCAAGCGCAGCGCGAAGGCGGGTCGCCCGTAATCGTCAACCGATTCTGCGTGCTATCGCTAACCGGCCGATTGGTGTCTCCCGGACAGAAGACAGACCATGACAACCGCTACAGACCGACCCAACATCCTCATCATCATGTCCGACCAGCACAGCGCCGGCATGTGCGGTTGCTACGGCAACGCGATTGTGCGCACGCCGAACATCGATCGGCTCGCGCGCGAAGGCACGCGGTTCGACGCGGCGTACACCCCCTCCCCCGTCTGCGTGCCCGCGCGCATGGCGTTCATGACCGGCCGGCGCCCGTCCGACATCCGCGTCATGGAGAACTACGATATCCTCGCCTCCGGCATACCGACCTGGGCGCATCATCTCAGCCTGGCCGGCTATGAAACCGCCCTGATCGGCCGCATGCACTTCGAGGGGCCGGACCAGAACCACGGGTTCGAAGTCGTGGATTCCGAACTCGTCAACTGGCGAGACGGGCACCCCGTATGGCATCAAGTGACGTCCGAGGCCGTGCCGAACCACTGCTACTGGGCCGAGCGGCCCTCGCTCATGCATTCGGGCCACGGCACGACCGGCGTGCAGTGGCGCGACGAACTCGCCATTGAGAAAGCCTGCGAGTACCTGCGACGTAAGGCCGCCGGCGGGGGGCGCCCCTTTGCAGCGGTCGCCGGGTTCTACATGCCGCACTCTCCGTATATCGGGCGGAAGGACCTGTTCGAGTACTATCGCGACAAGGTGCAAATCCCGGCGGAGACCGAGGAGCAGCTCCCGCCCTATCTGAAGCGGTTCTACGACGATTTCCGGACATGGTTCGACCCGCCGATCCCGGAGGAGCGCAAGCGCATCGTGATTGCCGCCTATCACGCGCTGTGCGAGCACAGCGATGAGTTGGTCGGCAAAGTGCTCGACACCCTGGAGAAGACAGGGTTGGCCGAGAATACGGTTGTGGTCTATTGCTCCGACCACGGCGACATGGCCGGGCACATGGGGCTGTGGGGCAAGATCGTGTACTACGAAGACAGCGCACGCGTGCCGCTGGTGATCCGGCATCCCGCCGCCGGAGTGCCGGGCACCGTATGCCCGCGCGTATGCAACCTCCGCGATCTCGCCGCCACGCTCTGCGCCATCGCGGGCGCCGATCCGCTGACCCGAACCGACGCGCGCTCGTTTCTGCCGCTCCTGACACACCCGGACGCCCCCTGGGACGACTACACCGAGAGCGAGCTGTGCAATGCCCCCATTGTGCGCCAGAAGCATCCGTGCACGTCCAGGATGATCCGGCAGGGGCCATGGAAGTTCTGGGGCTACTGTATCGACGGCAAGCACGACCACTCCCTGTTCAATCTGGCAGAGGACCCGTGCGAGTGTCACGATCTGGTGAACGACGAACGATCTCGAGCAATCGCCGAAAAGCTGAAAAAACGTCTGTATGAAGATTGGCAACCCGAGCGCCTTGAGCGCGAGGCCATGCAGCGGATGGCGGACCGGCGGCTGTTCAACAAGGCGATGAAGCCGCTGACCGCCGGGCCGCCGTACAGCCTGCCGGCGCACGTGGAGACGGGCGTGGAGATTTTCGCGGAAAGCACGTGAACCACAGGAACAGGAGGATGACCGTTATGAACCCGATTCCTTCGATCGGCTCGATTTCCTCGATTCACCCGATTCACCCCAGCCGCCTGATCCATCTGATCGGACCGATCGGGCCGGTCCTCTGGCGCTCGCTATGCCCGCTTGTGCTCGCGCCACTCGCGACGGGAGCGGCAGCAGGCGGCACGCCGGCACGCCCCATCCCGCCCGTTCCCAAAGGGCACCCGCGCGTCTACCTGCGCGCGGCGGACATCCCGGAGCTGCGCCGGAAGGTGCAACTCGCCGAGTTCGCCGAAGCGTGGGACCTGGTGCGGAACTCGAAACGGCCCGTTTGCCGCGCGTTCACCTTCCTGATGACCGGCGACCGGGAGACGGGCAGGAAAGCGGTCGAGGGCTCGCTCAACTGGCTGAAGGCCGACAAGGACAACATGGGCAAGCGCAAGGGGGCCGGCCGCCCGTTCAACAACCCCATGCATCAGGCCGCGTGCGTGTACGATTGGTGCTACCCGCTGCTGACCGCGGCGGAGAAGCAGGCATTCATCAAGGAGTTCAAGCAGTTCTTCGCCGACGACCACGGCCGCGGCTACCCGCCGAACGCGGGCAAACTGAACCCGATCCAGAGCCACGACAGCGAAGGCTGCATCATGAGCAACCTGCTGCCGGCCGGCCTGGCGGTCTATGACGAAGAGCGGGAGCTGTACGAACTGGCCGCCCGCATCTTCCTCGACATCTACGTCGACGTGCGCGACTTCTATTATCAAGCGCACGCGCATCACCAGGGCACCGGCTACGCGAACGAACGGTTCCAACACGACCAGACCACAAGCTGGCTGTTGCGCAAGATGGGCGCAGGCGACGTACTCAGCCGCGAGCAGCAGTACGTGCCGTACCATCAGATGTACGCGGCCTGCTCCGACGGGCGCCTGCTGGCGATGGGCGACTGCTCCCAGCACCTGAAGTATCGAGGCATCGAGCGCGCAACGGCCGCCTATTACGGCGACCCGTACCTGCTGACATGGTCGGACGGCCTGGAGTACGTGCCGTGGGAGAAAGAGAAGGGCGCGCTGTGGCTCGATCTGCTGTACCTGCCGCCGAACGCGCGGCGCGCGCCCTTGACGGATTTGCCGCTGACGAAGTACTTCCCCCCGCCGATGGGCGAGATGATCGCGCGTACAGGCTGGAACATGACGCGCGAGAGCGGGGACGCCGTCGTGCACATGCGGATCGGCGAGCACTATTTCGGCAACCACCAGCACCGCGACTGGGGCACGTTCCAGATCTACTACCGCGGCATGCTGACCGGCGACACGGGCGCGTATCATCTGGGCAACAAGGACACCGGCTACGGGGCGCCGCACTGGCGGGAGTACTACCAGCAGACCGTGGCCCACAACGGGCTCATGATCTTCGACCCGGCCACGGCGCAAGACGATTTCGGCGGACAACGCAAACCGAAGTCGAGCCATCCCAAGCCGCTCGGTGAAATCCAGAAGAACTACCACTGGGGGCGCGTCACCGCGCATGGCGCCGGGCCCGATCCCGTCCGGCCGACGTACAGCTATCTGGCCGGCGATATCACCGGCGCTTATTTCGAGTGCAAAGCCGGCCGCGTGACGCGTTCGATGGTCGCGTTCAACACCGGCAATGCCGCGTATCCGGTGGTGTTCGTCGTGTTCGACGACGTGGTCGCGACGCAGCCGGGCTTCAAGAAGGCGTGGTATCTCCACGCGCTGAAGGAGCCGCAGGTCGACGGGCGCACGACCACGATCATCAACGATCTCAAGATGGACAAGACCCACGATTTCGGCGGACAACTTGTGGTGAACACGCTGCTGCCGGCCGAGGCACGCATCGTGAAGGTCGGCGGCCCCGGCAAGGAATGCTGGAACGAGGCGACGCAGAAGAACTACCCGGCCACCGCCGGCGCGCAGTACAGTTGGCCGCGCGAGGAACTCGTGGGCGCCTGGCGGATCGAGGTGATGCCCGGCCGGCCGTCGAAACAGGACCATTTCCTGAACGTGTTGACCGTGATGGACAAGGGCGCGCCGCCCCCCGCTGTCACGCCGCTGCGTGGCGCGGGGCTGGCCGGCGCGCGTGCGCTGGACTGTGCCGTGCTGTTCAACGAGACGGCGGCCCCGTTGACGGCGGCCGCCTTCGACATACCGGGCGAGCAGCCCGCCGCGCTGCTCGTCTGCGGGCTGGCGCCCGGCACTTGGCAGGTTGCCGGCCCCCGCGCGGGAACGGCCGCACGCGTCACGGAACAGGCCCGCTGCCTGTTCTTCCGCGCGGAACCCGGCGCCTATCGCTTGGAAAGGAGCCCATAACGCCATGGACCAGGCTGCACGGCCCCGCGCGACGGCCCGCCCCGCGGGTCGCGCAGGCGACGTGCGGTCACATCACGAAAGGAGAAGCCCATGCCCCTGACACCTGTCGCCCGGCGCGAGCATGCCAAGGCGCAACGCGCCAAGGCCGCCACCTACCGGGCCCTGGTACTGTTCGGTCTGCTGCTCGCCCGCGCCGTGGCCTCGGCCGCGGCTCAGAACGCGTTCTTCGTCGCCGTCAACGGGAACGATGCCTGGTCGGGGCGGCTGCCGGCGCCCGACGCGCAGCAGGCCGACGGCCCGTTCGCCACGCTCGAGGCGGCACGCAACGCGATCCGGCAGATCAAGAAATCGGGCGGCCTGCCGCCCGGCGGGGTCACCGTGAACATTCAAGCCGGCGCCTACTGGCGCGAGCAGGCCTTCGAACTGACGCCGGAGGATTCCGGCGCCGAGAAGGCCCCGATAGTCTATCGAAGCGCCGGCCGCGAACCGGCACGTATCCTGGGCGGCAAGCCGGTGACCGGCTTCGGGCCGGTCGAGGACCCCGCCATCCTGCGGCGCCTGGCGCCGGAGGCGCGCGCCAACGTACAGGTCGCCGACCTCCGCGCGCAGGGCATCACGGACTACGGCCGGCTCCCGCAGTGGGGCGCCGGCCGGAACCAGAAGACCGGCACGCTCGAGTTGTTCTTTGGCGCGGCCATGCAGCTCGCGCGCTGGCCCAATGAGGGGTTCGTGCACATCGCGGAAGTCATCGACAAACGCGACAGCGGCAAGTTCCGCTATGCGGAGGACCGCCCGCAGCGCTGGACGGGCGAGCCCGACCCGTGGCTGCACGGCTACTGGTACAACGACTGGGACGACCAGTACGTGCGGATCGGCCAGATCGACACGGCCAACCGCCTCCTGACCGTCCATCCGGACGACAGAGGCCGGGGCTACGGCTACAAGAAGGGGCAACGCTACTACGCGCTGAATCTGCTCTGCGAGCTGGACGCGCCCGGCGAGTACTACCTCGACCGCGACGCCGGCCGCCTCTACTTCTGGCCGCCCGCGCCCACCACGCGGGGGGAGATCGCCGTTTCCACGCTGAACGACCTGATCCGACTGCGGAAGGACACCTCGTTCATCGTGCTGCAGGGCCTGCTCCTCGAGTACGGGCGCGGCACGGCCGTCACGATTTCCGGCGGGCAGGGCAACCGGGTCGAGAAGTGCGTGATCCGGAACATGGGCGCCAAAGGCGTGTCCGTCCGGGGCGGCAAGTCGAACGGCGTCGTCGGCTGCGACATCCACGCTGTCGGCGACGGCGCCATCCAACTGGACGGCGGGGATCGCGCCAAACTGCTGCCGGCGGCCAACTACGCGGTGAACAACCACCTGCATGATTTCAACCGATGGGACCGCACCTACAAGCCGGGCGTGAACGTCCGGGGTGTCGGCCAGCGCGTGGCGCACAACCTGATCCACGACGCGCCGCACAACGCGATCCTGCTGGGCGGCAACAATCACCTCATCGCGTTCAACGACATCCACAGCGCGTGCTACGAATGCGGCGACGTGGGCGCGTTCTATACCGGGCGCGACTGGACCGCGCGCGGTACACTCATCCGCTGCAACTATTTCCATCACATCCGCGGCCCGGGCCGGTTCGGCGCTATCGGCGTATATCTCGACGATGCGGCGTGCGGATTCACGATTGAGGGCAACGTCTTCTACGACGTGACCCAAGCCGCGTTTGTCGGGGGCGGCCGCGACAACAAGGTGCTGAACAACGTCTTTGTCGATTGCAGTCCGGCCGTCCACGTCGATTCGCGCATGCGCCTGAAAGACAAGTACGGCGCGCACGCGCTGCCCGGCGGTTCGATCTACGAGAAGCTGATGAAGACCCCCTACAAGGAGCCGCCCTGGAGCACGACGTACCCGGAACTGGTCAACATCCTGGAGGACGAGTGGGAATATCCGAAGGGCACCCTGATCGCGCACAACGTCTGCTGGGGCGGCAAATGGGACCACATCGACAAGCACGCGCGCCCGCACGTCGTGCTGCGCGACAACCTGCTGGACCGCGACCCGCTGTTCGTGGATGCGGCGAACCTTGACTTCCGGCTGAAACCGGATTCGCCGGCGTTCCAGCTCGGATTCAAGCGGATCCCGGTCGAGAAGATCGGGCTTCTGAACGATGGCGCGCGCGCCTCCTGGCCGGTACGGCATCAGCCGCGGCCGCGCGCGAAGGCGCCGCACCACAACGCGCGCGCTGGAGCGCGGCCCTCGTTCCGTGTCGCGCGCGCGGCGGGCCTGCCGGAAGTGGACGGCACAATCCGGCCCGGCGAGTGGGCGGCCGACACGATGGTCCTGGAGCGCAACGTCGATCACGAGAAGGCGAAGCCCGTGAGCCGGGCCTGGCTGCTCCATGACGGCACGGCGCTTTATGTGGCCGTCGACAACGAGCTCAGCGGCACGCCCCCGAACCCGGAGCCTTCGGCCGCGGTTCGGGAGAAGGGCCCGCTGCGGATCGGCAGGTCCTGGGGCAGGCATGACGCCACGGAAATCGCCATTCGTAACGCGCCGCCGGGCAAGCCGGGCGAAGTCCTCGTTCTGCGCGGGTTCGCTTCCGGCCACTTCGAAACGAGCGACGAGCCCGGCACCGAGCCCCTCACCGCGCGGCGCGCCGCTGAAGACGTGCGGTATGCCGTCCGGATTCAAAGCCAGAACCGATGGACCGCCGAATGGCGGATCCCGTTCGCCTCGCTCGGGATCGACCCAACGAAGAAGGGTCCGTGGCCGTTCAACCTGACCGTGCGCAAGCCGGCCGGCGACTTGTGGCTGATGTGGCAGGGCACGGCGGCGCAAAGCTGGGCCGTCGAGAAGGCCGGCTGCATCGTCCTCGAGTGAGCGGGGCGGCAGAGGATGCCGGAGTTTCGAGCAAGTTTCAGAACAACACGCCGACATACCCGACGAAGCTGGAGGCGGGGTGCAGGTCCCAGCTGTTGGCGTAGAGGATCTCCCGCGCCGTCTTCGCGCCCATCGCCTTGCCCGCCTCGAGCGCGGCACACGCGGCGGCGGGACAGCATGCGTTATGGTCCTTCAGCGCGGTCTTCAGTGCTCCGGCCGCGTCCAGATCGAGCACACGCTCGATGAACCGGCGATCGTTCTCACGCTTGACCCAGTTCGCCGCCTTCTCCCCGCCGCCGGCGGGCGCGAACCCGTAGTTCGGCCCGTAGTGCGTGAGGTCGGTGGACCCGAGCACGATGGCGCCGCGCTCCCGCTCGTTGAGATACCGCCCGATCGTCGCCCCGGCGCTGAGGCACGACTCCCTGGGCGCCAGCGCCAGGGGCACAAGCCGGGCGTCCGGGAAGAAGTAGCGAATGAACGGCAGCTGCAGTTCGACGGTGTTGTCCGGCGAGACATCGAGCGCGTCCACCGCCGGCACGCCGAGCAGGCGGCTCAGATCGCCGGCCACCTGTTCATCGATCGGCAACGCGCCGAACGGGGTATCCCAGGAGCCGGAGCCCATGATCCATTCCGGGCTGTACGGCGCCATGTGCGAGCCGAGCACGACCACCACCTCGGCCCGGGCCTTCTGCGCCAGGAGCCCGATCACGTAGCAGGCCACCCGCCCGGAGAACGCCCAGCCGGCGTGCGGCACGATGCCGCCGCACAGCCTGGCCGGCAGCTCCACGCGCGGCAAATCCAGCACCCACTCCTCAATCTGGGCGCGGCACTTGGATTCGCGCGCCGGATACCAGTTTCCGCCGAATTCCATGTGTCGGGCAGGCATGACGGCAGTTTAGAGCGGGCCGTGCGTCCGATCAACGCAAAAAGGAGGCGTGCACGCGGAGACAGGCGTCCGTGTTTGTCGCAAGCTTTGTGTAATCTCTGACGACAAAGATTACGACAAAGCTTGCGACGAAGCTGGGAGGAGGATCCCCACGGAAGGCGTGGCCGACTATCGGTCCTCGGGATCGACGTCAATGGCCATACAGGGACAGCGTTCCGCACAGCGCTGGCAACCGGTGCATTTCTCCTCACCGAACGAACGGACCATGGGGATCTTTTTCGAGTTCGAGACCTGGACCATCTCCAGTACGTCCAGCGGGCACACATCCACACAGAGCTCGCAGCCGTCGCACCGGTCCTTATCGACTATCACCGCAAAGTGCATGATCAACGCTTGTCACTCGACGCGTTTCCGCCTCCCCGGGAAACACGCCTCCCCTCCCCCTGAGCCCGCTCCTCCCACACGCCCTTGTGAAAGGAGAGCACCGACGGGCTCCGCCGCAAGCCCTTTGCGGCGGAAGGAGCCGTTTCACCGGCCTGGTCCGGCCCGGGAAACATGGCCAGTGAACATGTTATCACCTCAAGCGCCCGTTCGTCGAGGCCCAAAACCGTTTGTCGACCGATACTACCGCTCGGCACCCGTGCGCGCCACGTCGAAATCCGCGCGGACCGGGGTGAGCTGTTCGGCCCGCATCCAGCCGTAGGTATCGCGCACGCGGAGCCGCGCCCACCCGTCGGTGACGCGAACGACTCTGACAATCGCTCCCGCTGCCAGCAACGACTTCACGGGCGCGGTGCGTACGGGCGCAAACCGCATCTGGGCATGCGCGCCGGTGACGACCGCTTCAGGCTGGAGGTCGAGCGCCAGCCAACTGCCGAAGCCGAGGCCGGCAACGATCAACGCGACACACAGCGCGACGAGCACGGGCTTGAGACGTCGTGCGCGGCCGGGATCCAGAATGACCCGTGCGGCGCCCGCCATCAACAGCCAGTAACAGGCCAGCACCGCCGCCGCCCATTCTCTGTCGCTGAATACCGGCCACGTGCCCGCGCGTCGCGCGCCGGCGGCCGCGGGCACCCCGGCCTGACGCATGGCCGCTTCGAGGTTCAACCGGATGTCGGCATCGCGCGGGGCGACGTACCAAGCGCGGCGGTAAGCCCGAATGGCTTCCGGCAAGTTTCCTTCCATCCGCAGGGCGTTGCCCAGGTTGAAGAGGACTTCCGGGCCGGCATAGCCGTGCGCCGCCAGTTCCGCATACAGTTCGACCCCGCGGTCGGCCCGCCCCTCTTCGCAGGCCTGTGCGGCCTGCAGGAACTGGCGCGAGGCGGTCTGTACGGGGAGCGGCGCCTGCCCCGTGTCTGCCGCGGCCGCGACACATAGCAGAACGGCGAGCAGCGCCGGGCGCGATCCACGCCCCGTCGAACGCGGCGCGCGTGGCTTCCTGCCCTCGCGCGCACCGGCCACATGCCCAAGCGCCGCCCGCAACAGCTCGAGCCGGATGCGTTCCTCCGGGTCAGACGGGTCCGGGGACGAACCGCGGGCGGCGGGCGCGAAACGGCCCTGCTCGCAGGCGGCCAACGCCTGCCCAAAGCCGACCTGCGCGGACATCGGCCAGCCGAGCGTCCGGACCCGGCGCAGAATGTTCTCCGACACCGCTTCCCCCGGCGCCAGTGCGTCGTCCGCACCGGCACAGGCCACCAGCGCGCGCCACGCGGCCTCATAAGCACAGGCGGGTCTGTCCCCGGCAAGGGCCGCCTCGATCCTGCCGAACGCGATCCGCAAGAGTCGTACCGAGCGGCGGCGGCTCGCCGCCGAGCTGCCTGCGCCGCCGCGGCCCGCACGCTGTCTCACGACGAGGTGCAGCCCCAGCAAGAGCAGCGGCGGAACCGCATGCAAGCCGAACACGCCGACGTGCCGGTACCAGGGGGAACCCGACCGCCCGCGCCATCTGCGCGGCGCCCCTTTCAGCCCGGCAAATCCAGGCTCAGCCCGACGGGCAGCGACCTGAGCGGAGCCGGGACGCCCGCCCGGCTCCGCGGCCGAACCAGCAGCGGGGATGGGTCTGACACGGATGAGGAACGGCCCTCTTTCGAGCGTGCGATAGGCGCGCCGCTCCGTGTCGAAATAGGAGAACGAGACGGCCTCGATTGTGTTCGCGGCCGGCAACTCGGGCACCACGATCTGCTTGAAGACTGTGCGCCACGCCGCGCCGCGCCGTTCTTCACGAACCCTGACGGCAGGATAGGCCTTGAACCCTTTTCCCACGCGCACCGCCGGGCACTGCGCGGCGTCCAGCGCAGCCCTGCCCGACACGACCATGGTTACGGTGACGGGCTCGCCGGCGAAGATAGCGTCGGGCCGCACGTCTGCCCCCAGCTCAAACACCCCCACCGCGCCCGAGAAGCCGCCCGGCCGGCCCTGTTCCGGAGTCGGCTGCACCAGCAACGGGACGGGTGCCGGGCGCAGTTCGGCGCTGCGCGCTTCGGGGTCCGGGCTATCCGGCGGCCCGTCCGTCGCGCTGCCGGCTACCGACACGCCGACGAGACACGTCACAGCGAGCTGCCCGGCTTCGTGCGCGCGCGCATCCGCGCGGAACGCATAGCCGACATAGGCCAATCCGTCTGCCGAGAACGGCTCCGCGCGCACCTGCCGGAACGGGCCGAGCGCCAGAGCGGCCGGGGCCTCACGAATGGCGATCTCGGGTGCCAGCCCGATCCGGCGCGCGTAGACGGACACCGTGAGTTCGAACGGCTCCCCCACATAGACCGACTGCCGGGACAGCGCGATGCGCGCGAAGAGATCCGCCCCAGCCCGCTCCTCACCCGCGGCATGGGCCGGCGGCCAGACGGCTGCGGCGAACAGGGCCGTCAGCAGGCATGCACGAATCGCCCGCGCGGGCTTGACGGCAGGCGGATCTTTAGATCGAGTTGTCATAACGCTGGTGCGGGCTTCGCCCGCCACCCGGCTCTCACCAGTCCTTCTCGACGGCAATCGGAACGGCACGCTGCCGCCTCACCTCATCACGAAGCTCGGCTTCCTGCGCGCTCAACGCATCGAGCAGCGCGACCGCCTGCCGCGCACTCAAAGCGCGCACCGGCTCACTCGCGGCCGGTTCCGCGCCCGGTGTATCCCCGCCGCCTTCCGCCGGCGGCGAGAGGCCGGCGCCAGGCGGCTGTTGCGCCCCTCCCCCTTCGGCGCGCGCAGGCTCGGTGCGCGCGGCTTCGGCAGCGCGCTCCTGGATCTGCCGTTCCAGCCGGGCACGGACGTCATCCCTTGCGTCGAGCGCCAGTGCGAAGTTGGCTTGCGTATCGGCATCGCCAGGCGCGAGCGTCAGTGCCCCTTCGTAGAACAGAAGCGCCTCATCCAGATTGAAAAGCGCTTCCCGAAACAACTCCTTCTTCGCCTGATCCAACGCCACGTTCAGGAGTGCATTACCCGTGTTGTGGTGAATGCGCGCCTGCAGCGGCAGGTCTTCCGTGCGGGCCGCCGCGCGATAGGCGTCCAGGGCCTCGCGGAACCGGCCGAGCCGGTAGAGCGCATTCCCCTGGTTGTACCGCGCCAACGCCTCGGGCAACTCTCGCCCATCCGCTTCGGCCAGGGCCCGGGCATAGGCGCGCCATGCTTCCGCGTAGGCCCCGGCCGCATACCGCGCGTTGGCCTCGCGTATCGAACGCCGGAACCGGCCCGAACACGGGGCGCAGCCGCAGGCCAGCAGCCCGATCAGGGCCAGCGCAGTCGGCACGCGCAGCATGGCCAAGCGCTCAGACATGATGTCCCTCCCCGCCGCCCCGGTGGCACCGAGCCTCCATGCCCAACAACAGGAATGCGGCCGCCAGGAACCACATGAACCGCTCAGCCGGCCGCTCGCCGGCCCGGGCCGGCCCTTCGTCCGCGCGTCGAACCTGCCAGCCGTCTCCGTGCAGGGCCGTCAAGGCGGCGGCGTCGGCCCGCGCGTAGCGCCCGCCGGTCGCGTTCGCCAGCCGCCGCAGCAGCGTTTCGTTCAGTGCAGACCGTACGGCCGTCCCCCCGCTGTCTTCCACGAAGGCCGGCCCGCCCCCGCCCGCGGGCAGCGGGATCAGGGCGCCGGCCGGCGTACCGATCCCGAGCGCATGCACGACAATGCCGCGTGCGGCCAGTTCTCGCGCAGCCGGCAACGAATCCGGGCCGTGGTCCTCGCCGTCGCTGATCAGAACGATGACCCGCTCGGCGCCGGACTCCCCCCGGAACGCCGCCCCGGCCCGGGCCAGCGCATGGGCCAACCCCGTACCGCCATGCGGGACGGCACCGACGCGCACATCATCCAACACCATCAGGAACGCGCCGTAGTCCGTGGTCAACGGGCACTGCAGGAATCCGTCGCCGGCGAAAGCGAGCAACCCGACCCGTTCACCGCGCAGCCGGCGGACCAGCGTTCTGATCTGTCTGCCGGCGACGGCGAATCGGCTCGGCCTCACATCCTCGGCCAGCATGCTCTTCGAGGTGTCCAACACCACGAGTATGTCGACCTGGAGCCGCCAAGCCTTCTCCGTCGCGACGCCCCAGCCGGGCCTGGCCAGTGCAAGCCCGAGCAGGGCGATGCCGCCGAGCCAGAGCCCCACTTGCGCCGCGGCCCGGACCCGGCGCGTTCGGGCGGCGGGAGCCGGCGGGCCGGCGGCGCCGGCAATCCGGGCAAGCCGTCTTTCCCGGCCGCGCCGGCCCGCCAGCACCGCCCAGCCGACCGGTATCAGCGCCCAGAGCAGGTACAAGGCCGGTGGCGTTCCCCACCGTATCACGGCAGCACCCCCAATCTGGAGAACGAAAGCCCCTTCTCGGCAACCAGCAGCAGAACGGCGAGTGCCGCGAACCATCCGAACCGTTCCTCGTACCGCGTATAGCGCCGCACGTCGACGTCCGTCCGTTCCATCCTGTCCAGCTCGCGATACACCCCGCGCAACGCCGCCAGGTCCGCCGCTTCGAAATGCCTGCCGCCCGCGACCTGCGCCAGGCTCCACAGCGAATCGGAATCGGCCGGCGCCGTTGCGATTCCTACCGTGTGGACCCGGACGCCCAGGGCGCGAGCCGCCTGCGCCGCGTCTTGCGGGGAAAGCTGTCCGGCATTGTTCCGGCCGTCGCTCAGCAGAATAACGACCTTGCTTGTGGCTTCGCTCCGGCGCAGCCTGTTCACGGCGCAGCCCAGTGCGGAGCCGATCGCCGTACTGTCGTACGGCAGCATATCGGGGGCCAGCCGTTCAAGCTGGGCCGACAGCCAGTCATGATCGAGGGTCAGCGGCGCCAGCGTGTAGGGAAAGGCGGCAAAGACGACAACCCCGATCCGGTCTTCGCGGCGCGCGGCGATGAAGTCGCGCAATACGCCGACCGCCGCGTTCAGCCGGCTGATCCGTGTCTCACCCCGCAGGAAATCTTCCGTCTTCATCGACCCCGAGACGTCGACGGCGAGCATGATGTCCACGACCGGCTGCCGGGAAACGGCTGCCGCCAACGGCGCGCGCGGCCGCGCCAGCGCCACGACCAGTGCCCCGAGCGCCAGGGCGTAGGCCAGGGGCAGCAGATGGCGGCAGAGGCTGGCCCAACTGCGCGGAACGCCGGCAAGCGATGCGACGTCGCTGAAAGCCGCTCCCTGCGTCCGCCGCCCGTATTTCCACCGGACGAGCACCGGAACGAGCAGCAACAAGGCAAGCGCAGCCGGATAGCGTAGCTCCATCTCGA
The DNA here is from genome assembly GCA_016929905.1 of Kiritimatiellia bacterium. Taxonomy (GTDB): domain Bacteria; phylum Verrucomicrobiota; class Kiritimatiellia; order JAFGHX01; family JAFGHX01; genus JAFGHX01. The sequence goes on from JAFGHX010000130.1 coordinate 48,401, forward strand.
TATACCGTTCAGCCTTTCCCTGCAGTATGTGCGAACAGGCGCACTACGTGCGCCCGGCGGGGCCGACCGGGGCGATCACGCCCTGGCCGGCCGCGTCTCCTCCACCAGGCGCCGGGCCCAACCGAGGGCCTCCGCCATCTCCCGAGTCGAACCCGGATGGCGGGCGAACTTTGCCCGGTCCGCGCTCTCAAGAAACCGCTGCAACACGTCGTGCTGACTGGGCCCCAGCTCCGGCATGCCCGCCGCCTCGCGCAGAAGTTCTTCGGTCGTCTTCTTGGGCGCGGCGATCCCGAATCGGCCCTGTACGTATTCGCGGACGATGTCGCACAGACAGGCGTAAAACTCGCTCGGGCGCGAGAGTTGTGCCGGGCCCGGCGAATCCAGGCGCGCGAGAGCCGCGAGCGCCGCCACATCCGCGGGGACCGGCGCCGGCGCGGCGCGGCGCAGGACGCGCCGCAGAAGCAGCCCGAGCACCGCGGCTGCCGCGACGCCCGCCAGGGCGCCGCCCACCCTTCCCGGGCTGAGCCCGGGTTCGGGCGCGGCTGCCACGGGCTTGATCGGCCGCATGGCTGCCCCGCGCCCGGGTTCGGGCGCGTCGACGGCCTCCTGCCCGCCCGCACACACGGCGAATACCAACACGGCCGCCATCGTGATGGGCCCGAATCGTCTGTTCATCCCGCGTACCTCTTCCGGCGTTCGGCGAAGAACCGCGCCAACTCCCGCTCGTAGGGCTGCCCGGCCGTCACCTCGATCCTGTCCACCCGGTGCAGGCGCATCAGGCGCCGAAGCCGCGCCCGTCCGGACTCGCGTTGCGCGGCAACCCACTCCCGCACGCGCCGGCTGGCCGTATCCGCTACCAGCCGTCTGCCCGTCTCCAGGTCCTCCCATTCCACCAACCCTACCGCCGGCCAAGTCCATTCCCGTTCGTGCCCGACAATGACCCCGATCAGGTCGTGCCGCCTGGCCGTCGTGGCCAACCCGTGCTCGAAGTTCGAGTCCAAAAAGTCGCTCATCAGAAAGGCGACCGTCCGGCGCGGCATGACATGGTTGAGGAAGTTCAATGCCGCCAGGATCGCCGTACCGCGCCGGCGCGGCTCGCGGAACAGGACCTCACGCACCACGCGCAGCACGTGGCCCACCCCTTTGCGCGGGGCCACGTAGCACTCGATATCGGAACTGAACAGGATCAGCCCGACGCGGTCGTCGTTCCGGACGGCCGAAAAGGCGAGCACGGCGGCCATTTCCGCAAGCAAGTTCTTCTTCTGTTCCCGCCCGCATCCGAAACGCAGCGACGCACTGACGTCTACCAGCAACATGACCGTCAGCTCGCGTTCTTCCGTGAACTTCTTGATGTAGGGCTGGCCCATCCGCGCCGTCACGTTCCAGTCAATCAGCCGGACGTCGTCGCCCGGCAGGTATTCGCGCACCTCCTGGAATTCGATCCCGCGCCCTTTGAACACACTGCGATACTCGCCCGCAAACAGGTCGGAGACCACGCGGTTGGTGGTAATCTCGATTCGCCGGATCTTTCTGATGAGCTCCCGGGTCAGCATGACGAAGCGCTCGCGCGCGGCGCCGCGGGCACTCAATTCGGGCCCGCGCACCGAACGAGGAACCCCTCACGCTGAAGCGCGAATGTGCCCGTTCCGTCAGGGCACCGGCAGTTCCTCGAGTATTCTGGCCACGATGTTGTCGGCCGTCAGTTCCTCCGCTTCCGCCTCGTACGAAACGATGAGGCGGTGCCGCAGCACATCGGGCGCCACGGCCTTCACATCCTGCGGCGTCACATAGGCACGCTGCCGCAGCAGGGCGTAAGCCTTGGCGGCAACGGCCAGGCAGATCGTACCCCGGGGTGAACAGCCGTAGCGGATGTAGGGCTTCAAGGGCAGACCGTACGCGTCCGGGTCCCGTGTGGCAAAAACAAGGCGCAGGATGTAGTCCCGAATCTTCGCGTCCAGGTAGACGCCGTCGACCACCTGCTGCGCCGCGAGCACCGCGTCCGGCTCCGCCACGGGCGCGAGACAGATCGTTTTGGCCGTCACCGCCATCGCGTCCAGAATCCGGCCCTCTTCTTCCAGGCTGGGGTACGTGATCCGGAGCTTGAGCATGAACCGGTCGATCTGGGCCTCGGGCAGCGGGTAGATGCCCTCCTGCTCAATGGGGTTCTGCGTCGCCAGCACGAGAAAGGGGCGCGGCAGCGGGAACGTCTCTTCGCCGATGGTAACCTGCCGTTCCTGCATCGCCTCCAGCAACGCGCTCTGAACCTTCGCGGGCGCCCGGTTGATTTCGTCGGCCAGCACGATATGGGTGAAGACCGGCCCTTTCCGGGTCGTGAACGCGCCGTTCTTCGGATCAAAGATCAGGGTACCGACCAGGTCCGCCGGGAGCAGGTCCGGCGTGAACTGAATGCGGCGAAACTCACACCGGATCGCCGCCGCCAGCATGCGGACCGACAGTGTCTTCGCCAGTCCCGGCACCCCTTCCAGCAGAAGGTGCCCGTTCGCGAGCAGGCCGACCAGGAGCCTGTCGATCAAATACTCCTGCCCCACAATGACGGATCCGACCGCCTCGCGTATCGGACCGATGGTCTCGGCGGCCTGCCTGACGCGTTCGTTCAGAGCGTCCAGATCGGAAGTCATGCGGCCTCTGTTCCTCCTTCCTCACGTGTTTGCACGGCGCGCGGCAAAAAAACTCCGCAGCAACTCGCGACACTCGTCTTCGAGGACGCCGGTCACCAGCTCGGTCCTGTGGTTCAGGCCCGGGTGCGTCAGGATCCCGAAGACGGACTGACCGCCCTGTCGCGGGTCGCGGGCGCCGAGCACCACGCGCGGGATCCTCGCCAGCATGAGGGCGCCGGCACACATCGGGCACGGCTCTTTGGTCACGTACAACGTCGTCTCCGTCAGCCGCCAGTCGCCTACGGAGCCCGCCGCCTGCGTCACGGCTATGAGTTCCGCATGAGCGGTCGGATCCTTGAGCCGTTCGGTCTGGTTGTGCGCCAGGCCGATCACGGCGCCGCCGCGCACGATCACGGCCCCGACCGGCACCTCCCCGGCTTCGCGGGCTTCACGGGCCTGCCGCAACGCCATACGCATGAACCGCTCGTCGACATCGCCCGTTTTCAACCACTGTATGGCGTCGCCTGTCATTGCGTCACTAAAACGGAAACGGCGAGAGCAGTCTGTCCGCCGGAGCTATCTCACGGCCGGATTTCTGTGAACTGGAAACCAGCCCGAAGCGGTAAACCGCCAGGCCGAACGTGCAGAGGAAGAGCAGGAACAGAATCCACAGGAAGATGTAACGGCCCCTTGTCCGGGCCTCGCCCCGTTCGCGCGTTTCGTCACCCGCGCGCAAGTGCGCGAAGTCGATCGGCTGCCCCGGCGGGCGCCAAGCCGGAACCGGGTGCAGCGAAAGGGCCGGGCCGGGCAGCGCCGGCACGGCGGCGACGGCCGGCGCCGGGATGGAGGCCCAGAGCCCTCCGCGCCGCGACACGCGCGGGCGCGCGCGGGGGCGTCTGCCGGCAGCCATACGTCGGACTGAAAGGTTCCCGCTCATCACTCCCATTGGCCGGCATTTTAGCAGGAGTATCCCGGGCGCGCAATCCCCCGATTCGCCCCGCGGATTCCGGCGCCACCCCGGGGCTTGACGAGGCCACCTACATTTCCCATAATAACCGCCCACGCTGCCGATCCGGTACGTTTGGGCAAGCGGAATCGCAATGGAGGAGGGTCTTCGTGAAAACCGGGGCAGACTGTATCGTTGAGGGACTGCAGAAGGCCGGTGTGAAGACGATGTTCGGGCTGCCCGGCGGCTCGGTGCTGGACGTCTTCGACCGGCTCTACTCCTCGCCCATCGAGTTCATTCTGGCCCGGCACGAACAGGGGGCGACCCACATGGCGGACGGGTACGCCCGCGCCACGGGCAAGATCGGCTGCTGTCTCGTCACGTCCGGGCCTGGCGCGACGAACACGGTCACCGGGCTCGCGACGGCGCACATGGACTCCGTGCCCCTTGTCTGCCTGGCGGGCCAGGTCCCCCTGTCCATGATCGGCAACGACGCCTTTCAGGAAGCGGATACCACGGGCATTACGCGCGCCGTCACCAAGCACAACTACCTCGTCCGCGACGTGGGCGATCTGCCGCGGATCCTGGCCGAGGCGTTCCACGTGGCCGGGACGGGCCGCCCGGGCCCGGTCGTCGTGGACATTCCCAAGAACATCCAGCAGGCGCAGACGAAAGCGTGTTTCGACGGGCCGGTCCAGATCCGGGGCTACAGGCCTTCCTCAACGGGGCACCCCAAGCAGATCGAGAAACTGGCCGAAGCCATCAACAAGGCGGACAGACCGTTGCTCTACGTCGGCGGCGGCGCCATCATCAGCGACGCGGCGGCGGAAGTGACCGCGCTGGCGCGCAAGGCTCGAATCCCGGTGACCACCACGCTGCTGGGGCTCGGCGCCTTTCCCGAAACGGACCCGCTGGCGCTGCGCATGCTCGGCATGCACGGCAGCGTCGCGGCCAACTATGCCACCACGGGCTGCGACCTGCTGATCTCGGCGGGCGCCCGGTTCGACGACCGGGTGACGGGGAAGATATCGGAGTTCGCGCCCGATGCGACCATCGCGCACATCGACATCGATCCGTCCGCCATCTCGAAGAACGTGCAGGCCGACATTCCGGTGGTTGGCGATCTGAAGCTCGTCCTGAAAGAGCTGCTCAAGCTCGTCAAGCCGGGCAAGCGAACGGCGTGGCTGAAACAGATCGCCGCCTGGCAAAAGCAGCACCCGTTCACCTACAGACAGGACACGACCGATCTGCTGCCGCAGTTCGTCATCGAGCAGATCTACAAGATCACAAAGGGCGATGCCATTGTGGTCACCGACGTGGGCCAGCACCAGATGTGGTCGGCGCAGTTCTACAAGTACACCAAGCCGCGCACCTTCCTCAGCTCGGGCGGGCTGGGCACGATGGGATACGGGATGCCGGCCGCCATCGGCGCGCAGGCCGGCTGCCGCAACAAGACGGTGGTCAACATCGCGGGGGACGGCAGCATTCAGATGAACTTTCAGGAACTCGTCGTCGCGGTGAACAACAAGCTGCCGATCAACGTGGTGATCCTGAACAACGGTTGTCTCGGGATGGTCCGGCAGTGGCAGGAGATGTTCTACGGCAAACGCTACTCGAGCACGCAGCTCGGCCGCCCGTCGAAGCGCGGCAAGCCCGGCGCCCGCGGCGGGTACCTGCCGGACTTCGTGAAGCTGGCCGAAGCGCACGGCGCGGTCGGCATTCGCGTCGAGACGCGCGAAGAGGTCGACCCGGCTCTGCGCAAAGCGTTCGACACGGACGCACCCGTTGTGGTCGAATGCCTGGTGCGCCAGGCGGAGAACGTCTACCCGATGGTGCCCTCGGGCGCCTCGCTCACTGAGATGATCCACAGCATGGCGTAGGGGAGGGTCTCGCACGGTGAAACACATCATCACGGCGCTGGTCGAGAACCGGCCGGGTGTTCTGGCCCGAATCGTCGGTCTGATTTCCGGGCGCGGCTACAACATCGATACGCTCAATGTCGGCCCGATGCCGGACGGCACGGTCTCGCGCATGACCATCACGGTGCCGGGCGATGATCGGATCCTGGAACAGGTCACCAAACAGTTGAACAAGCTGGTGGACGTCATCAAGGTCACCGACCTCACCCGGGAGCGGCACATCGACCGCGAACTCGTCCTCATCAAGGTGTCGGCCCCGCCAAAATCGCGTTCGGAAATCATCGAACTGGTCAACCTGTTCCGGGCCAAGATCATCGCCGTCCAGTCCAAGTCGCTCATTATCGAGGTGACGGGCACGGAGGAGAAGGTCGAGAGCTTTCTGGAGCTGGTCAAGCCGCACGGCATTCAGGAGATTTCGCGTTCGGGCGCCCTGGCGATGGCCCGAGAGTAGCGCCGCGGGGAAAGCCGCCATGGACATGCACATCAGCGGGCACACGAAACCGTTTGCGGTGCTTGGGCACCCGATCGGGCACACGCTTTCCCCGGTCATGCACAATGCGTCCTTGCGGGCACTCGGCCTGGACGCCATCTACCTGGCGTTCGACGTGGATCCCGAGCGCCTGATCGAGGTGCTCCATGCCATGAAGGCAATGGGATTTGCCGGGGTGAATCTGACGGTTCCGCTCAAGGAAGTGGCGTTCCGGGGCCTGGCGGACCTCGATGAATCGGCGAGGCGACTGGGCGCGGTGAACACGGTGAAGACGGACGGCCCCGCGTTGAAGGGGTTCAACACCGACGGCGCAGGTTTCCTGCTGGCGGTGGAGGAAGCGTTTGGCTGTTCGGTGGAGGGGAAGACCGTTTTCGTGCTCGGCAACGGTGGGGCCGGCCGCGCGGTCGCCATCACCTGCGCCGTGTCGGGGGCGGGCCGCCTGCTGCTCTCGGACGTGGCGACGGACCGATCAGCTCGCCTGAAAGAAGAGATCGAGGCGCTGGCGCCGTCCTGCGGGGTGTCGACGGTCGACCCGGGCGACGACGTCTGGGCGAAAACGGCACGGGAAACAGACCTCGTCGTGCAGGCCACGCCCGTCGGGATGAAGGCGGGCGACAAGTCGTTACTCGGGCCGGACGCGTTCCGCGCGGGCCAGATGGTGTTCGATCTGGTCTATATGTATCCGGAGACCGATTTCATCAGGGTCGCGCGGGCGCGGGGGGCCGAAGCCGCCAACGGGCTCGGCATGTTGCTTCACCAGGGCGCCCACGCGTTCGCAATCTGGACGGGGCAGCAAGCGGCGACGGACGTGATGCGGTCCGCCTTGGAGGAAGCCGTTTACGGGAAATAATGCATGCGCTCGCCGAAACGCTGAACGCTGCTCCGGCGCCGTGGAACGCGGTCTTCGCTGCGTTTGTCTTCTTCTTCGGCGCCTGTATCGGAAGCTTCCTCAATGTCTGCATCTACCGGATCCCCCGCGACGAATCGCTGGTGCGGCCCCGGTCTCATTGCCCGACATGCGGGCACATGATCGCCGGGTACGATAACGTCCCCCTGCTCAGCTACCTGCTCCTGCGCCGGAGGTGCCGGCACTGCGGGACGCGGATCTCCTTTCGCTACTTCCTGGTCGAGTTGCTCGTGGCCGTCCTGTTTCTGCTCGTCTGGCGCCAGCACGGGCCGCAACCGCGAACGCCGGTCTACTGGCTCGTGGTCTCGGGGCTCGTGGTCGGCACATTCGTGGATTTCGAACACCTGATCATACCGGACCGCGTCACGCTGGGCGGCATGGTGGCCGGCCTGCTGCTCAGCGCGTTGGTCCCCTCTCTGCACGCCGGGGACGTCGCCATCCCGTTCTACATCGCGTTGGCCCGCTCGGCGCTCGGGCTCGCGGTCGGGGTCGCCCTGCTGTTGGCCATTGCGATTCTCGGCAAGCTGATCTTCCGAAAGGACGCCATGGGGATGGGCGACGTGAAGTTGCTCGGCGCGGTCGGCGCGTTTCTGGGGTGGCAGGCCGTGCTGTTCACGATCGTGGTCTCGTCGTTCGCCGGTTCGGTGGTGGGGATCAGCCTGGTCCTGGCGCGCCGAAAGAAGATGCAGAGCCGGATCCCGTACGGGCCGTACCTGGCCCTTTCGGCGATCCTGTGGCTGCTCGGCGGCGCGGAGCTGTGGCATGCCTACTGGCACTGGCTCAGCGGCGGAATCCTGTAGGTCCTTCCCGCGCGCGGCGCGGGACGAAACTCAGCGGTCTTCCAGCGCGCGGAGACGTTTTTCCAGGTCCGCGACTTTCGCCTTGAGGACCGGCAGCCTCATCAGATGGGCGTGTGCCTTCATGGCCTTCTCGTGCGGGGCGGCCGGGTAGCCGGACACAAACGTGCCGGCCGGGATGCTCTTGGTCACGCCCGCCTGGCCGCCGACAATCACACGGTCTCCGAGCGCGATGTGCCCGGCGACGCCGGCCTGCCCGCCGAACTTGCAGTGCGCACCGACGGTCGTGCTCCCCGCGATCCCGGTCTGGGCGGCCATCACCGTATGCGGGCCGACCGAAACGTTGTGAGCCACATGCACGAGATTGTCGAGCTTGACCCCGTCTCCGATCCGCGTCCGGCCGAACCGGGCGCGATCGATCGTCACGTTCGCCCCGATCTCCACGTCGTTCCCGACGACGACGACACCCGTCTGGGGGATCTTCTCGTGGCGGCCGTCCCGCTCGACGTAGCCGAACCCGTCGCTGCCGATGACGGCCCCGTTGTGAATCACGACGCGGTCGCCGATACGGGTGTACTCGCGAATGCTCACATGCGGATAGAACCGGCAGTCTTCGCCGACATGCACCCCGTGTCCGACGTAGCAGTGGGCGAACAGCGCACACCGGGCCCCGAGCCGGGCGCCCGGCTCCACGACGCAGAACGGCCCGATACAGGCGCCCTCGCCGAGCACGGCGTCCTCCGCTACGACCGCCGTCGGGTGACGGCCCACCGGCGGCGTCACGGGCGGCGGCGCGAACAAGGCCGCCACCTTCGCGAAAGCCGCGTCCGCGCGTTCCACGCGGATGAGAGCCGCCGGGCAAGGCCCCTGCCAATCGCGGTTGACGATGACGGCCGAGGCGCGGGTCGCCGCCGCCGCCGCCGCATAGCGCGGGTCGGCCAGAAACGCGATGTCGCCCGCGTCCGCTTCGCGCAGGCCGGCGACCCCGCCGATCGCGATGCCGCCGTCACCCTGCACCACGCCGTCCAGCCTGGCCGCGATTTCCGCCACCGTCAGGCTCGCCTTCACAACGCATCCTCTTTCCGGCCCGCGTCCGGGCCCGCGTCCCGGTTCGCATCCCGATCCGCGTCCGGGCCCGCTTCCGAGTCGGCGTCCGCATTCAGAATCGCAAGCACGTCGTTCGTCAGGTCCGTTATCGGTGCGTGATAGATGAGGACGGGCAGCGCGGACTGGGTGATGCCCGACGCGTCGAGCACCAGCTCGTACCCTTTTCGCTCCGCATGCGCGCCGACCACTTCGCGAATCTGGGCCACGAGCGCGTCACGCATCCGCTTGTACTGCGCATCGTACTGTCTCTTGTAGGTCAGCCGCAGTTCGCCCAGATCGTTGCGCTTCTTCACGATCTCCAGCATTTTGTCCTCGGCTTCGACCCGCTTCGCCAGTTTCCGCGCGTCGTCAAGCTTGGGATCGACGGCTTCGCGGCGCAGGGTTTCGGCCGCCTTCTCCATCGCGCCGATCTCCTCCTCCCGGGCCTTGAACTCGCGTTCGAACTCGGCCCACGTGTCGCCAAGGCGCTGCTGCGCGCGCTTCGTCTGGTAGAACTCACCGTACAACCGCGCCATATCCACGACGCCAATCTGGAACGCTTCCTCCGCCGGCACGAACTGCCAGCCGGCGCAGAGAACGGCCGCGGTCAATCCCCACACACTCAACCGGTTTCGGTTCATCTCGTCCCCCAATCGTGTTTCCGGCGGCGGGCCGCCAAACGCTTTCCGACAGGCCGGGCGCGCGCGGCGCCCGTGCAATCAATAGGGATAGCCAAGCGAGAACTGGAACTCGGGTTCTCCGCCCCGGTCGTCGCCCGGATAGACGTCCTTCTGGATGGGCCATGCCCAGTCGAGCCGGATAGGAAAGCCCGGAATATCGAACCGGACCCCGACGCCGGCGTCGCTGTAGTACTCGCTGAAATCGAAGAAATAGGCGTCTTCCCACACGTTGCCGGCGTCGAAGAACAGGGCGAACCGGACCCGCTCGACGACCGGGACCGTATATTCGGCGGTGAGCATCGCCGAGGAACGCCCGCCGATGGGTTCCCCGTTTTCGTCCTTGGGCCCGGCTTCGCGGAAGTCGAACCCGCGCAGCGTCCTGGCGCCGCCCAGGAACTGGCGGTCCCAGATCGGCACCGTGGCCGTATCGTCGTACTCTTCGACGACCGCGACCGTCGCGTGCAGCCCCAGCACGTGCCCGAACCAGAGCGGGACGTACTGCGAGGCACGGCACTCGGTTTCGTAGAGGTCCGTGTCGAAGTTCAGCACGCCCCCCGCCAGGCCGGCGGCCAGGCTGACGCGGTTGCCGCGGGTGGGGATGAAGACGCTGTCGCGCATGTCGTTCACCAGGGTCACGCGGGCGTAGCTCTTGGTGCGCCGGCCCTCTTCGGCCTTGATGACGTCCGAGACGTCGTCGCCCACATCGTACACGTCGACGGCTTCCAGCCCGTATTTCACGAACACCTTCGCGAATCGCCATACCCCCCGGCCGAGGCTGACCGCACCCCCGTCCTGGCGCAGATCGTAGTCGCTGCTCAGGTACCGCTTCTCCCGGGAATACGCATCGAGCCCCAGCGACAGGCGCCGGTCCAGGAACCAGGGCTCAACGAACGAAACCTCGTAGTCGCTGCGCCGGTCGCCGAGCTGAGCCCGGAACCTGAGCTTCTGCCCCGCCCCGGTGAAGGTTGGCCAACCCGTGTAGTCGAAGTTCCCCTGGGTCAGCTCCAGAAAGGCGACGAAGTTGTCGATGCTCGAAAAGCCGACCCCCAGCATGAGCTGCCCGGTCCTCTGCTCCTCGACCTCGAACACGAGGTCGCTCTGCCCGGGATCGTCGGTCTCCACGGGGACGCCGTTGACGTAAGAAAAGAAGCCGAGGTTCATGAGGCGCCTGCTGCTGGTGCGGACTTTCACGGTATTGAATGCGTCGCCCGGGTACACCAAGAGTTCACGGCGGATGACCTTGTCTTTCGTCTGGGCGTTGCCCACGATGTCGATGTTTCGGATCTTGACCAGCGTGCCCTCGGTGACGGAGAAGAGCAGGTCCGCCACACCCGCGGCGTCCGGGGCCACATTCAGCGTGTAGCCGGCCGAAGAGCGAATATACCCGCGGCTTCCGTAGTGGTCGCGCAGCCGCCCGACCGCCGCCTCCAGCGCAGGTGCGGCGGCAAGATCGCCCTGCCCGATCTTCACGACCTTCCGGAGCTCCGCGTCGGGGAAGAGGGATGCGCCCTCGATCCGCACCTCGCCGACGCGGTACGGCACGCCCTCCTGGATCGGGATCCTGAGCCCCACGTGACCGTTGCCGGCGGGAACCACGTCCGGCTCGCCCACCCGCGCGTCCAGATACCCCTTGCTGAGGTACAGCGCGCGGATCATCTCCAGGCCGACGTCGATCTCGTCGCGGTCGTACCGCAACCGGCGGAAGAAGGCGAACACATGCCACCATCGCCGCTGGCGGAACGTGTTGAGCAGCGTCTTGGCGCCGATCGCCTGGTTGCCGACAAACTCGATACGGCGGATGCGGCCGCGCGGGCCTTCCTCGACCTGTACGACCACGTCCGCCAGCCCGGCTTCCTCGTCGGTCGTGACAAGCGTCGTGCTGACCGTCGCCTTCGGGAAAAACTTCTTGCGATACTCGGCCCTTAGGGCGAGCGCGCCGACCGCGAGCGAGGCCTCGTCGGCCAGGTCGCCCTTCTTCACCCCGAGCCATTCCTCTACCTGACTCTGGCGGAATTGGTCGGCGCCTGTCACGCGCACCTCGCCGACCCTGAGCTTATTGCGGACCACAAAGATGAGCACCAGCCGGTCATCACCGCTCTTTTCCACTTCCGCGCGCACAAAGGCGAAACGGCCGGTAGCCTGCAGGCGTTTGACGTCCTTGCCGACCTGCGCACGGTCGAACTCCTGGCCGGCCCTGGCGCTTGTGTGAGCCAGCACGTACGACTCGTCGCACGGCCCGGCCCCCTCGCGCACAACGCGGACGGCCTCGAGGGTGAGCCCCGCGGCCCGCGGAACGGCGCCGCCGAGCAGGGTGAGCAAAAGACATGTCCAGCGCGCGGCTCGTCTCATGGCTGTCTCTCCCCGAACGATTCCGGCTCCAGATCGTCGACCCCTTCGCGCCGGTCCGTAAATCGCGTGCACTCCTCGTCGAAGTTCAGCCGGACGTTGTCCCGGGTGGGCCCGCTGCGGTGTTTGGCGATGTCCACCACGGCCAGCGTCTTGTCGAGGTGTTCGTCGTCGTCAGGGTACTTGCACGGGCGCCGCAACAGCAGCACGACGTCGGCATCCTGCTCGATGGAGCCCGAGTCGCGCAGATCCGACAACTTCGGCTTGCCGGACTTGTCGCGCATCTCCGGCGCCCGGCTGAGCTGGCTGAGCACGAGCACCGGCACGTGCAGTTCCTTGGCCATGGCCTTGAGGCTGTGCGAGACTTCCGATACCTCGACCTGCCGGCCGTGCTTGGCGTATTCGTGACAGTGTACCAACTGCAGGTAGTCCACAACGATCAGTTCAAGGCCGTACTTCTTCTTCATGCGCCGGGCCCGGGACCGCAGGTCGAGCACCTCCATCGCCGGCGTATCGTCCAGATACAGGGGCGCTTTGGTGAGGGCATCGGCGGCCTGAACGAGTTCGGCGTGGTTGATCTCGGAGATGAAACCGCCCGATATCTTGAACGAAGAGACGCGTGCGTGAGAACAGAGCATGCGCATGACGATTTCTTCGCGCGACATCTCCAGGCTGAAGATGCCGACCGGTCTCTGCGTACGCTCGGGGTCGCCCCGCCCCAGCGCGATGTTCTCCGCGACGTTCAGAGCCAGCGATGTCTTGCCCATGCCCGGGCGGGCGGCCAGGATCACCATGTTGCCCGGATGCAGGCCCATGAGATACCGGTCGAGATTCAAGAAGCCGCACGCAATGCCGGTGATCCCCTTCTTGGTCGTATAGACCTGTTCGATGCGGACCATGGTCTCCTTGACCAGGTCCGGCCAGGACGCGGGGCCGCCGTAGCGATTCGCGGTAATATCGAAGAAGCTCTGTTCGACACGCGCCAGGACCGAGTCGGCGTCCTCCTCCCCCGCGAAACACTCGCTCTCGGTCTCCCTGGCCCACCCGATGATCGTGCGCAGAAGCGCGGCCCGCCGCACGATCTCGGCATAGTACTCCGCGTAGGCCGGTGTGGGCGTCTCGTCGATGAGCCGGTCGAGGAAGCCCGACCCGCCGATCTGCTCGAGCTTGCCGGCCGACTGGATCCGATCGGAGACGGTGAGCACGTCGATCGGCCGCCCATCGCGGCTCATCTCCAGCATCGACTCGAAGACCAGCCTGTGCGCCTCGACATGAAACGACTCGACCGCAATCTGGTGTTCGATGCAGAGGTCCAGCACGCGAGACGCATCGAGCAGGATGGACCCCAGCACGCCGCGTTCGGCTTCCTCGTTGTAGGGCAGCAGCCGATCCGCTCTGGCCGCCTTCCGCACGGCAGTCGCGCCGCGGTCCGCCATGAGCTACTCCTCCACAACCCAGACCCGTACGGACGCCTCGACGTCCGGATGCAGCCTGATCGGGACCGTGAACACACCCAGCTCCCGAATCGGGCTCTCCAGCACCAGTTGGCTCCGGTCGATGTCGAGCTCCTGCGCCTTCAAGGCGTCCGCAACCATGGCCGCGGTGACGGAGCCATACAGCTTGTCGCCCTCTCCGACCTTGACGGTAACGGTACAGGAGACGCCGTCGAGTTTCTCGGCAAGATCCTGAGCGGTCTTCAACGCCATCTTCACGGCCTGCTCGCGCGTCTGCCGCATCTTGGCCAGGCGGCGCCGGGTCGCTTCGGTGACGGGCGCGCCGAGACTACGCGGGTAAAGGTAGTTGCGCGCATAGCCGTCTGCCACTCTGACCACGTCGCCCTCGGCCCCGAGATCTTTCACATCGGCCAACAACAGTACTTCCGTAGGCACCATCTATCCTCCTCGCCCTCGTCAGTGATGAGTATCCGCCTTCGCCAAGGCTTCGGCGGACACGGTCCGGCATTCGCCTTCGCCAAGGCTTCGGCGGACACGGTCCGGCATTCGCCTTCGCCA
>JAFGHX010000131.1 GCA_016929905.1 Kiritimatiellia bacterium
GGGAGGGGGCAAGACCGCTGCGGGTATTGCCCCCTCCCGGGCGCCTTGCCCAGCCCCAAAACCGCCTCGGCTAACGTTAGTGTATTTACGCCGGGGAGCACTAAGTGTCCAGCGTCGCGTGCTGGGTGTCAAGTGTGGAGTGGGCGAGGTGAAAGCCGGAGCGGGGGCCGGAACGAAGGTTCGGGAGACACGGGCCAAGCGGCGGCTGTTCATTTCGGGGCAAGGGCGGTGACCCCGGTGATGTCGAGCGCGAGGTTGAGCAGGAGCCCGAATACGACGAAGAGGATCGACATGCCCACACTGCAGCGGACAGGCGAGCGCGTGGCGAGACCGAGCGCCAGCGTTGAGGGGGGAATGATCAGTGCGCACAGGATGGAGGCGACGGCCTGCAGCCCGATGAGCAGCCAGATTTCGATGGCACCGCCGATATCGCCGAATCCGCCGCGATAGCCGGCGTCGGTGAAATGGCGCATCACAGCCCGCGCGGCGAACATGTAGAGCGCAGACAGCAGCAGCGCGATGCCAGCGGCGATCCCAAGACCAAGCAGTATGGGGTAGCCCATGTGGCCGGGTAGTGGGGGAGGAGTGGACCGGGATGTCGCCGGCCGAAACGTCTGCGGCACCCGGCCGTCGCGTGGTGCGGCCCTCTTCTTCTTGCGGAATGACAGCACGGCGACCAGGCTGAGCGCTCCTGCGGACGCGACGAGCAGCACGCCGATCACGATACCCCGCGCGCGCAGCGGGCCGGCGAGCGCAAACGCCAGCGGCGTGAGGAGGAACAGGACGGTCGGCAGAAGCGCTGCTACCCCCGCGGAGAGACTGAGCCGGCGCCACGGCCAGGGCCGCGCCTGACCGGCTCTGAACACGTGTAGGCTGCAGACCACCCCGGTTATGAGCGAGACGGTCGTGCAGTACGCGACGATGACGCGGCCGGCCGCGGCGGCGCCGTGGCAATGCCCGCCGCTCAAGCCGCCGAGTACGGCCGCCGTACCGAGCAGGACGGCGATTGCCGCGCAGAAGGTGACGCACGCGCCCGTGACGGCGACGGCCACCCTACGAAGAGCGCTTGTCGCCACGGGGTGGCGTTGGAGCACACGATGGCGGGCGCCGATACGGGCGAGCCCGATCGCGAGCACGGCAACGAGCGTGAGGATGAGCAGCCAGGCAAGCATGCGTCAGTCCGGGGGGAACCGTTCGAAGAACTCCTGGTACAGGCGCGGGTCGCCGCCCATGGATGGATCTCCTCTTCCGGCTTCGCGTGAACACGGGTCACACGTCGAAAATCAAAGGTCGGAACGACGACCGGCGGCTGCGGGCTCCCGACTTCCCGACCGCTTGACGGGCTGAAGCCGGTCGGTCAACGTGATGCGTCGCCGCCGGCCACGCCGGCGGAGGCTAATGGTAATGCGCCCGTTCGCCTGTTTCAAGGCCAATTTGGCCGGGCCGACGCCGGGCGCCAGGAGCGTTGCCATGGTGATATCGGTGTACTGGCGGCTGCCTGTGCACCATCTGAGCATGGTGGCGGCAGGCGCACTGGGCGTGGTGGGCGCCGTGGTTGCCGTGTACAGGCCGGCCTCCACGGTGCAGGCGTAGGCGACGCGCAATTTCGCCCGCTCGCCGCGGAGCAGGGCGCCGTCGCGTGCCGGACGCACCTCGGCAAAGGTGTGCAGGCGCGATTCGCACCGGCCGGTGTGCGGGAGCCGGACGCGATCCACGACAAGGAAAGCGTGGTTGTCAAGCAGGAGGATGAGCCGCCCGCAGAACGTGGCCGCGACCCTGTCGCGACTGGCGCCCATGGCCGTTGTGGCCACGAGCCGGACACCGCGCGCGCGGCCGTGGCGGACGAGTTCGGTGCAGTCGAGCGCGGCGCCGTCGGTGACGCCGACGCCGTTGATGAGCAGGGTGTTCTTCCACATGGGCATCATCTCGGGCAACTCGTAGCGCCGCGCGGAGAAGGTGGTGTCCAGGTATTCGGCCGGACCGAGATTGACGACGAGCCGCTCGGAGCCGACCAGGCAGTGGAAGCTCATGAGGTCGCGGTGACTGTGCGGCACCCGGGTCGTGCCGCCGCGGATGGACATATAGAGGCGCGGCTGCGGCATCCGGTCGGCGAGTACGGCCCAGTCCAGTCCCGTGTAGAGTGCCGCATAGGGTTCTGCGCGCGCCGCGCGCGCCGCACGCGCCTTGCGGAGCGGGACCCGCCTGCCCGGGTGCAGCGCCAGCCATTCGGCGGCGTCCGGCCAACCGTGCGCGCGAATGCCGTTCGCCTGCAGATGCGCATCGAGTTGGCCGCACACGTCGGTGTCGCCCAGGCGCACGGCCATGGCATAATGAACCGGCAACGGCGACCAGTGGTTCACGTCGCCGAAACTGCACGGCTGGCCGTGCGGGCAGAAATCGAACGGGAACCGCAGGGTCCGTCGCAACCCGCGCACCCGCAGCAGAGGATGGGGCCGTCCGGTACTGTTCTCGTGACTGAGCAGATACATGAAGGCGTAGCGCATGCCGTAGTTCCAGTAGCCGATCCCCTCCGGCCACCCGCCGGCGGTTGAATCGAGGTGCCTCACGAACGGGGCAATGGACTGCTCGGCCCGTTTCAGCAGCTCGGGCGCTTCAGGCGCGTCTTCGTACAAGGCCAGGGCCAGCATCCCCAGCCCGCCCGCACAGACACTGTTCCAGTTGCTGTCCGGGCGGCCGAACCACCAGGCGCCGCCCGGTTTCGCGTGCTTGAGCCCGGCTCGCAACGCGTGTCGTCTGGCGACACGCAGAAAGAGTGCCCGCTCGGCTCTGGACAGGCCGGCGTGCAGCCAGTCATAGGCGATCCCGAGCGTCGCGCTGTTCTCGCCGTAACTCAGATCGAAGATCGCGTCCGGCTTTGAACGGCCCGCGCGCCAGGCGATCCAGGACCAGTACTCCCAGCCGCCTATCTGTTCCACACAGCGCAGCACGGCGGCGCGACAGCGGGCGTCGCCGGTTCGGCTCCATCGTGCGAGCAGGGTGACGACGCGAGTCTGCATCTCGCGCGCACGAATGAGCAGTTCGTTGTGCACCCCGCGCGGGTAACGCAACGGGGGCAGCTTTGCGTAGCGGGCGGCGTCCCGCGCGACTTGCCGGGCCGCCTGGCGGAGGAAGGGGAGGCGCGGGTCCCGCGCCAGGCGCTCCGGCGTATCCTGCGCCAGGTACAAGCGCGGATGCGGTCGCATGGTGTGGTCAGTCTCCGGGATTTCCAGGCCGATTCCCGATTTCGGACGCGAGCCGGTCCCTTCCGGCCCGCGTCCGGCGTTCCCGAGTCAACGTTGACCCGGCGTCAACAGCTTGTCGCGGCCTACATGTTCACATTCAGCCCAACAAGCTTCCACGCGGGATGTTCGTAACCGAATTTGAGTTTGAAGCGGACCTGGTTCGGTTTTGTGGTGAAGTAGCCTTCCAGGACCAGGAAGCCGTCAGCGTTCAGAGCGGGCGGCGAGCTGAACACCGGAGTTTGTCCCTCTGCAATGGAGAGATCGATTCGGTTGTCTACAAACGTCTTGAACGCGTCCCGCAGTTCGCCGGCGTTCGTCTGGCTCTGCCACAACTTCGAGACGCCGTTGAACAGGAGCGAGAAGTCGTCCTTGTTGACGGACTCCGCCAGGAGCAGAACGGCCGATTCGGCCAGCTTGTTGAGCGCGGCCTCGTCCGGCATCTTCTGGGTGGCGGCCTCATCTCCCTCGCCGGTCTGTATGCCGGCCGCTTCCTTGTCGATCCGCAGAATCTTCCAGGTTTCGCCCTCTTTCACGAGCGTGACGACCAGCGGGATCTGACCGCCGTCCTTGGTTTTGGCCTTCCCCTTGAGTTTGCCCTGGTCGTTCTCAATGGATCGCGAATGCCAGGCGGCGCTTTCGTAGCCGGCGAGTGACGACGTCTGCAGAAACGCTTCGAACTGCTCCTCGGACGTCGAGGCCTGGAACTCCTTGGCCGTGGCGGCATAGGCTTCCTTCGTCTTGCCGGCCTGCACCAGAGCGAAGAACCGGTCGGTCGCCTTCACGATATCCTTGGTGAGGACGAATCCGAGCACGCCCCCGATGATTCCGATCACGATGACCACGCCGAGACATCCGAGACAACCGAAAGCGAACTTCTTCATGTTTTCCTCCTTCTCCGGCCCTTCTGCGGGCTGGCCGCTTTTCGGGACACTCTGGGGAATCAGCCTAGTCCACTCGGCGCCCTTTGTCGACAGCAAAACACCATCCCCGTCGCCCGGCGCGCGGCGCGCGCCACAGGATGGGAGGGGACCCGGCTCTGCCGGGTCCCCTCCCATCCTACAGGTAGAACCCGCCGTAGTTGTTCCAGTTGGTGAGATTCCGCGGCGGGATCGGCTCGGGACTGGCGGGGACCTGTTCCGGGCCGTAGATCTGGACGATATCGCCCCGGCGCAGGCAAAGCTCATCGACGCCGTCACCGTTCAGATCGCAGGCGGCGGGATGAACGCCTCCGCCGCGGGGCAGGTCGACGACGGGTTCGAAGTTGCCGTCCGCGAGACAGCCGGCGAAGTGGAGCAAAACGCTCCCGTCTCCGAGCCAGTTGACGGGCGCGACGCTTCCGGCGGCGATTTCACGGGTGAGCAGCGGGGCGCCTTCGCAGTCGAACAGATTCAGGATGTCGAAGTTGCCCCAGGCGGTACGCACGGCGAACTGGCGGCCGGGCAGATCGGGGCGGAACCGGCCTGCGCCGAGCGCCTGGGCGTGTCCGACGCGGTGGTGGGCGCGCACGGTCCCGTCGGTATCGAGGAGCACGAAGCCCAGGTCGCTGGCGGCCATCGCGATCTGAACCGGGGCGCCCGCCGGGCCGAAGCTTTCGATCAGGACGGAGTCGAGGTGTTCACTGCCCGGATACCCGTTGTAGTAGGGTTCAGCGCCCGGCACGGTCCACAAGGGGCGCGCGTCGGCAGCGAGCAGCGTGTAGCCGGCCATCACTTCATCCTTGCCGTCGCCGTTCACGTCGCGTGCGCGCGGATAGTGGCCGGTGTTCAGGTGGCAGTGCCAGAGCGGTTCGAGTTCGGAGGTGTATGCCCACAGGTTGCGATAGCGATCCTTAAGGATGAGGTCCTGGGCCGTGGGCAGCCCGCGCAGGTTGCAGACCAGGATGCTGTCCCCGACGGTGCGCTCGTAGTGGTCTTCCCGGCCCTTGTAGGCGCGGGGGGTGGGCGCTCGTCTCTTGACTTCGCCGGAGGCGCCGTCGATGACGAGTATCTCGAAATCGCGGGTCACGAGGATCTCCGTACGGCCGTCGGCGTCGATATCGGCGGTGTTGAACGCGAAACCGCCATGCACCCCGAACTCGCCCCGCAACGATTCGCCGAGAGTCCAGAGCGTCTTGCCCGACCCGTCGACGACCGTCATCCGCGCGAGGCGGATGTAGTCCAGTCTCGGGACCGCGACCTCGCATGCGACCACTTCGAGCCGGCCGTCGTCGTTCACGTCGCGCATGTGCACCACCGTGGTGTCGGGCGGCAGCGGCACTTCGTGCAGCAGCTTCGGGGCGGGCAGCGACCGGCGTCCAGCCGCCTGCCGTTCAGTGCGGCGCCGGGCCCGGGCCTCGAGCCGGGCAGCCTCAGATTCCGTGGCATAAACGCGTACGTTCGCGAAGCGGCCGGGCCCTTCGGTTCGGAGCGCGATTGGGCCCCGCGGCCATGCGTCGTCTTCGACGGAGATGACGGACTCTCCGTCGACCGCCACGTCGATTCGCGCGCCGTCGCACGTCACGCGCAGGTCGTACGCCCGGTCCCGCGCGAGGGTCAGACCCACAGATTCGCCGAGCACGATGTGCGCATTCTGATCGCGGCGGATCAGCCGAGCCGGGTGCCCGGCTTCGAGACACAGCCAGTAGTTGCAGCGGCTGGTATGATAGCGCACGATCGGACCGACCGGCCCGTCGCTGACGGCCGCCGTCAGTTCCAGCACGTAGTCCTCCCAGTCCGAATCGCCGGCCATGAAGACGACGTTGAAGAACGGCTCCGGCTGCTCCAACCAGCGCTGCCCGTCGCGTTCAACCAGGCGCCATGGCAGGGGACATTCGCGGCGGCTCTTGATGCGCGCGCTGCGCCACGAGTAGTGAAGCGTCGTCTGCCGCCACGGGCCGAGTTGCTCCTGGCCGGCCCGTTTCGCGCCCGACTCCCGCGCGACCCCGCGCAAGTATTCGGTGTCCATGCGTTCGGTGAGGGGATAAGCGGAGAAGTCGTCCGAGAAGAGTATCCGTTCTTGCGAGTTTGTCGTCATTCTGCCGTCCTCCTGCGGACATAGCTGTCGGTGACGTTCAGCGTGATGGCGTAGAGCGACCGGCGCGCGGTAATGAAGAGCGTGCTGCCCGTTGCGCCGCCGAAGCACAGGTTCGCCGGCGTTTCGGGCACCCGGATCTTCCCGATCAGCTTGCCGTCGGGTGCGTAGATATGGATGCCGTCTCCCGCGGAGGAGAAGACGCGGCCGTCGGAATCGCACCGTATGCCGTCCGGTGCGCCGGTCTCGATCGTGCAGAACACGCGCCCGTTGCCGAGCACGCCGCCGTGCCCGACATCGAACAGGCGGATGTGCCGCGGTTTGCCCGAATCGGCAATGTAGAGCCGCTTCTCGTCGGGGGAGAAACACAGGCCGTTCGGCCGGTCGAAGTCGTCGGCGGCCACGCGAAGCGTTTCGTCGAAAGGGTCCAGCCTGAAGACGTAATTGCCGGCCAGTTCTTTGCCGCGATTCTTGAGGCCGTATGGCGGATCGGTGAACCAGATGGTGGCGTCGGATTTGACGGCAATGTCGTTCGGCGAATTGAGCCGGTTGCCCTGAAAGCGATCCGCGAGTGTGGTGACGGTGCCGTTCTCTTCCGTCCGCGTGACCGACCGCGAGAGGTGTTCGCACGTCAGCAGCCGTCCCTGCAGATCCAGAATGTTGCCGTTCGCCTGCCGGCTCGGCTTGCGGAACGTTGCCAGCCCGTCCTCGGTTGTCCATTTCTTGATCTCGTCCGCGGGGATATCGCTGAAGAGGAGGAACCCGCCTGCGCGGGCGACCCAGACCGGCCCTTCGACAAATTGCATGCCGTCCGCCAGCTTTCGGAGGGTGGCGCCGGCCGGGACGATCTTGTGGAATTCGGCCGGATCACGCACGACGAACGGCTCGCTCTCCTCGGCCGCGAGCGGGGCCGCCGCGAATGCTGTCACGATGGCCGTGAGGATCCAGTGCTTCCATTCATCCATATCATCCAGCCTTTCGCTTGCTTGGTGCGTTACTCGGCCCTGTTGTCCTCCGCGAGCACGGCCAGCGCGTGCCGTGCAAAATGGCCGCGCAGGTCGTGTGCGTATTGCCGCAGAGTGTGTTCGCCGAGCTGGTCATGATCGCCGCATCGGTACAGAGCCCTGGCCAGCACCAGCTCGCGCAGGGCGCGATTGCGCGTGCGCGTGTCATTTCGCGCGCCGGAGGTCCGTTCTCTCGCGGTAGCGATATCGACGAAGGCATGCCCGGAGAGGCCCGGCTCGCGCAGCAGCCGGGCCAGGGGTTCGGCGGCGGCAGGATCGCGCAACGTTTCGAGCGCGACGGCCACCGCGCGGCAGTGCGAGAAGGCGCTCTTCGGTGTGAGTGCGCCCAGCTTCTCGAGAACGGGCGCGAGCCCGGAACGGTCGCGCGTGCGGCCCAGGGCGATGATCAGGCTGTCGAGCGGACTGAGACTTGGCCCGAACTGGCCCATGCCCCTGTAGTCCCAGCCCTTGTCCCACGGCGCGTCCCGAACGGCCCGGATCAGGCGCGATGCGCCCGTTGCGTCGCCCAGCATGCCCAGAATGTGGGCGTACACGAGCTGGTCTGCCGCGGCAGACGCGTTGCGGTAAGCCGCCCGAAGGAGCGGGCGGGATTCCTCGGGTTGGGCGAGTATGACGGAGAGATCCGCATACCCGTTTGCCACGCGTTGAACAGCGGCCGCCAGCTTTTCGCGCGGAGCGGGATAGGAGTCCTCATCCCGGAGCACGCTTTCGGGCAGATTGCCTTTCTCGACCAGATGGCGCTGAAGGGCCCGGACGTCGATTTGCCTGGTTCCGACGTTGTCGCGCGCGGCCATGGCCGCGGCGACGCCGGCCGCGTAGCCCTGGTTCTGAACGTCGGGCTGCATGCGGACAACAGGTATGGCATCGCGGTGTGCGCTGACCGCCAGGCCCGTGGTCAGGATACCGTCGAATCCTCTGGGGAGCAGGCACCGGTACGGCAGGAAAGCCGTCCTGCCTTTGGTGTCGGGCCCTCTGATGAGGAAGAGGGGGTGAACCGTATAGCCGTGGGAGTCGAAGTTGCTGGCCGTGCGCACCACCGTGTCGGGAAACGTGCGGCCGTTGAAGATGTCGAGCGGGGAGAGCACGAAATCGCCGACGATGCGGCGCCGTTCCCGGGTATCGATCAACTGGCCGAGATCGTAGGCATGCTTGAATTTCTCGCGGCCCACGACAAAGGCGCGCCACGCGTCGAGCACGTCGGTTTCGTCCACGAACGTGTAATCGGTATTCGTGTATCGGGCGCCGAGCTGTCGCGGCGGCAGACCGGTGCCCTGGACGGCGATATGCGAGCCGTCCGTATACACGCACGGCGCGCCGGCGGCGGCCGCGATGTCGGCGCTGCCGGTCGCGTCGATCACGATCCCGGCCAGCACGACGCCGCGCCCCGCGGGCGTGGCGACCGTCACGCCCTTCACCTTCTGGCGCTCGACGAACGCGCCGCAGCCCAGTGCCCCGAACCAGATATCGCCGCCGGCCGCCCTGATCTGGCGGCGGTACCACTCCATTTTGTGCTGGATGTCCCAGGGGCTGCGCCCTGCGCCCGCGTCGACCTCAGCGGTGAACCCTTTGCGGTAGCCGTGGTAATACTTGCCGATAAGGCCGAGAGTGCCGACTCCGCCGAGCCCGTGCAGGTATTCGATGACGAGCGTCTTGGCCCCGTGCCGTGCCGCCGCGATCGCGGCCGGTGCCCCGCTGGTGCCGCCGCCCACGACGACCACGTCATAGCGCCCCAGCACGGGCACCGCGCGCGCGACGCTCGGGACCGTCTCGGGCCGTTGCCCGCCGGCGCGAATGCCCGAGAGCGGCTCGCGGATGTCGCCGGCCGGTCCGGCCGGCGCGACGGCCTGCCGTGCCACGCGCACGTCATGCGGCGCGGCCACCCGAGCCGCTTCCTCGGCTGCGGCGGCGCCGATCCGCGCGCCGAGCACAACGTACGCGGGCGGCTCCAGCAGGGCGGCCGCCGCCTCGCGTGTGAGGTCGGCACAGCCGCCGGCAACATACAGACGGGCTACGCCGGCGGGACGGAACGCGTTCAGATCCGCTTCATCCGCGCCGGGCCATGGCCCCGTGAGCGTTCTTGCGCCTTTCATGGGATCGGGCGGTATCTGAAAGACGGACTCGGACGCGTCGAGCTGTTCGGTGCTCCAGGTTCTGTCGCGCGCGAGTTGTTCGGCCGCTGCGAACGAGGGAAAGGAACCGTCCGTCATCGGGAGCGTGAGGGCGTAGGCGACGGCCGGGACGGCGGCTTGCTTGTCCCGCGGAACAGGGATAGGGAGGCGCGTGCCGGTAACGCCCTGCCCCGTTTGCAGCTCGCCGCCGAGCACGACGCGCGTGAAACGAGCGGCGCCGGGCGGATAGGGTTTGAAGCGGGCGCCGGCCAGCCGCGCGACCGTTGCGCGCGGCGTGGCGTCGACAATGGCTTTCGCACGCACCGCCTGGCGCCCGTTGCGATTGGCCATGACGATTCCGGCCAGTTCGCCCTCGGCATCGCGCAGGACATCGGTGACGTAGCACCCGTACAGGAACGGAACGTTCGCCTCCAGCAGCACGAGGTCCAGCACCCGTTTGATGTGCATGGGGGTCGGCGGAGCCGGGGCCTTTGGGAAGAGTCTGGCCGCGAGCCCCGTGAGCGGCCGCGTACCGGGTTCGACCCAGAGGCGGCAGCCGGCGCAGATGTCGTCGCCGAGATACGGGCGCGACGCGGCCAGAAAGACGCGTGCACCGCGCCCGGCGGCGGCTGCGGCGGCGGCCACCCCGCCCGACGTACCGCCGACAACGACAACGTCCACGTCGAATGCGACGGGGATCGCCCGCGCCGATTCGCCGACGGCACCCTCTTCCGTCTCCGCAGCCGGCGCGAGCAGGCTGCAGAGCAAGAAACAGATCACCCGTACGCCATCACGCATGGCTTCCTCCGTGCTCCGCGCGTCTGTTGCCAACGATAGCACAGGCACCGCGCGTTGGCAAAGGCCTTGATCGGCCTGCTTCGAGCAAGTTCTCGAGTGAGATCTCGAGCAAGTTCTCGAGCAAGTTTGATACGAGGCTAGTTCCTCGTCGGGCGGGTGGCGAGGAGCAGGGCCACGAAGAGGCCGACGGCACAGCCGAGATCGACGAGGACGGCCCACATCGTGACGCGCGGGCCGCGCGTCTCGAACAACTGGCCGATTACCCACGGCAGCGTCATGCCGCCGGCGCTTGCCCCGACGAAGAACCAGCCCGTAGCCCGGCCGGTGAGGGTCATGCGTTGCTGGGCGAGGCACAGCGTCGTGGGGAAGATCGAGGCCATGGAGAGCCCGAACCCGATGGTGCCGGCCCACAGCGCGTTCAGGGAGCGTGGCCAGCTGAGGATGACCGCCATGCTGGCCAGGCACCCGGCGAGGTCGGCCATCAGCATGGTCTGCGGTTTCAGGCGCGCCGCCAGCGGGATGGCCGCCAGCCGCCCGAGCGTGAGCGCGCCCCAGAAGACCGAGGTCAGGCAGGCGGCGCGCGCCTCCGTCGACAGCCGGAGGGTCACGGTGTAGGAGGAAATCCAGCCGCCGAACCCCATTTCCGCGCCTACGTACAGGAAGAAGAAGCAGGCGACGAGCGTGACGAGCGCCCGGCGGCTCCGGTGCGTTTCGGCCTGCGCCAGCGGCAGGGGCGGCGGGCTGCTCAGCCTGGACAGCAGGAAGGCGGGCGGCAGCATCAGCACAGCGAGTGTCCGGAAAGCCCACGCGACACCGCCGCTCAGCGACAACGCGGCGGCAACCACCAGCGGCGCCAGAAGCGCGCCGGCCCCGAAGAAGAAATGGAGCGCATTCATGACCGGACCGATCTTCTCCCGGTGCGTCCAGACCAGCATCGTGTTGCCGCCCACGTCCAGCGCGCCGCCTGCCAATCCGGAGACGAAGAGCACGCCGAACAGCAGCCACAGGCATGGGGTAAGCGGCACGAGCGCCAACAGAACCGCGAGCGCCAGCAGAACGCCGCTCATGACGGGATGACCGGGCACGCGGTCGTACAGTCGCCCGCCCGCGCGCGACCCCAGCAGATAGCCGAATGCGCGCGCGAAGAACACGTAGCTGATGCCGCGCGCGCCCGTCTGGGTTTGCCGCTGAAGGCCGAGGAGGGAAGGCCCCAGGCATGCGAGGAAGAGGCCGAGCGCGACGAACGCGAGGTAGTAGGCGGCGGTGGCGGCCGTGCGGGAGAGGGGGGCGCCCGCCGGTGCAACTGAATCCGGTTCTGTGCCAGGCCGTCTCACCGCTGCCCCCGTCCGTCGGGCTGTCGTTTGGTTTGCGCCGAAGGGAGGGATATGTTCCTCTTTGTGCGGGCGAAGTTCAAGCCGCTTTTTTCTCGACTAATCCGCCTTTTTTTCGGACAGTCACGTGTTTCGCCTGGCGTAACGGGGGCTTCATGCTGGCGCTGATCAAACAGATCCACAGGCACCGCGAGCTTCTCCTCATTCTGATGCTGAGGAATCTGAAGATCCGGTACAAGAGTTCCGTGCTGGGCTTCTTCTGGACGCTGCTGAGCCCCATCTTCCTGATCGGCATCTACGCGGTCTTTCTGCGGATCTTGCGGTTTCCGATCGACCTGCCGATCCTGGTGACGGGCATCATTGCCTGGCAGTTCCTGGCCATGTGCCTGGGCGACTCGCTGCATGCCGTGCTGGGCAATGCCAACCTGGTGCGCAAGACGGCCTCGCCGCGTATCGTCTTCCCGCTCGCGATGGTGATGGCCAATGTGGTGAATTTGCTGCTGTCGCTGGTGGTCCTGTTCGCCTATCTGCTGGTGACGGGGGCGCGCATCGGGAACCTGGCGTGGCTGCCGTTGATCGTGCTGACGCAGTTCGCCCTGTGCTGCGGGATGAGCCTTCTGCTGTCCTGCGCCAACGTGTTCTTCAGGGATACGGAGCACATTCTCAGCGTCGTGCTGCTGGCATGGTTCTTCCTCACACCCGTGATCTATCCGATCGACAGCCTGCTGAAATGGCTTGAGAAGTTCCCGATGACGGTGCAGCGGCTGGCTTTCGCAAACCCGATGACCGGGATCGTGACCGCCTACCGCTGCGTCTTCTTGTCGTCGGACATCATGGCCCCGCGCCGGGTGACGGGGTCCTGTCTGATCGCATGGTTGATTTTGGTGATCGGCGCAGCGGTGTTTCAGCGTTTTCAGACTCGTTTTGCCGATGAACTCTAGGGGCGCGCGCGCATGCCGGACGAAGAAGCCATAGTCGTTGCGCACATAGGCAAGAGGTTCAGACTGCGTGAGCGGGCTCAGCGCACGCTGAAGGGGACGGTTCTGGATCTGATCGGCTCCAGCGCCGGGCGCCGGAGCCGGGAATTCTGGGCGCTGCGCCATGTGAACTTCGGCGTAACCCGCGGCGAGACGCTCGGCGTGATCGGCGCGAACGGCGCGGGCAAGAGCACCCTGCTGGCGCTTATCGCGGGGACCATGACGCCGACGGAAGGTCGGGTGGAGGTGCGGGGCATGGTCTCCTCGCTGCTCGAGCTTGGCGCCGGGTTCCACCCCGATCTCACGGGCCGGGAGAATGTCTTCCTGTACGGCTCCATTATGGGCCTCTCCCGCCGTCAGATGCGAGAGCGGTTCGAGGCGATCGTCGACTTCGCGGAGCTTGCGGATTTCATCGACCAGCCGGTCAAGCACTACTCCTCCGGCATGTACGTGCGGCTCGGGTTCGCCGTGGCGGTGGAAGTCGATCCCGACATCCTGCTCGTCGACGAGGTCCTGGCGGTCGGCGACGAGAACTTCCGGCGCAAGTGCATGGCGCGGATGTCTGAGTTTCGCGAGCGGGGCAAGACGATGCTCGTGATCTCGCACGACCTCGACACGATCCAGAAGGTGAGTGACCGCATCCTGCTGCTGGATCAGGGGCGGATCGTCGATTTGGGCATGCCTGAGAGTGTCGTGAAGAAGTACCAGACGAGCGTGACGCAGCGCATGGCGCACGGCGTCCGGCGCGAATGGGGCAACGGCGAAGCGCTCATCGAGGACGTCCGGATTCGGAATGAGTCGGGCGTCGTCGCCGAGACGTTTCGCTCCGGCGATTCCGTGCGGATCGAGATTGTCTACAACGCCCTGCGCCGGATCGAGAACCCGGTGTTCGGGTACGCCGTCTCGGACGAGAGCGGCCGGATCGTGAGCGGCAGCAATACGCAAATCGAGGGCTTTACCGTCCCGGCCATCGAGGGCACGGGCACGCTGCACCTGCATATCGACGGCCTGTCGCTTGCCAAGGGCGCCTATTTCCTCTCCTTTTCTCTGCACTCGGCCGATCACAAGACCCACTATCACAGGCTCGACAACTATTTCCCCGTTTGGTTTGATTGCGAGAGGGACATTGTCGGCTGCTGCCGGTTCGCCTGCCGATGGGAGATGGGCGGCGCAACGCCCGGCGCGGCGTGACGGTTGTGCGGGGCCGCCCCCGGCCGGAGGCGGGGCGGGAGCGACGGCAGGTTGGCAGACAGGAAATGGCGGAGTGTGAGCTCGGGAGCGGGGCGCGTTTTGCGCAAGACGGTCGGCGGGCGGCGAAAATGGCACGAACGGTCACAGTAGAGCTTGCTGAGCGGTCCTACGACATCCGGATTGGCAGCGGATTGCCCGCGTCGCAGATGGCGGCGACGGTGCCGGCCCCGCACGTGCTGATCGTGACGGACCGCAACGTGGATACTTTGTACGGCGACCGGACGGAGGCCGCCCTGCGCAAGGCCGGCGCGACGATTTCGCGCGCGGTGGTTCCGGCCGGCGAGGAGACGAAGAGCGAGGGCTGGGTGTTCAAGCTTTACGAGAAAGCCGTTGCGGCTGGGTTGGACCGCACGGCGTTGATCGCGGCGTTGGGCGGCGGCGTGGTCGGGGACCTGGCCGGATTCGTGGCGGCAACCTATCTGCGGGGTATCCGGTACGTGCAGATCCCGACCACCCTGCTGGCCATGGTGGACAGCTCGGTGGGCGGCAAGACGGGGATCAACCTGCCCGCCGGCAAGAATCTGGTGGGCGCGTTTCACCAGCCGTCGGAAGTCCTTGTCGATCTGGACACGCTGCGCACGCTTTCGCGCCGCGAGTACGTCTGTGGCCTGGCCGAGGTGGTCAAGTACGGCGTGATCGCGGATGCGGCGCTGTTCTCGACGCTGGAATCCAATACGGAGGCGCTGCTGGCCCGCGACCCGGCACTGCTGACCGATATCGTTGCCCGGTGCTGTGAGGTCAAGGCCGAGGTGGTCTCGAAGGACGAACGGGAGGGGGGGCTGCGCGCCATCCTCAACTTCGGGCACACTCTCGCCCATGCGTTGGAGAATCAGTTGGGATACGGGCGTCTGCTGCACGGGGAGGCGGTGGCGGTCGGCATGGTTTTTGCGGCGCGCGTTTCGGTTGCGCAATGCGGGTTCCCGGCGGATGAAGCCGGGCGGGTGAGCAGGCTGCTGGAAGCGTTGGGGCTGCCCGCAAGCGTGCGCACGCTGCCGGATCTCGGCGCGTCGGCCGAGGGCCTGGCCTGGCGCCCCTTGCGGCAGGCCATGACGACGGACAAGAAGGTACGGGGGGCGACCCCACGCTTTGTCCTGGCCGAACGGCTGGGGACGGTCGTGTTCGGCCGCCAGGTGCCGGAGGACGTGCTGGCCGCCGAGTGGGTGAAGATGGGCGGGTGATGGCGTTGGTTCGCGTGCAGCTCGGCCGGCGTGTCTGCGGGCAAATTAGCGAGCAAGTTCTCGAGTAAGTTCTCGAGTAAGTTCTCGAGTAAGTTCTCGAGTAAGTTCTCGAGTAAGTCTGTGGGTAGATTGAGGAGGGGAAGGGGCAGGGGATGGGAAAGCAGAACAAGACGGCGATATCGCCGACGCGTGCAGAAGACTACCCGGAATGGTACCAGCAGGTCGTCCGTGCGGCGGACCTGGCCGAACCGTCGCCCGTGCGGGGCTGTATGGTCATTAAGCCCTGGGGCTACAGCATCTGGGAGAATATTCAGCGTGTGCTGGACGGGATGTTCAAGGCGACGGGGCATCAGAACGCCTATTTTCCGCTCTTCATTCCCATGAGTTTCCTGCAGAAAGAGGCCGAGCACGTTGAGGGGTTTGCCAAGGAATGCGCGGTCGTCACGCATCACCGGCTCGAAACCGGCGCGGACGGGAATCTGGTTCCTGCCGGAGCGCTCGACGAGCCCCTGATTGTGCGCCCGACGAGCGAGACGATCATCGGGGCGATGTTCCAGAAGTGGGTGCAGTCCTATCGCGATTTGCCGCTGCTCATCAACCAGTGGGCGAATGTCGTGCGCTGGGAGATGCGCACGCGGCTGTTCTTGCGCACGACCGAGTTCCTCTGGCAAGAGGGCCACACGGTTCACGCCACGGCCGAAGAGGCGCAGGAGGAGACCCGGCGCATGCTGGACGTCTACGTCGATTTCGCCGAGCGTTACCTTGCCGTGCCGGTACTGAAGGGCGAGAAGACGGAATCGGAGCGGTTCCCCGGCGCGGTTTCGACCTATGCGATCGAAGGCATGATGCAGGACGGCAAGGCGCTTCAGATGGGGACCTCGCATTTTCTCGGCCAGAACTTCGCCAAGGCCTCCGACATCCGATTCCAGGACGAATCGGGTGGCACGGCGTATGCCTGGACGACCTCATGGGGCGTGTCGACCCGGTTGGTGGGCGGTTTGATCATGACGCACAGCGACGACGACGGCCTCGTGCTCCCGCCGCGGATCGCGCCCGCCCACATTGTGATTCTGCCGATCGTCCACAAGGACGAGGTGCGGGGCCAAGTGCTGGAGTACTGTGAGCGACTGGCGGCGGAATTGAGGGCTCTCCAGTACGACCAACGACCGTTGCAGGTGGAACTCGACGCCCGGGAGGGGCGCGGCGGCGAGAAGATGTGGTCCTGGATCAAGAAGGGGGTTCCGATCTGGCTCGAGGCGGGGCCCAGAGACATCGCGGCCGACGCCGTGTTTGTGGGCCGGCGCGACAGGGGGCCGCAGGCCCGCGTCAGCCAACCGCGGGCCGAGTTCGTCGGTTCGGTCCTCACGCAACTCGACGAGATACAGAACGGCCTCTTCGAGCGGGCGAGGGCCTTCCGGGATCAGCACACGGTGCGGATCGATTCCAAGGACGCGTTCTATGCGTTCTTCACGCCCGCCAACGCGGAGAAGCCGGAAATCCACGGCGGATTCGCCGAATGCCACTGGAGCGGCGATCCGGCCGTCGAGGAGGCGGTCAAGGCTGATCTGAACGTTACCATACGCTGCATCCCGCTCGACGGGCAGGAGGAGGCGGGCACCTGCGTCATCAGCGGGAAGCGCAGCAAGCGACGGGTCGTATTCGGGAAGGCGTACTGATGATTCGCTTTCGTGGGCGTTCATTCGCGGTTTCGGATTCGGGAGGTAACCGATGCCGGCAGTAGCGGGAGTGGATTTCGGCACGCAAAGCGTGCGTGTTTCGATTGTGGACAGCGAGAGAGGACGGCTCGGGTCGGCGGTGGCGCCGTATGAGGTGATCCGTGACCCGGCCGACCCGGACTTTGCGACACAGCGCCATGCCGATCACATGGCCGCGCTGGGCGCGGCGGTGAAGGAGGCGGTCGCATCGGCGGGGATAGCCGGCGCGGCCGTTCGGGCCCTGGCGATCGATACCACCGGTTCGACGGTTGTGCCCGTGGGCGGGGGGCTGGAACCGTTGGGTGATTACTATTTGTGGTGTGACCATCGGGGCAAGGTGGAGGCGGCTCAGATCACGCGCGCGGCCCGGGCGCAGGGCTTGAAACACATCGAGTGGTGCGGAGGCGTCTACTCGTCCGAGTGGGGGTTCTCGAAAGTCCTGCATTGGCTGCGGGCCAATCCGCAGAAGCGGGCCCAGATGGCTTCCGCCCTCGAGCACTGCGACATGATCGTCGCTGTGCTGAGCGGCAAGACCGACCCGCGTCAGGTCACACGCAGTGTTTGCGCGGCGGGCCACAAATGGATGTATCAGCCGTCGCTCGGCGGCTTGCCCCCGCAGCACTTCCTCGCCTCGGTCGACCCGCTGCTGGAAGGGGTGCGGGACCGGGTCTGCGGTGAGTACGGATCTTCGTTCGAAATCGGAGGCCGATTGACGCCGGAATGGGCCGCGAGACTCGGGCTGGCCGGCGGCATTCCCATTCCGGTCGGCGCATTTGACGCGCATTGGGACGCGATCGGTGCGGGCATTCGGGAAGGCGATATCGTCAATGTCGTTGGCACCTCCGTCTGCATCATGGGGATCGCGCGGCAGGTGGACCTCATTCCCGGCGTTTGCGGCGTGGTGAAGGGGTCGATTCATCCCGACTACTTCGGCATTGAGGCGGGTCTGAGCGCGGCAGGCGACATCTTTGAAGCCATTGCCAGGCGCGCCGGGACGTCCGTCGGTACGCTCTCCGCCGCGCTTGACGGCTACCGCCCGGGCCAGACGGGCCTGCTGCGGCTGACCTGGGACAACGGGGACCGCACGGTTCTGGTCAACCCGAACTTGGGCGGAATCACGCTGGGCTGGACGCTGACGAGCACGGCGGCGGACGAACTGTTCGCCGCCATGGAAGGGGTCGCCATGCACACGCGCATTATCATCGAGCGCATGGCCGAGTACGGCGTGCCGGTCAACCGCATCATCAACGCCGGCGGCATTCCCCAGAAGAACGATACGCTCAATCAGGTCTATGCCAATGTGCTCGGGATGCCCATCCTGATTCCGGAACAGGAGACCACGAGTCTGGGCTCGGCGATCTTTGCCATGCTCGCCGCCGGTATCTTCAAGACCGTCGAAGCGGCACAGGACGCCTTGTGCCCGGCCTACCGGGTGGTGAAGCCGAAACGAGGCGCGAAGGCCGTCTACGGCGCGTTATACCGGATGTTCAAGAAACTGTACGTGAAGATGGGCAGCCCGGACGCCGGAAGCGTTACCATCGGGAAGATACTGCCGGCGCTTCGGGCGATCGCGGAGAAGGCGAGAGCGTGAGGCCCCGGTGTGCGGGATGTTCGGAAGACTGGAAGGTTGGAAGAGTGGAAGAGTGGAAGGTTGGAAGGTTGGAAGAGTGGAAGGATAGGAGCGTGCGGGAGTGGTGCTTGGCGCATGTCGGCTGTCGGCAGCCTTCCATCTTTCCATTCTTCCAGCCTTGCGTTCTTCCTCCGGAGGTGCCATGTCTGCTGTGAACGAGGTGATTGTCAGAGAGTATTTTGAATGGCTGGGTTACCTGGTGACGCAGCCGCGCAAGTATGTCGGGCCGCGGACGAAGACGGCCGAGGAAGAGGCCGATCTGATCGTCTTCAATCCGCTGGTATCGGAACAGAAGATGCCGGACGCCATCGTATGGACGGCCTCGAGCTTCAGGCACGTCGCACGCGCCGTTGTTGGCGTGCGCGGATGGCATACGGAGACGTTCTACGCGGGCGTGCTGGAGCAGTCGCCGGAGATATTCCGGTTTGCGGACGAGGACGTCGTCGGGATCGCGGCCCGCCGGCTCGGTTCCAGAAACGTGGCGAAAGTTCTCTGTCTGCCGCAGTTGCCGGCATCCGGGCATTTGAAGAAGAAAGCGATCCAGGTCTTGAAAGACCGGGGCATCGACGGGGTGCTTTCATTTCGGACGATCCTTCTGGAACTGATGCAGGGCGTGGATACGCACAAGAACTACGAGAAGTCGGACTTGCTGCAGGTCATTCGGATCCTGAAGAACTACGACTTGCTCAAAGACAGCCAGTTGGACCTGTTCGGCAAGCGGCGGCGGGTGAAGAGGGGGGCGGCGAAGAAGCAGGACTCTGAATCGGGAGAGAGCGCATGAAGAAGAAGACCGACGTGCGCGTAACGGCCGCGGAGCTCTATTTCCTTCCCGTTGAGACGCGGGTTCCGCTGAAGTTCGGCACGGAAACGCTGACGGCCGTGACCTGCGCGCGGGTGAAGCTGTCGGTGTCCGACGAGACGGGCGAGAGTGCGGAAGGCTGGGGCGAGACGCCGCTGAGCGTGCAGTGGGCCTGGCCGAGCGCCCTGTCCTACGAGCGGCGGCATGACGCCATGAAACGGTTCTGCCTGTTGCTGGCCAAGGCGTGGGCCGACTTCGAGCCGTGCGGCCATCCCATGGAAATCGGATACGCCTTCCTGGAGACCCGGCTGCCGGAATTGGTGGAGAAGCTGAACGGGCAGGGCGGCGAGTCGGAGCCGATGCCTTGGCTGGCGGCGCTGATATGCTGCTCGGCGTTCGACATCGCGCTGCACGACGCCTACGCGAATCTGCACGGGCTGCCCGTTTATCAGATCTACAACGCGGATTTCATGAATCGGGATCTCGCCTTCTTCCTGGAGCCCGCGGACGGCGCGCCGGTCGTCTTCGAGGGCAAGTATCCCGCCGACCTGCTGGTGGCCACCCCGCCGCGTCGGCTGCTCGCCTGGCACCTCGTGGGCGGCAAGGACCTACTGGGTCCGGACGAATTGACGGGTTCGGAACCCGACGACGGCTATCCCGTCCTTCTGCCGGACTGGATAGAGCGGGATGGGCTGAAATGCCTGAAGGTCAAACTGCGCGGCAACGACATGGACTGGGATTACGCGCGGCTTGTGCGTGTTGGGCAGATTGCCGAGGCCAAGGGTGTGCTGTGGTTGACGTCGGACTTCAACTGCACGGTGGAAGACCCGGTCTACGTGACGGCTATTCTCGACCGGCTGATGGTGGAGCATCCGCGCCTTTACCAGATGATCCTCTATGTCGAGCAGCCGTTTCCCTACGACCTGGAGGCGAACATCATCGATGTGCACAGCGTCTCGGCGCGCAAGCCCCTGTTCATGGACGAGAGCGCGCACGATTGGCGGCTGGTGCGCGCGGGCCGGCTGCTCGGGTGGACAGGCGTGGCGCTGAAGACCTGCAAGACGCAGACGGGCGCGCTGTTGACCCTCTGCTGGGCCAAGGCGCACGGCCTGACGCTGATGGTGCAGGACCTGACCAACCCGATGCTGGCCCAGATTCCGCACGTGCTTCTGGCGGCCAACGCCGGCACGATCATGGGCGTTGAGACGAACGCGATGCAGTTCTATCCGGACGCGTCCGTCGCGGAGGAAGCCGTGCACCCGGGCATTTACCGACGGCGCGAGGGGCAGATCGACCTGAGCACGCTCGATGGCTCCGGGTTCGGCTATCGGGTGGCGCGGATCGGGCGGAGACTATCGCTGCCGGCCGGCGTGTTCGTCAAGGCGTGAACGCGGTTGACGCAGTCGGCAAATGGCCGTATAGTGCGGGGCGGCGAGCGAGCCCCGCTGGAAACGGAGAATCCGGACAATGGCTCTGCGCATCTTGGCCGTGGATGACGACTCGCTGGTGCTGGGCGTGCTCGTGCGCGTGCTGGGCACCGACCCTTCGCTTCAGGTCCGGACGGCCAGTCGCGGGCAGGAGGCCGTCGACATCGCCGCCAGCCAGTCCTTCGACGTCTTGATCTGCGATATCTCGCTGCCGGATCTGGACGGGAATCTGGTCGTAAAGGAGATGAAGCGCCGCGATATCTGCCCCCCATTCGTCGTCATGGTTTCCGGCATTGTGAAGACCGCTCCGCAGAGCCTCACCGGAAGCATGGTTTTCGTGCCGAAACCGATCGATCCCGTCGTACTGCTTTCGCTGCTGCGCTCCGTGCCGCGGCGCAGCGGGGCCTGAAACACCGCCTTTCCCGCGCCGGCGCCGGGGAGCGCTTAGGCGAGGGCCTTGTCGCGTTTGGCTCGGAAGTAGGCGACCTCGCGCTTGGCGGATTCGAGAAACGCTTCCGGCGTGGGCATCTTGTACTCAGCGTGGATGGAGACCGGGCCCGCGAACCCGACCCGGGCGAGTTCGGCGAACACGAGGTCCCAATCCACGAACCCTTTGCCGGCTTCAGTCCACACCCTCTTGGCCAGGCCTTGGTCGCCGTTCTCTTCGCGTAGCTGCATGACGTCCTTCACGGCGACGATGCTGAGATACGCCTTGACCATGGCCAAGCCGACGTCGAACGCTTCGCCCTCGACCGCCATGTGCCCGGCATCGATGTAGGCGCCCAGGCATCCCGGGTCGAACCCCTGCAACAGATGCATCAGCGCGGCGCAGTTCAGTCCCATGCAGTAGTGGCTGTGCGTGTGGTAACAGATCTTGACGTTGTATCGGCGCGAGGTCTCCTGCCAGGCTTCGAATATCCGGCGGATGCGGTCGACTTCCGCCCAGTAGTCCGGCTGATCGGCGGGCTTGAACTTGAAGTAACCCAGCTTGATGAGCCGCACGTCCGCCTTGTCCATGGCCGAAAGGATCGGCGCGGCCGTGGGATGCGTGGGCTCGAGCAGATCGAAATTGCCGGTCACCATCGGCACGCTCAGGCCCTCCTTTCTGAACGCGGCAACCAGGTTGGGCAACTGCTCGGCCGCGTTGTCCGGATTCACGACGTATCCGGGCCGCACGGCGAGGTCGTACCCGTCGAACCCCCAGTCATGGGCGCGCGCCATCAGTTCCGTGATGCCGTCCTGCTTGAATGACTTGCTGAATACGATGAGCTTCATAAGGTTCCTCCCCCGTGTCGTTAGGCCGGGCCGCATCCCTGGCCGGGGTGGCCGCCCGTTGAAGATGAGCCGCACCGCCCCCGCGACGGCCGCGTCGTGGTCATGGCGTCTTGTACAGGCGCCGGGCAGGGAGCGTCAAATGAAAAAATCGAAATTCGCGATTTTGTATTTGCATGGGAAAACAGAATGTGGTAACTCATACGCGATAGTACCCCAAAGGAGCAGGCTCGCGCGCCATTTTCCCCGGCGGAGCGCGGGCTGAAGAGCCCGGTTCCCGTGGCACCACAACCAGCAGACAGGCGCGGAGCAATCGGAACTCTGTGTTCGGTTCGGATGCAGCCGCCGGCGTGCTGTGCCGGCCGGGCCGGTGTTCGGGTTTGCCTGGCGTCAGAGTCAAGGGCGTGTGAGGTCGGCTGCGGGATGGCCGTTGCGGAACTCGCACATAGGGAGTAACGGTACGTGATGAGGGGTGGTTGAGCTATGCATGAGAAGATGGTCAAGGAATTCGCGGACGTAATGGCGGGCATCGAGAAACCGGCTGTCATGCTGGATTTTCTTCGCGCCATTCTGACGCCACAAGAGCTTGACAGGATCGCGCTGCGCTGGCGTCTGGTGAAGATGCTGAAGCACGGCGTGAAGCAGCGCGCGATCGCTTCGAAGCTGGGTGTGAGCCTGTGCAAGATCACGCGCGGCTCGCGCGAACTCAAGTCGGGTCCGAAGGGGTTCCGGGACGTGGTGGAGAAGGAGATGGCGAAGGAAAGGAAGAAAAAGTGAGCGAACGGGTCAAGGTGTTCCTGGACGAGGAGGAAATACCGAAACAGTGGTACAACATCCAGGCGGACTTGCCGCATCCGCTTCCCCCCCCATTGGGGAAGGACGGCAAGCCGATTGGTCCCGACGACCTGGCGCCGGTGTTTCCGATGAACCTGATCGAGCAAGAGGTCAGTACGGAACGCTGGATTGCCATCCCGGAGCCTGTTCTCGAGATACTCGCCCTGTGGCGGCCCTCGCCGCTGTACCGGGCACGCCGGTTCGAGCAGGCACTGGGCACCCCGGCGAAGATCTACTACAAGCACGAAGGGGTCTCACCGCCGGGCAGCCACAAGCCGAATACGTCTGTGGCCCAGGCCTACTACAACAAGGTGTTCGGGATCAAGCGCCTGACGACGGAAACGGGTGCGGGCCAGTGGGGCAGCGCTCTGGCATTCGGCTGCAAACTGCTGGGGCTGGAGTGCAAGGTCTACATGGTACGCATCAGTTTTGACCAGAAGCCGTTCCGCAAGTTCATGATGCAGACGTGGGGTGCGGAGTGCGTGGCCAGCCCCAGCAATCACACGAAAGCTGGGCAGGCGATCCTGGAGCAGATGCCCGACACGCCGGGCAGCCTCGGGATTGCGATCAGCGAGGCCATCGAGGATGCGGTGACGTCGAAAGACACCCGCTATTCGCTTGGCAGTGTGCTGAACCACGTCCTCATGCACCAGACCGTCATCGGGCTGGAAGCCAAGAAGCAACTCGAGAAGATCGGCGTTTACCCCGACGTCGTCGTCGGTTGCGCCGGCGGCGGTTCCAACTTCGCCGGGCTGAGCTTCCCCTTCGTGTGCGACAAGATCAGCGGCAAGGATGTCAAAGTCGTTGCCGTTGAGCCGACGGCCTGTCCCACCATGACCCGTGCGCCCTACGCCTATGACACCGGCGACACGGCCATGATGACGCCGTTGCTGCCGATGCACAGCCTGGGGCATACCTTCGTGCCGCCTCCGATCCACGCCGGCGGATTGCGGTACCACGGGATGGCGCCGCTCGTGAGCCACCTGCTGCAGGAGGGCCTCGTTGAGGCCCGCGGCCTGCATCAGCTCGAGTGCTACGAGGCCGCCGTGCTCTGGGCACACACGGAAGGGTTCATCTCGGCCCCCGAGACATCGCATGCGATCGCCGCGACGATTCGCGAAGCGAAGCAGGCGAAGGAAGAGGGGAAAGAGAAGACCATCCTCATGAACTGGTCCGGACACGGACTCATGGACCTGACCGGATACGAGGCGTACTTCGCGGGGAAACTCAAGGATTACGAGTTGCCCGAGGAAGCGCTGCAGGCGTCTATGAAGTCGATGGAAGGCTTTCCGAAGCCGCCGGCCCTCTGATCCGTCGTGAGAAGGCAAACCGGGCCCGCCTGTGACGGCCGACAGCACGTCGGCACGGCGCAGGCGGGCCTTTCCGTCATGGCCTCGTGAATGGAGTCCGAAGAAAGCCGAGTGCCCTGCATGGCGAGTGTCGAACAACACGACGGCAGAGAGATCCGATGCCGGAAACTGGGGCATCCGGTGCCGTTCAGCTACTGCCGCCGGGAAGCGAACGGGCGGCTCTGTGCGCGGATCCTCGATTGCTGGTGGGAGTACTTCGATGTGCGCGCGTTTCTCGCAAACCACGCGGCGGAGGCGCTGCGCGAACTCGAACAGCGCTCGCCCCAGCCCAGAATCGGCTCAATCGTCGACCTGATCCGCCAGGCGAGGGAATCAATGAAAAATGAAGAATGAAGAATGGTTCTTGTCATTTTTCACTTTTCACTTTTCATTCTTCATTCTCCTCACCGCCGCCGGCCCCAGCCCTGGCAGGATTTGCACATGACGACGCCCTCGCCGTGGCACTGGGGGCAGGGCGCGCCCTGGTCGGTGCCCGTCCCGTTGCAGCGCGAGCACGTGGTCAGGCCCTGGCCCTCGCACCGCGAACACATCGGCAATTCCCCGGTCCCGTCGCACTGGGTGCACAGTTGCTTGCCCGTTCCCTTGCATGGATCGCAGGGCAGCCAGGTCTTGCCCCGGCAGGTGTCGCACACGACACGACCACTCCCCGTGCATCTCGGACAGACCCGGGTCAAGGGTGTGTTCCGCACCGTGGTCCGCTCCTTACCGGAACCGCCGCAGACCGGACAGACCTGTTCTCCGCCCACGCAGCCGGGGTTGGAGCATTTCGTCTTGCCGGCTCCGCCGCAGGCGGTGCAGGCTGAGAAGCCCAGCCCGGCGCAGGCGGGGCAGGGGGACCCGAACGCCTTCTTCATGGCCACCGTGCTGCGAACGGTGAGCCGCGCCTTGACCGGCGGGGGCAGCCAGATGTCGCTGAGCTGTTCGAACCCTCTCCGTTTCTGAATGTGGACGTATTCTCGGAGGTACTTGGCTTGGTCCAGCTTGATCTTGCTCGTCGAACGCCAGGCGCGAAGGTAACCGTCACCCATGCAGCAGGGGCAGGAAGGCCCGAAGACCTTCTGCTGGCTCGGGGTGCCGTCCAGCGACAACATCTGGACGGTCTTCTGGCCCGTGCCCCCGCAGACGGGACAGGTCCTCTGCACGTGACGCAGCTTGGCCCTGCAGTTCTCCACCAGTCGCAGGAGCTGCCCGTAACGTGCCCCGCGGCGGGCTTCGCTGACCAACGCGTTCAGCGCCATGGCGTTGCGCCCGAAGAAGTAGGCGAGCCAGTATTCTTTCTTCTCGTAGTACTGGCTGGCCGTCAGGAACTCCCGGGCCGCCGTCTCTTCTTCAAGCTGCCCCTCCTCCCCGGCCGCGGGCGCCGGCTCCGCAACGACCGCTTCATCGGCAGCGGTTGCGGCCGCGGGCTCCGCGGCCGGCAGTTCGGCCTGGCAGTGGGGGCAGACTGAAGCGCCCGGCTCGTACTCGTGCCCGCACTTGGGACATACGAGCACCGCGCCCAAGGCTGCGCACAGGCAACAGAACAGCACGGCGGCAACCACTCCCCACGAAGGTATTTTTTTCCTCGGCATGGCGGCCCTCCAGGGTCCAGGTCAATTCATCAGTTCGAACGTGACTTCCACACGCGACCGGATCGTGACGGGCTCGGGCAGTAGCGTTTGATTCTGTGTCAGCCCGAGCTCATCGATGAGCAGCGCCGGCGCGCCCGTAGCATCGCGCAGGACGGCGCTCTGGACCTTGCCCAGATTCACGGATAGCTGCCGGGCGAGCAGGGCCGCGCTGTTCTTGGCGTCAATGACTGCCAGTTGCGTCGCCTTCGCCCGCAGTTCCGCTTCGCGCGTGGTGTGGAAGGTCACCCCCTTGATATTATTGATGCCGCTCTTGATCGCCGTTTCGACGACCGCATCGATCTTCGCGAGGTCACGCACCACCACCGTCAGGTCCACGTTGAGGTCGCAGTAATCGGAGAACTCCTGGCTGCCTTTGCCTTTGGTGTACTGAGAGGAGACCTTGATCTGTGTCGTGCGCACGTCGGCCTTGTGGACGCCGAGCCTGGCCAGAGACTCCATGAGTTTACCCGTCTTTCTGTCTGCTTCCGCTTTGGCCTGCGCGTGGCTGCGGTCGCGGATGAAGAGGCCCATAGTCAGCTTCGCAACGTCCGGTTGAACCGTCGCCTCACCCTCGCCCTGCACGGTCACGTGCCGAAGCTGGGGCTGCGGTAGCGAGGCTGCGCGGGCACAAACCGCGACGAGAAGCACCGGGGCGATCAGGAGCGCAGCAGTCCGTTTCATGTGGATTCCTCCGGATGCGATTCGCAGTTGTCGACCCCGCCTCCGCGGCGGGGATCTCGAGCAAGTTCCCGAGTAAGTTTTCGAGCAGGTTTCAGGCTAGCGGCCTCCTTTCTTGCCGAGCGAGAACCAGGATCGCTTCCGGTCCGGCGTCGCTTCGGGTTCGGGGCGCGGCGGCACGGTGTTGCTCAACGCGAAGTAGTAGGACCGGGAGGAAGCGCTGGGTTCGACGCGGACAACGAACCCCTCGTCGCACAGGGTCTTGAGATCCTGTGTGGCGGTATTGGGCGAGACGCCGAGCACGCGGGTGACCTCGCTGCGCGTGAGCGTCTTGTGGTGGAGGAACAGCTCGCGGAGCCGCTCGATCCGGCGCAGGCGCGACTTGCCGCCGCGCAGAAGGGCCCCGACATCCCCTTGTCCCTTGGCCGGAGCCGGACGCGGTGCGGCGTCGTCTCGGCCGGCCGCCGGCGGCTTGGCGGGCACACTCTTCGCTTTGCGCACCGTGGGCCGCGAAGGCGGCACCGTGTCTTCCATGGGCCGCTTCGGGACCGGTTGCCCGCCGGCATCGCGCAGGTTCACATCCAGGTCTTTCAGGTCGTAGGCGAGTTTGTCGGAGTTGATCAGGCGCATGCGCTCGATGACGTTGCGCAGTTCCCGCACGTTACCCGGCCAGTCGTGGCGGGTGAGCGCCTCAGCCAGTTCGGGCGAGAGCGACGCGTGTTCGCCGGCCGGCCGGCCCAGGTCCAGGAAATGGCGGGCCAGGGTCAAGATGTCCTCGGCCCGGTCCCGCAGCGGCGCGACATGAATCTCGAGCCGTCTCAGCCGAAAGAGAAGGTCTTTTCGGAAAGTGCCGGCCGAGGCGCGGGCTTCCAGATCGGCGTTGGTGGCGAACACAACCCGGCAGACGACGCGCCGGGTCAGGGAGCTGCCGACTGGCCGGATTTCGCCGGTCTCGAGCACGCGGAGCAGGGCGAGCTGCAGGTGATTGGAGATGTCGCCGATTTCGTCCAGAAACAGCGTACCGTCGGCGGCCTCTTCAAACACGCCGCGCCGTGCCTTGACGGCGCCGCTGAAGGCGCCTTTCTCATGGCCGAACAGCTCCGATTCCAGCAGCGTTTCGGAGATCGCCCCGCAGTTGATGGCGATGAACGGGCGGTCGCGACGCGGGCTGGCGTCGTGCAGGGCGCGGGCGACCAGCTCCTTGCCCGTGCCCGTTTCGCCCGTGACGAAGACGGGCACGTCCAGGGGTGCGAAACGCAGGATCGCCTCCCGGACCGCGGCAATGGTCGCGCTGCGTCCCTCCAGGCGGCCCGTGCCCGTGGCGGCTGGCCCCTGCGAGCCGCCCGTTTCGGACGGGTGCGGCGCCGGCGCCGCGTGAGCGGGCGACGCGGCTTCGACGGCTCTGGCCAGGCGCACGAGTTCGCGCGGCGCCAGTTCGCAGGCCAGCCGCAACTCGAAGTCGAGCCGGCCCTCCGCCTGGTAGTGCTCCATGGCCTTGAGCGCGGCTCCGAAATGCTGGGCGGCCACTTCGCGATGGCCCGCCAGCAGCTCGACCCGGGCGAGAAAGAAATCGTCGAGGTAGTGCTCGTTGCCCCGCGCACGGCGCATGTCCAGCACGCGCCGCGCCGCTTCCCCGTGCCCCGCCGACAGCTCGGCGCGCACCAGATCAAACGAGAAAAACCCGTGCCGGAAGACGAATCGGTCGCTCTCCTTCGCCGCCAGCCGTGCCCAACGCAGGGCATCGTCGGGACGGCGGGCCAGCAGGCAGCGCGTCACGGCCGCCTGCGGAGGCGCCACGCTGGAATCCGGCGCCGGCAGATTCCCGATGCGGCTGCCTCGTGTGTCCCGGATGAGGCCGAACAGATCCTCGTATTCTCGGAACGTGTTGGCCGAGTGCGCGTCCAGGTGCGTGGCCTCCTCGTTCAGCACCGGCATCAGCGACGCCGCCCGCTCCGTATCGCCCGTCTCGACCGCATTGATGAACCGCAGCAGAACCACGCTCGCCCGCATGAACGGTGTCGCCGAACGGGCTGACAACCAATCCAGATCGGTTTCGATTTCCAACGCGCGCCCCAGTCGCGCCAGCAGGTAGGCCAGCTCCAGCACGTGAAATTGGCGGCGGGGTGAATCCAGCGGCAGGCATGCCAGCACTTCTTTCAGTATGTGTTCCCGCCGTACTTTGTTCCCCTCGCAGCTCGCCAGAAAGCCTTCCACCGTCAGAAGGTAGCTCCGTACTTCCGCCAGCGTATCCTCCGAGAGCAATGCTTCGGCTCGGTGCAGCAGCGCTGTGGCCTCCACTATCCGCCCCAGACTCCCCGAAACCTCCGCCCAGCTGCCGAAGAACAGAATCGCCAGCTCTGGATCCATCTCCGCAATGGGAGCCTGCTGTGCCGCCGCCAGCGCCGCTTCGGCCGTTTGCTTCCCGCTGAGAAACTCCTGCAAGGCCACCAACGCCTGGCCCGCCGGCTCACCTGATACGTCCGACCGGCGCAGAATCGTGAGCAGCTCCTCCTCACTCTCGGCAAAACGCGCCGCCACAGGATGATGTTGGCTTCCTCTTTCCCTGTCGCTCCCCTTCATATCCTTACTTCTTGCATGCATGATGAACGCATCATGCGCCCAAATTCATGCCGGGTCAACCACTACTTCTTTGGAAACGCATGACTTGCCGAACAATGAGCATGAAACGTGCCAATTTCGCCGGCTGCGGCATGATTGGCACAGTTTGTGCTCAATTACCAAGTGGAAGGCAGTTGCGAGCGAGCAGGGGAGCCGCGAATGGGCTTGTAGTCGCGCGAACAGTTCAGTCAGAGGCGACAATTCAGGACGACCAGGTATCCTGGGGTATGAAGGCGGACGAAATCGAGAAGAGCGAGGTTGGGAACGGGAGATTTCGCACGCATTGGCGCCGCGCCTGGCACAGGTGCTGCAAGACATGGGGAGGGATACGCTATGAGGACGAGGTTCCTGGTCGGAATGGGGGTGTTGGGGTTGGTTGTTGCGGGTTGTGTCGCGTTTTGCACGGCCGAAACCAGGATTGAGCCGCCGGACGTGGGAGGGACACTGGAATTACTGAGCGGTATGGAGGGTAGGCGCGGCACAGTGTTGGCCTACCACGAGCCAAGCCGATGCCTGTTGGTGTATGGGCACACGGACGAGGGCATCAAGCTGCTGCAGATCAAGAAACTGAACGTCGACCTCATGCTGGCCGCTCGCGTAGGAGAAATGCCTTATCGGTCAAAGGGCTACGACGTTGCGGACATCCAGCGTCAGCTCGAGCAACTGGTCAAGAGGGCCAGGAAATAGGGTTGACGTTCGCATTCATTGGCGGTTTGGCCTGTTTGTCGGATTGTCCTGAAACAGGCGGGAAAGCGGGCATTCGGCGGGGTTTCGCCTGTTGGGAACCCCGCCGAATGCGCTTGATTTTTCGGGTCAAAATGGGTATAGTGCCATGCGTTTGCCGAGGCCCCCAATGCAAACCTGGGACCGGGACGGGCCGGTTTCGGGAACGGGAAGGTTAGGTCGAGATCAGCGACTCATCCTTCGCACCGTCACGCGCGGTTCCCCACCCGTGAGGTGCGTCTGTGCGGGCCTGCCTATCGGCGTACGTGTCTTTTCCTCAGGGTGGAACGGGGTAGGATGAGCCAAACGGGAACGTCATTGCATGGCAACCGCGTAGTGCTGCCGGTATGCTTGGCTGCCTTCTGTCTGAGTGCCTGCCTGCTGCTGCAGCCTGCGGCTGCCGAGATCGTGATCAACGAGATCATGTATCACCCCACCAACGCCGTCACCGACACGGAATACATCGAGCTGTACAATCCCGGCCCCTCGCCTGTGGATCTCTCCGCCTATCGATTCGACAACGGGGTGGAATACGAATTTCCGGCCGGGACAGCGATCGATTCGGGCCGCTACCTGGTGGTGTGTGAGAAGACGGCGGATTTCGCTGCCGTCTATCCCGGTGTAACGAACATCCTGGGGAACTGGTCGGGCAGCTTGGACAACGGGGGCGAGCGGGTCACTCTGTCGCGGCTGGACGGCGGACTGTGGGTGACGGCGGACACTGTGGACTATGACGACCGCGGCGAATGGCCGGATCCGCCGGATGGGGAAGGGCCTTCGCTGGAACTGGTTCATCCCGGTTACGACAACGCCTACGGGGAGACGTGGGCGGCGTCGAGCGGGTTGGGCACGCCGGGTGCGGCGAACAGTGCCTACGTCGCGGCGCCTGCTCCGATCGTCGTGGACGTGGCGCACGATCCGCCGCTGCCCTTTGGCGGCGCGGCGCTGACGGTTTCGGCGCGTGTATTCGGGCATGATGCCTCTCCGTTGACCGTCATGCTGCGCTATCGGCGCGACCAGCTTCCCGCGGGCGCCTACGCGGAGACCGCGATGCTCGACGACGGTGTGCACGAGGACGGCGAAGACGGCGACGGCATCTATGCGGCGATCGTTCCCGGCCTGAGTACGGGCTCCGTACTGGATTTCCAGATCGCCGTGACCAACGCGGGCGGCCCTTCCGCCGTTGCCCCGGCCGGCGCGCCGGCGCAGACGTTCCTGTGCTGGTTCGGTGACGATGCGCTTTATACGGGCGAGTTTCTCACGTACCACATTCTTCTGACGCAGGCGAACCGCACCGATCTCGAGACGCGGGATGTGACCTCGAACGTGCTGTTGGACAGT
Source organism: Kiritimatiellia bacterium (assembly GCA_016929905.1). Classification (GTDB taxonomy): domain Bacteria; phylum Verrucomicrobiota; class Kiritimatiellia; order JAFGHX01; family JAFGHX01; genus JAFGHX01. Next base: position 30,938 of record JAFGHX010000131.1, read on the forward strand.
ACGGTGATCTTGTCCGACGGCCGCATCTTCTACAATTGCGGGATTCGGTACCGCGGCTCGAGTTCGCGGCTCAGCTACACGGGCCCGAAAAGCTACCGCATCGAGCTGCCGCGCGGCGAGAAGATCGACGGGTTCCGGGAACTGAACCTGAACGCATGCAATCCGCTGCTCCAGCATCTGGGCATGGGTGCATTCGCGGACAACGGGCTGCTGGCGCCGCGGACCCGGGTCTGCCGGCTTTGGCTGAACAACGATCTGCAGACGCAGTCCGGCGAGGCTTGGCTCGACGAGTCGAAGGGGGGCGTCTACGTCCAAGTGGACAAGATCGGGCAGGACTTCGTGGAGCGGGACTATCCCGGCGCGGACTGGGGCAATCTGTACCGCAACGGGGATTTGGTGTGGCACGGAACGGATCCGGCCGCCTACGCCAGTGCCGGGTACGTCAAGGAGACGAACGTCGAAGCGAACGATTACACGGACGTGCGCGACATGTGCGCGGTACTCAACGACCCGCCGAACTCCGCCTTTCCCGCCGGGCTCGACGCCCACGTGAACGTCGAGGAATGGATCACCTATTTCGCCACGCATACGGTCCTCAACAACAACGAGAACGGCATCGCGAATACGTCCGCCAGCGACTACTACCATTATCACGATCCGACGCACGGCCAGTGCGACCTGTTGCCCTGGGACATGGACTCGGTGATTGATATGAGCGGCTCCTCCTGGAGCTGCTGCACGACGAACAAATCGATCTGGATGCAGACCGTGCCGGTGCTCGCGCATTTCCTGCGCCACCCGCAGATCGCGCCGCGGTACGTCGCGCGCGTGGTCGAGACGCTGGAGACGGTCGCCAGTGTCGCCAACATGCAGAAGCACTTCGACTCGATGGGCTCGGCGCTCTCGCCGAGTTTCCGGAGCAAGCTGGAGAACAGCCTGGCCGCCCGTTCGGCGTTTCTCATGGACGAGATCAACTTCGACCTGACCGCCGAGGCTGGGGGCGCGGCCACGGGCAAGGTGGCCTATACCAGCAGTTCCACCGTGTCGCTTTCCGGTCTGGCGCCGCAGCCGAACATCTTCAGCGTGCGTGTGAACGGAAGCGCCGCCACCTGGAATCCATACGCCGGGACATGGTCCATGAGCGGGGTGGCCCTGGCCGCCGGCATGAACCGCATTCGGGTCGAAGCGTGTGACGGGGACGGTTTCGTGCGGGACGCGCTCACCTTTGACCTGGTGTCCACGGCCAGCACGACGACGCGCAGCGGCACGCTTTCGGGCCATACCACCTGGAGCCCGAGCCTGGGCGTGGTGCGCGTCTCGGGCGACGTCACGATCCCGTCGGGCAGCACGCTGACGATCGCGGCGGGCACGACCGTGATGCTGGACGCGGGCGTATCGATTCGCATGATGGGCGGCGTACTGGACGTGCAGGGGAGCGAAGCGGCCAATGTCTGTTTTCTGCCGTGGGACGGCAATACGGCCTGGGGCCAGCTCCACGCGGATGGGGCGGCGGCTTCGATGAGCATCCGGTATGCCGACGTGGTGGGCGGCCAGCTCTTTGTGACCAACAGCGCGCCGCTCACGGCGGAGGACAGCCTGCTGCGCGATTACGAGGGCAACATCGTGGAGGGGCAGGGCGGCGGGTTGGTGACGATCCGCCGCTGCCGGCTGCATGCGTTCTACGAGACGCACCTGCGCGACACGCCGCTGCTGGCGGAATACTCGCTGTTCGAGAACTACGCGGGCGACGCGATCGACTGCGCGGACACCGGTGTGCAGACCCATACGATCCGGCGCTGCACGGCGCGCCATGCGCACGGCGGCTCGGCGGACGGCATTGATTTCGAGCCGGTCCGCCATGCGCGGATCGAGGATTGTCTCATCTACGATCTTGACGACCGTGGTTTGTCGGTCAGCGGCTCGACGAACATCATCATCAGCGGCTGCGTCATCTTCGGCGCGTTTGACGGGGTGGGCCTCAAAGACGGCACGTTCGCCACCGTCACCAACTGTACGATCGTGGACTGCGACAGGGGCTTGCATCTGGAGGAAGACCTGGGGGGCGGCCCCGGCCATGCCGCGGGGCACAACCTCATCCTGTGGGACAACGACGCGCAGACGCTGCTGGAGGACGGCGCGACACTGGCGCTGAACTACAGCGACGTCCTGCAGCCGGGCACAGGCCTGTACCCGGGCACGGGCAACATCAATGCCTACCCGATGTTTGTGGATCCGGCCCTGCGAGACTACCGGCTGCACGCCTATTCGCCCTGTGCCGGCTCCGGTATGGGCGGGGGGGATATGGGGGCGGCGCGTGCGGTCGGCGCAGCCCCTGCCGCGCCGGGCGAGCTGGCGCTGCGCAACATCGGTTCGACCGAAATTGCCGTCTCCTGGCGCGACAACAGCGTGGTCGAGACCGCCTTTGAGATCGAGCGGTCCCTGAACGGAACCGATTGGGTGCAGGTCGGCGCCGTAGGCGCGAACGTGACGAACTTCTTCGACGAGACCGCGGCCAACGGAGAGACGTACGCTTACCGCGTGCGGGCGGTGAACCCGCGCGGCGCCTCTTTCTACTCGAACGCCGATTCGATCGTGAGCGCCTACTCGGCGCAGACCCAGGCGCTGCTCGACGGGCTGCGTATCACCGAGCTCATGTATCACCCGCGCGACGGGAGCGAGAACGGCGACGAATACGAGTTCCTCGAGCTGAAGAACATCGGCGGCGTGCCGCTCGACTTGGCGGGCCTGTACTTCGACGCCGGGCTCGACTTCACGTTCCCGCCGGGCACGACGCTCGGGGCCGGCAGTTTCTTCGTGCTGGTCGCGAACCCGACGGCGTTCGCCCAGCGGTATCCCGCGGTGTCGATCGGCGGCGTCTACACGAACTCCGCCCTGGCCAACAGCGACGAGCGCGTTCGGCTCGAGGATGCGGACGGCAATCACCTCGTCTCGGTGCACTATTATGACACGTGGTGCCCCACCACCGACGGGGAAGGGTATTCGCTGGTGCTGGCGGACCCGTATGCGGACCTGGACCAACCCGCTGCCTGGCGCGCGAGCACGAACCTGGACGGTTCGCCCGGGGCGGACGACCCGGCGCCCGCCTACGGTGTTGTGCTCATCAACGAATTGCTCAGCCATACCGACCCTCCGCTGGAGGACGCGATCGAACTGGTCAACACCAACCCGGCCCTTTCCGTCGCAATCGGCGGCTGGTTCCTCAGCGACGACGACGACGACCTCAGGAAGTACCGCATTCCGAACGGCACCACGATCGCGGCGGGCGGCTACAAGGTCTTCTACGAATACCAGTTCAACCACGACTCGAACAACCCGTCGTGTTTCGCGCTCAGTTCGCACGGCGACACCCTCTACCTGTCTTCTGCCGACGCGAACACGAATCTGACCGCCTACCGCACGCAGGCCGATTTCGGGGCGGGCGCGAACGGCGTGTCGTTCGGCCGTTACCTGCGCAGCGATGGGGAGGCCGACTTCGTGGCTATGAGCAATCGCACCTTTGGCGCGGACAGCCCGGCGGATACCAACGAATTCCGAACGGGCACGGGGCTGGCGAACGCTTGTCCGAAGGTCGGCCCGGTCGTGATCAACGAGATCATGTATCACCCCCTGGAAGCCACGGACGAATTCGTCGAGTTGTACAACATCGGGCCCGGCGATGCCGAACTGTACGACCCGGCCCACCCGTCGAACACGTGGCGGCTTGGCGCGGCGACCGACTATGCGTTCCCGAGCGGGACCGTCATTCCCGCCGCCGGCTACGTGCTGGTCACGCGCGGTTCGCCGGCTCTGTTCCGGGAGAAGTTCGATGTGCCGGCCGGCGTCCAGATCTTGGGCCCGTGGGACGGCAAGCTGGACGACGCGGGTGAATCGGTCAAGCTGTATCGGCCCGACACGCCGGACCCGGACGGCTACGTGCCGTACATACGCGTGGACCGCGTGAAGTACAACGATCGGCTGCCGTGGCCGGAGGCCGCGGACGGGGGCGGCCCGTCGCTGGAACGGGTGGCCGCCACGCAGTACGGAAATGACCCGACCAACTGGGTGGCGGTGAGCTGGGGCGGAACACCCGGTGCGGCGAACAACGTCGCCGCACTGCCCATGCTCGCGTTCGCCGAGGCGGCCTCCGTGGGGGCGGAAAGCGACAGTCCGGCCTGCGTGGGCGTTGTCCTCAGCGCCGTGCCGGCCGGCGCGGTTACCGTCGATTACGCCGTGACAGGCGGCACCGCCGTGGGCGGCGGCACGGACTACGCGCTCGCGGCCGGAACGCTTACGTTTGTTGCCGGGCAGACGAACGCGACCCTTCTGATTACGATCGTCAACGACGGCCTGATCGAGGACCACGAGACCATTATGCTGGCCCTGAGCAACGCGGCCAACGCGCGGCTTGGCGCGCCGCGCGACCACACGTTCACGATCGCCGACGTCGACTACACGTTCGTGGCCTACAACGACTTCTCGCTCGTGCCGGGGGATCTCACGTACAACATCACCTGGTACGCTCCCGAGCAGGCCGGCTACCTGAAAGACTACAGCACCGGCCAGGACACGGAGGTGTACCTGACGGTGAACGGCGGCGGGGCCGTCCACACGGACCAGGGCACCGGCCCGAATGCCGGGACCGACGCGTACTCGGTCTTCGACGGGAAGGTCACGCTCAAGGGGTTGGTCAGCTACGGGGTCCCGGACATGACCGTGCGTCTCACCGGCATGGATCCGCAGGTTTCCTACGAGCTGGTGCTGTTCGGAAACCGCGCTGTGGACTCCTACACGACGCGGCTGACCCAGACGGTCATCTCCGACGTCGCCGGGTTCGTCAACGACAGCACGCCGGGCGTGACGATCGGTACCGCGAGCACGGCCGGCGATTCGTCGACCATCTGCAACGGCGCCAACACGGCGAACGGGTTTGTGGCTCGCTACTCGAGCATCAATCCCGGCACGGACGGCGACATGCTCATCACCGTCCAGGACGGCGGTTCGGCAAGCCCGCCTCAGTTCTATATCAATGCCATGATGCTCCGCGCCGGACGGGGCGGCTCCTTTGCGCTGCCCGCGCCGACCATCAGCCCGAACGGCGGCGCCTTCGCCGGGAGCGTGTCGGTCTCTCTCGCCTGCGCGGATTCGGCGGCCCACATCTTCTATACGACCGACGGCTCGACACCCGGCGTCGACTCGCAGCCCTACACCCAGCCGTTCCTCCTGCAGCAGAGCGCGAAGGTCAAAGCGCGCAGTGTCCGGATCGGCTATCAGGACAGCGAGGTCAGCAGCGCCATTTTCACCCGGCTGCTGCGTGCGCTGTCTTTCGCGCAGGGCGCCTCGAGCGGCAACGAGTCGGCCGTGGTCGTGAATATTCCCGTGGCCCTGAGTCTCAGCTCCGGAAGCGAGGTGCGCGTCGACTACGCGGTCAACGGCGGAACGGCTGCGCCGGGGGTGGATTTCTCATTGCCTGCCGGCTGCCTGACCTTCCTGCCCGGCGAGACGACCAAGAGCATTTCGCTCACGGTCGCGAACGACGGCGCGCTGGAACCCGACGAGACCGTGGAGATTTCGCTGAGCAGCCCTGTCAATGCGCGGCTGGGCGCCATCCCCGTGCACACCTACACCATCCTCGACGATGACCTCTACATTGCAGGTGTCGTGCGCGGCGACGGCGCCCTGCCGCTGGAAGGCGCCGCGATCGCCTACTCCGGGCCGAGCGCCGGCTCCATGGTGACCGGCCCCGACGGCAGCTACTTCATCAACGCCGATTCGGGCACCTACAACATGACCGTGACGGCGCACGGCTATATCGATCATCAGGAAGAGATCGACGTCGCCGGCAGCCCGGTCACCCAGGATTTCCAGCTGCTGCGCGCCAATATCTATGCTTCTCCGAAGAGCCTGACGGAGACGCTGCCCGAAGGCACGAACAGTGCGCGCACGCTGCTGCTGGTGAACGCCGGGACGGCCGCCTGCGCCTGGTCGATTGCGACGGGGATCGCCCAGGGCTATGTCGTCTCCGATTCGGATTCGGCGGGCGGCCCGGGTTATTCCTGGATCGAAATCTCGGGCACGGGTACCCGGATCACCGGGCTCGGCGACGACACCAATGTGGGGCCGTTCCCGATCGGGTTCAGTTTCCCGTTCTACGGGAAATCGTTCAGCTCGTTCCGGTTCTGCTCGAACGGGTTCATCTCGTTCAGCAGCACGTCCACGGCTTACTCCAACCGGTCTCTGCCCAACACCTCGGCGCCGGAGAACCTGCTGGCCGCCTGCTGGGATGATCTGAACCCGAGTTCGAGCGGCTCGGCGTACTACCAGCTTATCGATCCCGACACCCTTGTGGTCGAGTTTGTGGACTTCTCGTTCTACTCCTACCGGACCCGCCGCGCCACATTCGAACTGATCCTGAAATCCGACGGCACGATCATCTATCAGTATAAGCGGATCGACATCGCGGACGGCTGCACGGTCGGCATACAGAACCAGGCCCGGAACGACGGCGTACAGGTCGCCTACGACCAGAGCTACCTGCAGCCGTCCATGGCCGTGCGGTTTGCGCCGGGCGGCTGGCTCACGCTCGAGCCCGAAACGGGCACTACCGGGGCCGGGCGCATCACGCCGGTAACGGTGACCTTCGACGCCGCCGGCCTTGCGGCGGGCGCCTTCCAGACGACGCTCGCCCTCAGCACCGACGATCCCGCTACGCCGAGTATCCAGATCCCGGTGACGCTGAATGTCACGCCGGCGGACGACCTGTGGTTCGTCGCCTATAACGACATGGCCTGGTTCTCCGGGCAGATCAACGATAATATCACCACCTACACGATTACCAACGGGTACGCCTCCGGCGTGAACAGCGGGCAGTTGGTCGACTACAGGACCGGGGATCCGGTCGGCGTTTCGGTCCTGATCCAGGGCGGTTCCGGCGTCAGCGAGACGCAGGGCCTGCATCCCGCCTCCGGCACGGATGCGTTCAACGTTTTCGATGGGCAGGTGAACTGCAACGGCACGGTGTCGTACGGCGCCGAAAACCTCACGCTCGCGTTTTCCGGCCTGGACCCGGCGCTGGAATACGAGCTGGTGCTTTATGCCGACCGCAACAACAGCAGTTACGTGGCCGGTTCGGCGCGGAACCACTACGGCACGCTGCTGGGCGCTGACGACTTCGTCAACGCCAGCTCGCTCGGGACGACCGTCACGACAGACACCGCGCCGAACGATACGACCGTCTACAACGCCGGCTACAACAACCCGTACGGATATGTCGCGCGCTTCACGCAGGTCAAGCCCGGGCTCGACGGACAGATCCTCTTCCGGGTCCGGCAGGACGGCGGGGCCGGCTACTACACGTACATGAACGCGTTCATGCTGCGTGCGTTCTACCAGGCCCCGAAGCCGACGACCAAGCTGGCCACGGGCGCCAGCTGGCGGTACCGGCGCGGCACGGCCGAGGCGTCCAGCCCCACGTACGCTTGGCGCGACGTCGCATTCGACGATTCGGGCTGGTCGGTCGGGCCGGCCCCGTTCGGGCACGGTACCGGCCCCTTCGGAACCACGCTCGACATGCGGTACAACTATCCGAGCTTCGTCTTGAGGCGCACCTTCGTGGTGAACAAGCCGGCGCTCGTCAGCGAGGCCAGGCTGCGCATCGCCTACGACGACGGGTTCATCGCATGGGTGAACGGGCAGGAAATCGCGCGCGTGAACGTCGCCGGCCTGCCCGGCGGCTTCATGCCGTACCATACGACCGCCGCCTATCAGCTCGTCGGCGCGGCCGAATGGTTCGCCACGCTGGCCGGCGCGGAGCTGCCGGAATTCGTTCCGGGCACCAACGTACTCGCCGTGCAGGTGTTCAATATTGCGGTGGACAACTCCGACTCGCTGTTCGACGCCGAATTGGCCGTCGTCGAGGGCAGCCGGCTGCCGGCCAGCAAGGACGGCGATGCGGACGGCATGCCCGATGCCTGGGAGATCGGCTGGTTCGGCAACACGAACCAGAGCACCGAAGGGGATACCGATCTGGACGGCGTGTCGAACCTCGATGAATTCATCATGGGGACGAACCCGGACGACGGTACCAGCATCTTCGGCGTCGAGCTGAGCTGTTCACAGGCGCCGCAGCTCGTCGTGACGTTCGCGACCCTGGCCGCGGACGGGACCGGCTACAACGGCTACGAACGCTACTACTGTCTCGACGGGCGTCCGGAGATGAACAGCGGCCAGCTCTGGCGCGGCATCAGCGGCTACTCCCGCATCCTCGGAACCGGGCAAACCGTCACGTACAACGTGCCCACCAACAGCGTCGACCGCTACTGGCGCGTGCGAGTGTGGCTGGAGTGACGTGGGTCTCCCCGGCCCCACGGCGTTTCGGGAGCCTCACGGGGCGGTAACCCGGCCCCTCGGCCGGGCATGGCGGTCTGCGCGCGGCCGCCCGCGCGGAGGCGCGGGCAGCTCAGCGCCGTCGCCAACGTCAAGATCTGTTCGCCGCACGACAACTACGGTCCGTCGTCCTGCGCGCCGGCGTCCTGCGCGCCGGCGTCCTGGACCCCTTCGTCCTTCTTCGGCTCTTTCTTCTTCCGGGCCTGCCCCTGTTTCTTCTTCTGGCCTTTGCTTTCCTGCTTGTCTTTCTCCTCGGCAGGCGCCTGCTTGCCGGGCAGGAGCTTGGCGGTTTCCGGGTCCTGGGCGAGCAGTTCGTCGATCTTCTCGCGCAGCAGCGCTTTGGCTTCGGCGGTCATGGCTTCTTTCTCGTCCATGCGCTCCTGCTTCTTGTTCTGCTGCTTCTTGTCTTTCTGGTTCTTCTTGCCCTTCTTGTTCTTGTCGCCGGCATCCGTCTTCCGGTTGTCGCGGCGGTCCTTCTTGGCCTGCTCGTCCAGCATTTCCTGCCGGCCTTGTGCCTGATCGCTGAAGGTCTTTGCGGTCTGGATCCTGCGCGGCGCCAGATGCCCCTTGGGGAATCGGTCCTTGTGCGACTTGCCCCACGCCTCCTCCGCCAGCCTGCCGGCCTGCGGGAACACGCGGTTCTCCGCCGCAATCAGTTTCTCCAGCGCTCCGAGTTCCTCGCTGCCGAGCAACTCGAACGCGAAGTCCTTGTCCAGATCGTACAACTTGATCAGCGTCCAGCGCTCCAAGGCTGAAGCGCCGTAGGCGGCCATGAGGAAGCAGACGACCAGACACAGCCATACCGGGACGAGACGTTTCATGGTGGGACCCTTTCGACTGGCGGAGTCTTGTACGCCGCTCCGTTCGGCTTTGGCGGCAGGCCGCCATACACGCTTGACCCATCCTGGCCCGGGCACCGACCCGGACCTGACTGCGGATAGTGTATGGCGTTTGGCGCTCGGCGGTCAACGCCATATTGCGGCACCCGGGCGATTTGCCGCCAGGGGCGCGGCCTCGGAGACGGCGCCCGTGCGCATATGCAGCGGAACGCCGGGTTTCGGCTTGAACACGTCAGTATGCCCATGCCTCCGAATCGGGCTTCAGACGGTTGTTCGCAACGTCCCAATCGGATGGCACGGTGTGGGGGCCGACGATCGGCCGGATGCGGCACCTTCGGCACGGGGGGAAGCCGTCCGCGCCGTCGCGCAGGAGTCGTGCAATGATGTCCCAGCAATCCGCGTAGGCGAACAGCATCCACGGGCTGCTGCCCACAGTCGTTTCACGGCAGCAGTCGGAGCCCCGAAGGTGCGGGTGGTACCGCTTGCCGTCGGTCAACGGGCACGACTCGGCGCGCCAGCCCCAGGTGCGGCCGGTTACCGTACGTCCGTCGGGCAGGCGAACGGGATGCGCGTCGGTGCGCGGCCCGAGGCAGGGCGCGCCGGTGCACTGCTCGACGACGTGCTGAAAGGTATTCACCCGCATGTCCACGCCGATCAGGAGGCAGGAGCCGCCGTCGCGAAACAACAGTTCCAGTGGCGAGCCGGGCCCCATCGTCAGGGTGCGGTGATGGGACGCCGTGTAGCGCCGGGCATGCTGGCCCCAGGCGGCAAAGGGGTGGGACGGGTTCAGGCTGCGGCAGACGCCGGGCATCCGCCAGAAGGTGTCGGGGATTGTGCCGTTGGTCGTCGGCGTCTCGTGCGGGGCGTAGTAGCCGGCGCCTCCCTTCTGGAACGGACGCCCGTGGTTGAACGAGGGGAGCATCAACGTGCCCTCCGGTGTCAGAGCGTCCTGGATCGCTTCAATGACGGTTTCGGCCCCCCCGTCCACTCGCCCGAAACTCTTGAGCGAAGAGTGGACCATGAGGGAGAGCCCGGGCGTGATGCCGAGGTGGCGCAGACCGTCGAGGATATGTTGCTTGGTGACCATGGGTCGTGCACCTGACGCACGTCTCCAGAGGCGGTCTACGGTAGCGCAGGGCGTGATTCAGCGCCCGGCATTCAACAGTCGAACTCCGGCCTTGCCCTTCTCGATTCGGCCGATGACGATCGGCTTTTCCTTGTGGCGCCTGAGTACGGTCAGGGCGGCGTCTGCATCCGCCGGGCGGACGGCGAGCACGAGGCCGATCCCCATGTTGAACACGCGGTACATTTCGAGACGGTCGACTTCGCCCTGCTCCTCGATGAAGGTGAACACAGGCGGGACGCGCCAGGCGGCACAGTCGAAGACAGCCGTTGTGTTTTCGGGCAGGATCCGCGGCACGTTGTCGATCAGGCCGCCGCCGGTGATATGGGCGATGCCGTGGATGCGGACTTTCTGCATGACGGCCTGTACGGGCGCGACGTAGCTCCTGTGCACGTCGAGCAAGACGTCGGCTACCCGGCGGCGCGTGCCGGGGAACCGGCTGTTGATCCTGAGCTTTGCCTTTTCGAAGACAACCTTGCGGGCGAGCGAGTAACCATTGGTGTGCAACCCGGTGGATGGGAGCCCGATAAGCAGATCGCCCGTGCGGATGCTCTCGCCGGTGATGATGTCCTGCTTTCGGACCGCGCCGATGATGGTGCCGACCAGGTCGTACTCCCCGGGCGGGTACAGACCGGGCATCTCTGCGGTTTCGCCGCCGAGCAGGGCGCACCCGTTTTCCCGGCACGCTTTGGCCAACCCCCTGATGATCGACTGGAACATATCCGCCCCGAGCTTCGCGGTGCCGAGATAGTCCAGGAAGAACAGCGGGCGGGCGCCTTGCGCGAGGATATCGTTCGCGCAGTGATTGACGATGTCCTGGCCGACGGTATCGTGCCGGTTCGCCATGACGGCCACCTTCAGCTTGGTGCCGACGCCATCGGTGGAGGCCACCAGCACATCATCTTTGCCGGGTGCGGCAAACAGCCCGCCGAAACTGCCGATATTGCCGATCACGCCCTGGGTCGCCGTGCTCCTGATCAGGCGCTTGGCGCGTTTCAGCGCCGTATTCATCTCGTCTATGTCGACTCCTGCCCGTGTGTAGGCCGATTTCCGCTTTGGCATGCTTCCCTCCGGGGAATGGTCGATGGTCGATGGTTGATGGTTGATGGTCGATGGTCGATGGTCGATGCATTCCTCGCCAGCAGGCATCCTAGCAGCATCAACCATCAGCCATCAACCATGAACCATTCGAATCCGCGAGTTCTCACTCGCGGATTCGGGGGAAATGGTTTGCTTTGGGACACTCTCTTTACTAGAGTGATAGGGTTCTGGACTCGACGCCCTGCACACCGTCATGACGTGAAGGGGGGCATTGCTTCGGCAAGTCTGCGTGCGCCATTGGCCAGGAGGCCCCCGGGGGCCGGTGGAGGAACGGATGAAAGTACTCGTAGTAGGCGGCGGCGGCCGCGAGCACACGCTGGCGTGGAAGTTGGCGAACGACAGCCGCAAGCCGGAAATCTTCTGCGCTCCCGGCAATGCCGGCACGGCGGCGCTGGGCACCAACGTCGCCATCAAAGCGGAGGACGTTGAGGCGCTGGCGGGGTGGGCACGGGCGCAGCGGCCGGATCTCACGGTGGTCGGACCGGAGGCGCCTCTGTGTGGCGGTCTGGTAGACGCGCTGGAAGCGGACGGGCTGCGCGCATTCGGACCGAACAAGGCGGCGGCGGCGATCGAGGGCAGCAAGGTTTTCTCGAAGGATGTGATGACCGCGGCGGGTGTGCCGTGCGCTCACTCCGCGGCTTTCACGGATCCGGCGCAGGCTCTGGCCTACCTGCGCTCGCAGCCGGTGCCGATCGTCGTGAAGGCCGAGGGGCTCGCGGCAGGAAAGGGGGTCTATGTCTGCGGGACGCTGGCCGAGGCCGAACAGGCGATCCGGGAGGTCATGGTCGAGCGGAAGTTGGGCAAGGCGGGCCAGCGCGTGCTCGTCGAAGAGTGCCTCGAAGGAGAGGAAGCGTCGATCCTTGCCCTCGTTGACGGCGAGAATCTTGTGATGCTGGCCTCGTCGCAGGACCACAAGCGCGTGTTCGACGGGGATCAGGGCCCTAACACGGGCGGCATGGGGGCTTATTCGCCCGCGCCCGTCATCACGGATGCGCTGTGGCCGGAGATAGAGAACAAGGTGTTCAGGCCGACGCTCGACCAACTCAGGGCGCGCGGGATCGTTTACAAGGGGGTATTGTACGCCGGGCTGATGGTTACCGGCGAGGGACCCAAAGTGCTCGAGTTCAACTGCCGGTTCGGCGACCCGGAGACCCAGGTCGTCCTGCCCCGGATAGAGGGTGATCTGATCCCGGCGCTGGAAGCCTGCGTCGACGGCACGCTCAACCCGGACCAGGTCGCTTGGCGGCCGGACCCGTGCGTTTGCGTGGTCATGGCCTCCGGCGGCTATCCCGGCGAATACGAGAAGGGGAAGAAGATCGCCGGTCTCGCGCGCGCCGGCGCGAAGCCGGACACGATCGTCTTCCATGCGGGTACGTCGGTGGCGGACGGCGCGGTGGTCACCGCTGGCGGACGGGTGTTGGGGGTCACGGCGTTCGGCGCCGACCTGCCCCAGGCCGTATCGCGAGCCTACGACGCTGTATCGGCCATTTCCTTTGCCGGTTGCCAATATCGAAAAGACATCGCGGCACGCGCGTTGGCGAGGGGGGGTGCATGACGAGGAAGGCGGAAGTGGGTGTTGTGATGGGCAGCGATTCGGACTGGCCGATCGTCAGAGAGACGGCGACCACGCTGGACGCGTTCGATGTCGCCTGCGAATGCCGCGTGATCTCGGCGCATCGTACGCCTGAGACCGCCGCCGAGTACGCGGCGGGCGCCGCACGGCGCGGGTTGAAGATCATCATTGCCGCCGCCGGCAGTGCGGCGCATCTCGGCGGCGTGCTGGCGGCGCATACGACGCTGCCGGTGATCGGGGTGCCTATGAAAGGCGGCGCACTGGACGGGCTGGATGCCTTGCTCGCCACCGTTCAGATGCCGGCCGGTATCCCGGTGGCGACAGTGGCGCTTGGGCGTGCGGGTGCCGTGAACGCCGCGATTTTGGCCGTTCAAATCCTGGCGCTTGACCGCCCGGCGTTGGCCGCGAAACTGCGAAAACACAAGACGATGCTGAAGACCAAGGTCCGGCAGGCGAACAGCCGGGTGCAGGCGGATTGGGAGAAGAAGGATGCCTGAGTTGTCCGCGCCCACACGCCTGTATGCCCGAGCGCGGTTCCTGCCGCGCGTGCTGGCGGCCGCCGGTCGGACCGCCGCGGTCGTTGTGGTCCTGGCCGCCGTGGCGCGCGCGGATGTCGAGAGCGTCGAGGAGATCCTTCTCGTACTGGAGGAGAACGATGTCGCCTTCGACGTCACGGAGGCGAAACGCGGAGCCGTGATGGGCTTGCTGAAGGCGGTGGATCCTTCCGCCCGGATCGTGACCCCGGAAGAAGCGGCCGCGCTGCAGGCGGAGATTGAACTGGCCGAGAAGACGGCCCTGATCGACAAGGCGGAAGAGTGGCCCCTGGGCCTGCGCTGTCTGAAGATTCGCGGCCTTTATGCCGAGTGCGGTTCGCGCGTGGCTGAGCGCGTTGCCGCCTGGTGCGGCGCCGACGCGCTCGGTCTGGTTCTCGATCTGCGTGGAGCGGGCGGCAATGACCTCGCCTCGGTAGCCCGGATTGCCGGCTTGTTCGCCGCGCCGGGCACGGCTCTGTTCTCCGTCGAAGGCGGGGGCGGCGGGCAGGGGGGCGTGCGGACCGGGGACGGTAAGCAGCCCGCGAACATGGCGCTTGTCGTCCTGATCGACGGCAAGACGACCGGCGCGGCGGAAATTCTGGCGGCCGTCTTGCACGAATTGCCAGGCGTCCTGCTGTTGGGGGCCGCGACGGCCGGTGATGCACGTGTGCGTGAGCCGATCCCTCTGCCCGGCGGCGAACAGATGGCCTACCTGGCGGCCAGGCGTGTTGTCCTGCCGAGCGGCGCGACCTGCGGGGAGCGGATAGACCCGGACATCGCCGTGAGCGCGACTGCAGCCGAAGCGAAGACGCCGGCGGCCTCTTCGGCGCAACCCCGGGCGCCGCGGGAGCAGGATGCGCGCACGACGCTTGCCGAACGGGTGGGCGGCGATCCGGTGCTCTCGCGCGCCGTGGATGTCTTGCTGGGCCTCAGAGCGCTCAAGATCGGTGTCGACGAAGATGCCAACGATCATTCCCGTTGACGCAGAGAGCCCGGACCCGGCCGCGGTGGACTGCGCGGCGGCGGCGTTGAGAGCCGGCGGGTTGGTCATTCTGCCGACTGATACCGTCTACGGCTTGGCGGCGCACCCGGGCGTGCCCGGCGCCGCCGAGCGGCTCTTTGCGGCCAAAGCCCGCTCCAAGAGCAAGCCGGTGGCCCTGTTGGCCGCCGATATCGGAGCGGTGCGGCGCCACGGCGCCGTGTTCGGCCGCCGCGCGGAAGAACTCGCGCGTCGGTACTGGCCCGGGCCGCTCACGCTCGTGCTGAAGACGGATGCGGGGTTCGAAGGATACCGCGTGCCCGATCATGCCGTGACGTTGGCCGTGCTCAAGGCGGCCGGCGGCATGCTGCGCGTCACCAGTGCGAACCGCAGCGGCGGGCCGCCGGCCTTGACCGCCCCGGCGGCCGTCAGAGCTGTGGGGCCGCGAGCCGATGTCGTGCTCGATGCGGGCCGCGTGCCCGGCGGGCAGGCCAGTACGGTTGTCAAAGTCGACGGGGAAAGCCTGCAGGTCCTCCGCGAAGGAGTCGTGCCTCTCGCCGCATTGAGTGAGTCGGCGTGAAGGCGATCGGAAGCACGGAAGAGTCGAAGGGTGGAAGGATGGGGGAGTGGCGGGTCAGAAGGACGGAGGAACGGTCCGGCGCATGCGGCTGTCCGCCAGTCCGCCATCCTGGCATCCTGGCATCCTTCCGGCTCCGCGTGTGGTGCCGGGTTCGGTGTGTGTGAAAGACGATCTTACAGTCCTGTTTGTATGCACCGGCAACATCTGCCGCAGCCCGATGGCGGAATATCTGTTGCGCGACAGGCTGGACTCCGACGCGCAATGGCGCGTGGTCTCCGCCGGCGTGCTCGCCACGGTGGGCCGGCCGGCGAGCCCGGCGGCCGTGGAGGCGCTCCGGGAGCATGGTATCGACATGTCTGCGCATCGGAGTCGCCCCGTGACCGAGGAGCTGGTTGACCGCGCGCAGTTGATTGTGGTAATGACCATAGCACAGAAGGTGGACATGATGGATCGGTTTCCCAGCGCGCGCGGCAAGGTGTACCTGCTGAAATCGTTTGACCTGTCCGCACGCGACGGCGATGTCGAGGACCCGATCGGACTGCCGCTCGAAGCCTACAGGCGTGTCCGCGACAAGATTGATGCCGCTCTGCCGGACCTGCTGGTGTTCCTCTATGAGAACTGGGGCATCAGGCGTCGCGCGAACGAAAGGGGCGATAGATCATGAAGATCGCGATCGGCTCGGACCACGGCGGGTTCGAGATGAAGGAGTTTCTCAAAGGCCTGCTGGCGAAGCGTGGCCTGGAGGTTGTGGACGTCGGGTGCGACAGCAAGCAGTCCTGCGACTACCCCGACTACGCGCGCGAAGTGGCGGAAATGGTCTCCGACGGCGTTGTCGAGCAGGGCATTCTGGTCTGTACGACGGGTATCGGCGTGAGCATTACGGCCAACAAGATACCCAGGGTCCGCGCGGCCCTCTGCATGACGCCACTCATGGCGAAGATGGCGCGCTCGCACAACCATGCCAACGTCCTGGCGCTGGGCGGCACGCTTATCTCGAACGACGAAGCCAGCGCCATTCTCGACGAATGGCTCTCGACCAAGTTCGAGTCCGGCGGGCGCCACGAACGGCGTGTGAACAAGATCGCCGCCTGCGCCTCCTCCTGTGTCGATCCGCTCGACGTCTATGAGACCGACCCCGAGATATGCGCCGTGCTCCGCTCCGAGCGGAAGCGGCAGCACGAGCACATCGAACTGATCGCCTCGGAGAATTTCGTCAGCCGTGCCGTGCGCGAAGCGCAGGGGTCGATCATGACCAACAAGTACGCCGAGGGGTACCCGGGCAAACGCTGGTACAACGGCTGCGAATTCGTGGACGAGGCCGAACGCCTGGCCATTGACCGCGCCAGACAGCTCTTCGGCGCCGAGCACGTCAACGTGCAGCCGCACAGCGGGAGCCAGGCCAACATGGCGATCTACTTCGCCGCGTTGGAGCCCGGTGATACGCTGATGGCCATGAACCTCGCGCACGGCGGACACCTGACGCACGGGCACAAGGCCAGTTTCTCCGGGCGGCTGTACAAGATCGTTTCCTACGGCGTCAGCGCGAAGACCGAGCAGCTCGACTACGACGCCATTGCGGAAACAGCCCGAGAACACAAACCGAAATTGATCGTGGCCGGCGCCAGCGCCTACTCCCGGATCATCGATTTCAAGAAGCTTCGCAAGATTGCCGACAGCGTCGGGGCCTACCTGATGGCCGATATGGCCCACATCGCCGGCCTCGTGGCCGCGGGCTGCCACCCGAGCCCCGTGCCGCACTGCGAGTTCGTCGCCACGACGACGCACAAAACGCTGCGCGGCCCGCGAGGCGGCCTCATCCTCTGCCAGGAACGTTTCGCCGAAGACATCGATCGCCAGGTCTTCCCCGGTGTGCAGGGCGGGCCGCTGATGCATACGATCGCCGCCAAGGCCGTCTGCCTGCTGGAAGCGATGCAGCCGGAGTTCAAGGCGTATCAGCAGCAGGTCGTGCGCAACGCTCAGAGCCTGGCACAAGCGCTGGCCGCCAAGGGGTTTCGTATCGTCTCCAGCGGCACCGACAACCACCTGCTTCTTGTAGACCTCTCCGCCATGAACATCACGGGCCGGGATGCTGCCACCGCTCTGGACAAAGCCGCGATCACAGTCAACAAGAACCCGATCCCGTTCGACAAGCGCAGCCCGTTCGTCACCTCGGGCATCAGGATCGGCACGCCGGCGGTCACCACGCGTGGCATGAAGGAAGCCGAGATGGAGCAGATCGCGGCATGTATCGCCGAGGTCGTCAAGGGCTTCAACGATACCGAAAAGTTGGCGGCCATCCGCGGGCAAGTCATCGATCTCGCCGCACGGTTCCAGTTGCCCTGAGCGCGGCGGCGCGGCGGCTTGAAGCGGGCGGGTCCGCCGTGCCCGCCTGTAGCGAGGGCGTGCCACCGATGCCTGTCCAAGAGGGGAAGCGTTCGGCGAAGCCTCAGGAAGAACCGGCGTCTTCGTCCTCTTGCATGGGCGCGGCCTTGTCGGCCTCGATGGCTTTCTCGATCATGTCCCGGAATTCTTCCAGACCCGTGGACGGCACGATAATGGTGTCGCGCCGTCCCCCGACGTCCTCAGTGATCCGTAGGAACCGGCCCCTGGGGTTCTCCTTGAGGTCGAAGAAGAACTGCTTTCGTTCGATGTGAACATGCTCACTCATCAATGGCTGGTCCATTGATCCTCACCTCCGTCCCTGCACGATCCCGCCCTTCCAGGATGTGACTTTACCACAGGGTTTCTATGAGTCAATACGAGAATTGCAAAAAAACGATTTTTTTTGAATGGGGGCCGGATTGGGGGCCGAACGGCGCCGGAGAGGGGGCCAGAAGTCCCCGGGTGCGCGGCTCACGTGGGGGGCAGCCCCACGTTGAGACTGCCAGTTCGATAGCCCTCCAGATCCGCGGTGACATACGCGAAGCCGGCATCCTTCGCCAGCGCGACGACGCGTTCCCGTACGGACGCGGCGCAGAGACGTTCGATCTGGTGCGTGCCGACCTCGATACGGGCGATCGTTCCGTGATAGCGAACACGGACCTGATCGAAGCCGAGGTCCCGGATTCCGCGCTCCATCCTGTCGACGATGGCGAGCCGCTCCCGCGTGATCCGGGTGCCGTAGGGGAATCGCGATGCCAGGCACGCGAAGGCCGGCTTGTCGGCCGTCGGGAGGCCCATGTCCCGGGAAAGGGCGCGAATCTCGTCTTTGGTCAGGCCTGCCTCGAGAAGCGGGCTCAGCACGCCCCATTCCTCGGCCGCCTTTCGCCCCGGCCGGTAGTCGCCGAGATCGTCGGCGTTGGTGCCGTCGGCAATGTGGGCAATGCCATTCTCGTCGGCGGCGGTGCGGAGCAGTCGGAACAACTCGCGCTTGCAGAAATAGCAGCGGTTTGCCGGGTTCTCGGCGAAGTGCGGAATCTGCAACTCGTCGGATTCCATGCGTATTTGCCGGATGCCGAGGCGAGCAGCCAGCTCTTCGGCCTCGCACTGCTCGCGCCGAGGGTACGTGGGAGAAAGCGCCGTCAGCGCGACGGCACGCTCACCCAACTCCTCCCGGGCCACGGCCGCCAGGAAGGTGCTGTCTACGCCGCCCGAAAACGCGATGACCACTCCGCCCGTCTGCCTCAGGCGCTGGCGCAGGCGATTGAGCTTGGCGGGTAGCGCGTCGGGTGTGTTCGCCGATCCCATCTTGGTGGCTTCGTCCTCGAAAACGGCAACGACAAACGAGAAGTCTTCGGCGGCCAAGAGCTCCGATGTCAGAAGTCAGACGGGCGACCCGTGTATGCGGGAAGAGCCGCTGACCTCCGATCTCCGACCTCTGACTTCTGACCTCTGGGTTGCGGGCCAACCCGCGCGGGTTAGTATACGCGCACGTCGCGTTCATGAACACTCTTTTTCGCCGGAAAACGCCCTTTTTCTGATTGACTCCGACTCGCGGCTTCCTAAGATGCAGGATGCCGGTGCGCCGGGTCGAAACAGGTCCTGCCAGCGTCAGGCATGACGTTCGACGCGGCGCCCGCGGCGCCCGTGGCGCCGATCGTGAGGACAGGAGACGTGCAGAGCGGGGTGGACGGCCCTGCTGTACCGGGAGGAAAGAGAATGGCGGTAATCGATTTCGGCGGGGTCAAGGAAGAAGTCATCATGCGCAAAGAGTTTCCGCTCGCGAAGGCGCGCAAGATGCTGAAGAACGAAACCATAGCGGTCATCGGCTACGGCGTGCAGGGACCCGCGCAGTCCCTCAACATGCGGGACAACGGGTTCAACGTGATCGTCGGGCAGTCCCGGAAGTTCAAGCGGGATTGGGACCGCGCGCTGGCCGACGGCTGGAAACCGGGCAAGACCCTCTTTGAACTCGATGAGGCGGCGAAGCGGGGAACCATCGTACAGATGCTGGTCTCCGATGCCGCGCAACGCGCCGTCTGGCCCGCCATAAAGAAATGTCTGAACCCCGGCGACGCGCTGTATTTCTCGCACGGGTTCTCCATCGTATACAAGGACCAGACGAAAGTCATTCCGCCTCCTGATGTGGACGTTATCCTCGTCGCACCCAAGGGGTCCGGCACATCCGTGCGCCGCAACTTCCTGTCGGGCGCCGGGATCAATTCGAGCTTTGCCGTTGCCCAGGATGCGACCGGCCGCGCGCGCGAGCGGTGCATCGCCGTCGGCATCGGCATCGGGTCCGGCTACCTCTTCCCCACGACCTTCGAGGGGGAAGTGTACAGCGATCTGACCGGCGAGCGCGGCGTGCTGATGGGCGCGCTGGCCGGGATCATGGAGGCCCAGTACGACGTGCTGCGCGCCAACGGACATAGCCCGAGCGAGGCCTTCAACGAGACCGTCGAGGAACTGACCCAGAGCCTCATTCGGCTTGTCGATGAGAACGGGATGGACTGGATGTACGCCAACTGTTCCGCTACCGCACAGCGTGGCGCTCTGGACTGGAAGCCCAGGTTCAAGAAGGCCGTTCTGCCCGTGTTCCAGGAGTTGTACAAGCGAGTCAAGACGGGCGTGGAGACCCAACGCGTGCTCAAGGTGTGCGGGCAGCCGGACTATCAGGTGCGACTGACCCGGGAACTCGCCGTCATGGGCAACTCCGAGATGTGGCAGGCCGGTGCCGCCAGCCGCGCGCTGCGGCCCAGGGAAGCGGCCAGGAAGATTACGAGCAGCACCAAAGGCGTCGGCGGCAGACGCACCAACTGAGAGCCCGGGCCGCCGCGAGCGGATGCGCCCGGCACTGATCCCGGGTTGGCGCGCTCCGCGGTGGGGCGCTGGCCCTCAGCGCCTCAGTGGCGGCGCCGGCCTCAGGCGACAGAGAAACCGAATGATGCGCAGCCTGCGATCCAGGCGAATGGAGGAGATGAGCCGTGCGAAAACCGTGTTTTCGGCTGGAAAACCTCGACTTTTTTTGAAGTTGAGAACCTGCAGAAAAGCGGAAAAATCCAAAATTAGTTGTTGACAACTGTGTCACAGGGTGGCAGCATGTGGGGCGAGGTGTTGCTGTGGACCACTCTGGGCACAAACTATTAACAACTGAAATCCAGCGTGCGATCTTTCTCAATACCTTTCTTCACTCGCTGGATCCCAAGAAGCGCCTCACGATTCCGCGGCAGTGGCGTGAGCAGATTGAGCCTGCCAAGAGTGTCTACGTCGTGCCCTCGGTGAAGGGCACATACCTCAACGTTTTTCCCGAAGCGGTCATGCATCAGATTCTCGAGAGGATCGGGAATCTGTCCATTGCCGATGAGGACGGCCGCACGTTTGTGCGCAGCATCGGTTCTCAATCGGATCTGTGTCCTTGGGACTCACAGGGCCGCATTCGCATCAGCGACGAGTTGCTGGCGTACGCGCAACTCGAGAACCAGGTGGCGTTTGTGGGCGTGATTCAGTCTTTTGAAATCTGGAACCCGGACCTCTGGGCGCAAGAGCGGGCGAAGGCGAAGGAGCCGTCCAAATTCGGGGATGCCGCCCGGCGGATCGGCATTTGACCGGCGGCATGCAGGAGGCAGTAACGAGACGGGGGGTGGATGCATGAGGATGCCGAACGTGGCCCGGTTCCTGCACTTGAATCGCGCGATCAACCGCGGCGACCGGAAGGTGCGCTGGTTCAAGTTGCCGGAGCGAGAGCTCTACCGCGGTGACGACCGGTACATGGCGGTGGACAGGGACATGCAGATCGTCCCTCAGGGCGGAGGCAGCAGTCTGTCGCGGACCAGGCTGAAAGACGCATGGCGGACACCCGGCATCGGCCTGTGATGGTGGCGGAGGTTCTCGCCGCGCTGGACGTTCGAGCGGGCGGGACTTACGTGGACGCCACTGTCGGCAGCGGCGGTCATGCCCGCGCGATTCTGGAAAGGGCGGGGGACGGCGCGAGACTGCTTGGGATAGACAGAGACCCGGACGCGTTGGGGCGCGCGCGGAGAAATCTGGCGAGATGGAACAGGCAATGCACACTCGTTCACGGCAACTTCGCTGCGATGGCCGACATCGCGGCGGGTGCCGGCCTGGGGCCGGTCGACGGGGTGCTGTTGGATTTGGGCGTGTCTTCGGACCAGTTGGAGTCGGCGGACCGGGGGTTCAGCTTCCGGCTCGACGGCCCGTTGGACATGCGCATGGACTACACGCGCGGACCGACGGCGGCGGAGTTGATCGCTTCGCTGCGGGAGGACGCGCTCGGAGACCTGTTGAGGCAATTGGGGGAGGAACCTGCGGCACGGCGTATCGCCCGTGCGATTGTGAGGGAAAGAGAGAACGTCCCGATCACAACATCGAGGCAGCTCACAGACATCGTGTTGGAAGTCAAAGGGCACCGTGGCCGGTTAAACCCGGCGACGTTGACTTTTCAAGCACTTAGGATGGCTGTCAACGAGGAACTCGAGTCGCTCCGCGAGGGGTTGAAGGCGGGTTTGGAGCTGCTTCGGCGGGGAGGCCGTGCCGCAATCCTCTCATTTCAGAGCCTGGAAGACAGGGAGGTAAAGCACTTCTTACGGCGTCACGTCGGCAGATGGGAATCACTGGCCGGGGGCGGGCGGGAGTGGGTTGGGGAGGAACCGCGGGTTCGGCTGGTGAACAAGAAGCCTGTGATGCCGTCGGAATCGGAAATCAAGGGAAATCCGCGGGGACGATCGGCCAGACTGCGTGCGGCGGAGCGGATATAGACCGTGGTCGCCGGCGCCTGGCAGGTGGGACGGGCAGACGAGCCGTGACGTGTAGGCCGGGCACGATGCGCTAAGCGAATGCCAAAGAGGTGGATGATGGCTCGAAGAAACAGGAAGAAATCGACCGGAGGGTACATCTTTCCGGTCCCATTCGCTGCACTTCTGGTTCTGGCATCCATACTCGCGCTCTGTTACCTCTGGCTGGACGGCCGCTGCGAAGCGCTGGCCAAGGAACTGAAGGCGCTGGAGGCCGAGAAGGAAACCTTGCGGCAGCGATGTGCGACGGAAGAGGGAAGATGGGCGAAGATGAAGACGCCGCCCAGCATTGAGGAAGCGCTGTTGCGGCACAACATGAAGATGTTTCGGCCCGATGAGAAGCACACGGTACGCGTTTATGAGGTCAACTGACCGGTTCGATCGAAAGAGCGTGACAGGTTGTGGGGGACGGATTTTTGGGAATGCCGGAAACGAGCCGATAAGAGGAGGCACGACCAATGGCCATGGGAAAACACATTGTGAAGTGCTGCATTTGCCATCGCATTCGAACCGATCGGGGTTGGGAGCCGGAACACAGTCGGGACGCATTTTCGAGGGATGAGATCTCCTATTCGCACGGGTATTGCCCGACTTGCTACGAGGAAGCCTTGATGCAGATCAAGGCGCGTGTGGCGCAGACCGCTCTGCGAACGGCCAGTTAGTGGCTTAATTGTCGAGAACGGCAACGAAAAACGAGAAAGTCTTGGGTGCGGAGAGGTCAGAGGGCAGAAGTCAGAGGTCAGGCAGAACGCCATGCTTGCTGGAAAGCCGCTGACCTCTGGTCTCCGACCTCTGACCTCTGGGTTGCGGGCGAAGCCCGCAAGCCTATTTGCGAGACACGACACGAGCGCCGTCGCGGGCTTGGGGTGTGGCCGCTCCCGCACGCGGGTTTTGCGCCAATGACGGACCAGAACAATGCCAGCCGTCTGTACGCCGTGGTCGGCATCCTGTGCGCGGCCATGCTCGGGCTGGGTTCCCGTTTGGCGTTCCTGCATCTGGGGCCTCACGAAGCGTTGCGCGAGTCGATCCGCAATTCGCGCACCAAGCGGACCGAGATTCTGTACCGCCGGGGACGCATCCTGGACCGCAGGGGCAACCTCCTCGGCCTGGACATTGCCGGCAAGCATATCTGCGCCGATCCTGCCTACGTGGTGGCGAACAGCGACCCGCGGGTCGTGGCCGCGGGTGTGGCGAAGGGGCTGCATCTGGACTCACAATGGGCTCTGCAGCGCGTGAGCCGCCCCAACAGCCGGTTCGCCTATCTGCGCCGCTTCGTGCCGGACGAGGCGGCGAAGGCGGTGCGGGAGATGGAGTTGCCGGGCGTATTCTTCCGCGATACGTTCGTGCGGCAGTACCCCAAGGGACCGTTCTTGTGCCACGTGCTCGGGTTCTGCAACTACGAGGGGGTGGGCAGCGGCGGGATCGAGCAGCGCATGGACCGCTATCTCAGAGGCAGTCCCGGTCTGCGCGTCGCCGAGAAGGACGGGCGGCAGAGAGAACTGCCGGGCCGCCGGATAGAGGACAAGGCATCGCGTGACGGGGCGGACGTGTGCCTGAATGTGGACGAGGCGGTGCAGTACGTGGTCGAGCGCGCTCTGGACGAAGCCGTGGCCGCACACAAGGCCAAGGCCGCATGGGCGATTGTGCAGGACGTGTTGACCGGCGAAATCCTGGCCATGTGCAGTCGGCCGGCCTACGATCCGAACACGTTCCGTCAGGCGCAAGAGGCGGAGTTGTGCAACAGGGCGGTGTCCTACACGTACGATCCGGGCTCGACCCTGAAGGTCGTGACGATTGCCTCGGCCCTGGACAAGGGCAGCGTTCAGCCGACGAGCGTTTTCGACTGCGAAAACGGGGCGTGGTTCTACGGCGGCTGGCCGCTGCGCGATCATCACCCGTACGGGACGCTCACCGTCGCGGACGGACTGAAGAAGTCGAGCAACATCCTGACCGCCAAGGTCGCATTGACGCTGGGTGACGCCTGCTTCGAGCGGTACCTGCGCGCGTTCGGGTTCGGCTCCTGCCTCGGCATCGACCTGCCCGGCGAAGAGACGGGCATCCTTCGGCCGAGCAAGAGCTGGTCGAAGGTGGCGCCCACCCGGCTGGCGATTGGCCAGGGCGTGACGGTCACCGCGCTGCAGATGCTCGGGGCGGTGTGTGCCATTGGCAACGAGGGGTTCCTCATGCGGCCCTACATCACCAGGCGGGTAACCGATTCCCGGGGCGGGACCCTTCTGCAGCCGGAGCCGCTGGTGTTGGGGCGCCCGATCAAGCGGGAGACGGCCGCGCTGATGACCAAGCTGCTCGCTCGCGTCACGGAGGAAGGGGGGACGGGAACCAAGGCCTGCGTACCGGGCTACAGGGTGGCGGGCAAGACGGGGACCGCGCAGAAAGTCATCAACGGGCAGTATTCCTCCTCGGCCTTCGTCGCTTCGTTCGTCGGGTTCCTGCCGGCCGATGAGCCTCAGATCGGCGTCATCGTGGTCGTGGATGAGCCGCGCCCCCTGCATACCGGCGGCGCCGTCGCCGCGCCGGTCTTCCGGGGGATCGCGGAACAGGCTGTCCGGTACCTGGATATTGCGCCGGCACGATATGCCGCAAAGTGATGGGTGTCTATGAAACTGGAACGGATAGTGCGCGGTGTCGAGACGCGCCAGGTGCAGGGGGCGCTCACCGGCGAGATCACGGGGGTCGCTTACGATTCGAGGCAGGTGCGGCCCGGTTTCCTTTTTGCCGCGTTGCGCGGCGAAAAGAACGATGGGCACGCGTTCATCGAGGACGCGATAAAGCGCGGCGCAGCGGCCATCGTCGCTGAGCGCGTCGAGCCGGGCGGCGGCGGGGTGACCCGGATCGAGGTCGCCGACGCCCGCCGCGCCCTCGCGCAGATTGCCTGCGCGTACAACGGGCACCCGTCGCATCACATGCGCGTGATGGGCGTGACCGGCACGAACGGGAAGACAACGGTTTCTTTCATGGTGCGCGATATACTCTCTTCCGCCAACCTGCAGCCGGGCTTGATCGGAACGGTCAACTATGAGATTGGCGCGCGCGCGATCCCCGCCGCACGCACGACCCCCGAAGCCCCGGACCTGCAGGGGATGCTGGCCCAGATGGTGCAGGTCGGCTGCAAGAGCGCCGTGATGGAAGTCTCCTCGCACGCCCTGCAGCAAGACCGGGTGTGGGGTACTCGGTTTGATGTGGCCGTCTTCACCAATCTGACGCGGGATCACCTCGACTACCACAAGACGATGGATGGCTATTTTGACGCGAAACGGCTGCTGTTCCGGCCGGATTACCTCGGCGGCGAGCGTCCCGCAGCCGTCGTCAACATGGACGACCCGTGGGGCGCCAGACTGCTGGCCGGCAACGAACTGGCCTTTCTGCCGCCGGACAGAATCTTGAGCTACGGGTCCGGACCGGAGGCAACCGTCCATGCGGAGAACATCGATGTGACGCCGCGGGGCAGCTCCTTCAAGGTGTGCAGCCCGTGGGGGGAGGGGCACGTGAAGCTCCGGTTGCTCGGCCGCTACAACATCGCGAACGCGTTGGGTGCCTTCGCGGCGGCGGGTGCGCTGGGCATCGAGCCCGCGCTGATCCGGCACGTGCTCTCCAGCATCGTGTTCGTGCGCGGGCGGCTCGAAGAAGTACCTACGCGTACCGGGTTCCAGGTTTTCATCGACTACGCGCACACCGACGACGCACTCGAGAACGTTTTGACCACGCTGCGCGAAATCGCACGGCGCCACCTGATCGTCGTCTTCGGCTGCGGCGGGAACCGCGACCGCAGCAAGCGCCCGGCGATGGGAGCTGTGGCGGACCGGTTGGCGGACCATACGATCCTGACTTCCGACAATCCGCGCGGCGAAGAGCCCGGGTTGATCATCGACGAGATCCGAAGCGGATTCGAGAGCGGGCATGATGTGGAGGTCGTCGAAGACCGGCGCGCGGCCATTGAACGCGCGCTCGGAACGGCCGGTAAGGGCGACATCGTGCTGATAGCCGGTAAGGGCCACGAGAACTACCAGGAATTCGCCAACAAGGTTATTCCGTTCGACGACCGGCAAGTCGTCCGCGAACTCCTGCGGTGAGGACGGCACGAACAGCCCGCACGTGTGAACGCGCGCCGTCCCGTCTGCCTGTTTTCACCGGAGGGCCTTCCTGCCCGGTTTCCAGCCTGCCCCACGTCCATTCTTGCACTCGGCCATGCTTCCTTTCTTCCCTTTTTCGGCCAGCCGAGGCAGAATGGCGGGCAGGCGTTGTTACGGGAATGTCTTCATGAGCGGCTATGATCCGGGACTGTTTGCGCAATGGGCGGGCGGCACATGGTGTCCTGCGCCGCCGGCGCGGCTGGCAGGCGTGTCGACCGACACCCGCACGCTGAGGCCCGGTGAGCTGTTCGTGGCGTTGAGCGGCCCGAATTTCGACGGGCACGAGTTTGTCGAGGCCGCATTCGACCGGCAGGCAGCGGGCGCGATGGTGCGCGAGGGCCGCCTGCGGCCGTTCGGCGTCGAGCGACCGCTGCTCGTCGTGGCCGACCCGCTCGAAGCGCTGCGCGGCTGCGCCGAGGGGTACCGCCTGCAGGTGGACCCGGACCTGATCGGCATCACCGGCAGCGTCGGGAAGACGGCGGTGAAGGAAATGGTCGCCGGCGTACTGAGCATGCGGCTGCGGACCGCCCGAAGCCGGGGCAACTGGAACAACCATATCGGCGTGCCGCTGAGCCTGCTGGCGATGCCGGGCGATACGCAGGTCGGGGTGTTTGAACTGGCGACAAACCATCCGGGCGAGATTCGGGCCTTGACGGAACTGCTGCGGCCGGACTGCGGCATTGTCACCAACGTCGGCCCCGCGCACCTGGAGTTCTTTGGCTCATTGGAACGTATTGCGCAGGAGAAGGCGGACTTGCTGCGAGGATTGCCGCCCGATGGCCTGGCCGTGCTGGCAAGCGATTTGCCCTGCTTCGACGTGCTTGCCGCCGCGGTGCCGTGTCGCCTGGTCACCGTTGGCGAGCGTGTCGAAGCCGACTATGCGTGCGAGGTGAACGCCGAGCCGGACCGGCGGATGCGCGTCCGTGAGCGTGCGACCGGCTGCGCGGCGGACATTCGTCTCGGCGTGCCCGGCCGGCACAACATGCGCAATGCCCTTTTCGCCGTTGCCCTGGCCAGGGTGCGGGATATCGCCTGGGACGACATACAGGCCGCACTCGAACGCTATCTGCCCCTGGCCATGCGGTGGGAGCGCCATTTTCTGGCGGGCATCGAAATCGTCAACGATGCCTACAATGCCAACCCGATGAGCATGCAGGCGGCGCTGGATACATTTGGCGAGATCCCGGCGCCCGGGCGAAAATGGTTGGTATTGGGCGGGATGCTGGAACTGGGGCCGAGCGAGGAGGCGCAGCACCGGTCGCTCGGCCGGGCTGTGGCGGAGGGAAGGTGCCACCGTCTCGTTACGGTCGGCGCCCGCGGCAAGTGGATCGCCGACGGCGCGTGCCGGGCGCACATGGCCCCGGACGCCGTCACGCATTGTGCCGGCAACGCGGAGGCCGTCTCGCTCCTTCGGCACGAAGCCGCGCCGGGTGACGCGATTCTCCTGAAGGCCTCCCGCGGTATGCGGTTTGAGCAGATCCTGGCGGGACTGAAGCAGGCCTTTGAGGGCTGAGCCTCGCCGCCGGGACGCCTGGACAAACCATGACCAAAGAGGCGGACAGGCAGGCAGCGGAACAGCCGGCGGTCGAACTCGGCTTGGGCACCGTACGCGAGGCGCTCAAGGCGGGTGCCTTCCGCAAACTCGAGTTGCAGGCCTACGCGTACCTCGCCCGCGAAACACACCTCAGCGAGCAGGACCGGGAGCTGATCGGCCAGTTCTGGTCGGTCGCCATGCGGGAGCCGGCTTCCTTCTGGCGGCACGTGGAGCGCCGCTGCGACACAAACGAGTCCGTGTGCGCCTATCTCCTGCGTGCGTTCAGGAACCATGTCGCCAAAACCCGGTGTCCGTTCGAGGGCGAGCCGGTCTGGTTGCGCGCGCGGGTGCGGTTCCTGTTGCGAACGAACGCGGGCCCTGTGTTCGCCGCCGAGAAGCAGGGGCGAAACCCCGTGTACGGGCTTGCCGTCTGGCAAGAAACGTTCGCGGCCCTCGGCGTCTACGCAGGCGATTGGCTGGAGTTCGAGGCGGCATGTCGCCGTTTCCCGCCGTTTCAGCGCCGGCCGGTATCTGAAAGAAAGGGCCCCTACGCCGACGAGGACCTGCTGGAGGGACTGCAACGCCTGCTCGGCATCGTCATGCAATACGCCGCAGGCTACGTCTTGAGCCATGGGCTGGAACAGTATTGGGCCGCCTGCACCAATTTCTGTGTCACCGCCTTCGCCGACCCCTCGGCGATGGACCGGCAGATGGCGCCGGATTCCCCCCTGTTGATGGAGATCGATGAGATTGTGGCGCGGGCTGTGGGCGAACTGTCTGAACGGCAGCGCCGGGTTCTGCTTGGCTATACGATCCCCCGCTTCTGTGAGCGGAAGGCCGCCGAAAAGGCCACGCTGCATGACACCGCGAAGGAACTCGGAGTCTCGCACCAAACGGTCGCGAACGAGGAGAAGCGGGCCTTGGCCGCGCTGCGCGAAGCCTTTCAACTCCAAGAGCCGTCCGTGGACGAATTGCAGCTTTGGTGCCGCAGGCTGCTCGACACGTATGGGGCATAGGGGGAAAGGGGAGGAGTTCGGAGAATGGAAGAGTGGAAGAGTGGAAGAGTGGGAGAGTGGGAGAGTGGCTTCGGACTCTTGGCGCAGCAGGCCGAGGGGGCTGGTTGTGAAGGAAAGCATCGTTTTTTTGTGATTTATCGGTTTTAGATGGCCGTTTTGCAGAGGAATCGCGGCTGGTTTTGAAAAGGCGGCCTAACGGCGCCTTCCCTTAGATGAAGGGGGCGACTCAACTTGACTGTAAACCCGTCAATAGCAGAGGCAAGCCCAAGGCCTGGCGACTGCTGGAGCATGAAATCCGTGCCCGGCGATACGGCGCTGCAGCCTGCGGTAGTCCTCTTGAGACAGACGGCGGGGCGATGGCTGGTTGCGCCTCTGTTCGCGGAGTCCGGCATGGCCATCAGCTTGGACCGCCGGCTGGATCCTGAGCCGGCTTGGCTTTTTGACGAGACGTGGTGTGCCGTGTCGGAGTGTCGGCATGTCTCGGGGTCCGCTCTCTTTCGGCGTCTGGGCGCGCTGGATTACTCCCTCCTGCAGCAGGTCCGGGCAGCGGCAGACAGTGATGTGTGCCGTCTGCCGTCCGGGCCTGCGTATGTGCCCGGGCTCGGTGATCCGCGGGAGACCTTTCATGAGGAACTCGGCAGGCGCGTGGAGCTTTGCTCGTACGCTGCCGAGGGTGCCGTTTCGGAAGCGGATCTGTCCGAGCCGGAGGTGGCAGCCGTGCGGGCGGCCCGGTGGCAGCCCGATGGCAGACTGTCGCGGGCCCGCCGAAGGCCCTCACGCGCTACGCTTGCCGGCGGGCGCGGTGCTCGCCGCCGGCCCGTCGGGGTGCGCGCCTGGGGTTGGTGGGTCACCGGCATGGCCGCGGCCGCGCTCGTGGGACTGGGGTTACTCTTCCACGCCTGGCTGCCGAGGGTCGCGCCGTTCTCGCCGGATGCGGCGGCCGTCGTGCGCATCGAACGCGTGGAAGGCGACGCGTTCGTCACGGACGGGACGCGAAGCCGGCCGGCGATTGGCCGCGAGCTTCTTCCCGAAGGCGCGAGCCTGCGGACCGCCGGGAGTCGCAGCGCGGCGGTGCTGCGTTACACGGACGGGATGCGGCTGGAATTGAGGAGCGATGCGCTCGTGGAACGCCTGCCGGTGGCGAGACGGGGAGAAGTCGTCTTCCTCAAACGCGGTGTGCTGGCCGTGGACGATACCCGGGTCTCCGGTGCAGGGCGCCCGTCGTTCAGAACACCGGACGCCGACATCGCGCTCGCCGGCACGCGGTTCGTGCTGTCCGTGGCGCCGGGCTCGACTCACATCGATCTGGCCGAAGGCGACCTGCTCGTGACGAACCGGCGCACGGGCAAGACCGTCGAGTTGAACGAGGGCCATTATGCGGTGGTCGGCGCCGCAACGGTCGTGGCCGCCAAACCCGCCGTTCTCGGCAAACAGCCGGCGCAGACTGTCCGCGTGACGGCCGGCCTGCAGGCGCTTTACACGTTCCGGGAGGGTACAGGGCCCCTCGTGCAGGATGTCTCGGGCGTCGGAGTCCCCTTCGACCTCACGCTTTCCGGCAGCCGGTGGGAGTGGCGGCCCGGCGGCGGGCTGCATTTCGCCGCCGTCAATCATGATTCGGTCGCCGCCGCGTCGGATACCCGGCGCAAGCTGTATCAGCCCATAACCGCCAGCGACGAACTGACGGTGGAAGTGGTGCTCAGCACCGAGACCCTCTTCCAGGGCGGCCCGGCCCGCATCGTCTCATACAATCACCCGGAGGGCGTGCGTAAGAACAGGCGGAATTTTGCCGTCGGTCAGGCGGAGGACGCCTTCACGTTTCGGTTGCTTACCGCCAGCGCCGAAAAGGTCTACCTGACGACGCCCAGTGGCGTGGTTGCCGCAAGAGCCAGGCTGTACCATCTCGTCTGCACCTACAAGCCGGCGGACGGGATGCGCATTTACGTGGACGGCGAGTTGAAGGCGTTCAACAACGAGGACGGCGGCCTGGATACCGCCGGCCCCAACCCGTGGGGCGCCGGCTATGTGCTGGCTTTGGGCAACCGCGGCGGGTCGCTCGACCGCGCCTGGCAGGGCTCGCTGTTCCTCGCCGCCGTCTACTCGCGGGCGATTTCCTCCGACGAGGTCCTGCAGAACTTCCACTACGTTCACGCCCGGCTCGCCCAGCGGTAGCCGCCTCGCCTTGAGCCCTCCAGCGTTCGGTCAGAGTCTCCAGCGGATGGGGAGGGAGGAATCCAACGGATGAATGGACGGCAGCGGATGGGGAAAGAGATTTCCAACGGATGAATGGACGGCAGCGGATGGGGAAAGAGATTTCCAA
>JAFGHX010000132.1 GCA_016929905.1 Kiritimatiellia bacterium
GAAGCCTTGGGCGTAGGCGGGCTGCGCCCGCCGAAGCCTTGGGCGTAGGCGGGCTGCGCCCGCCGAAGCCTTGGGCGTAGGCGGGTCGTAATCTTTGTCGATCCCGCCGCTGCGGCGGGGGTTCTCGAGCACCCCGCGCCCGACCAAGCCAGGAGGGGCGACGGCGAAGTGGGGTGCTCGAGCCAGTTTCAGGCTAGAGCCGTTTCTTGACGGCTTCGACGAGGGCTTCTTCGGTGACGGGTTTGGAGAGCAGGACGTGCTGGTTGGTTTCGGCGACGGTCTTCTTGATGGACTCGGGCGGCGCGAAGCCGGTACAGAAGATGACAGGCGGCATTTTGCGCCCTTCCTGCGAGCAGGTTTCCTGTATGCGTTTAAACGCTTCGCGCCCGTCCATCACGGGCATGTTCAGGTCCATGACGAGCAGCGTGGGATGCAGCGCCTTGAAGGATTCGACGGCTTCGGCGCCGTTGGCGGCGGTATCGATCTGCACTTCGGGCAACGCAGTCGAGAGGATCATGCGGAAGAGGCTGCGAATCATTTCTTCGTCGTCGACCAGCAGAATACGCAGGTCATCCCGCCTGGCCCCGCCCTGAACGGCGCCATCGAGTTCCTGGCGTACGGCGCGTGCAAGCTTTTCCATGGTGACGGCCTTCCTGATGAACTCGCCTGCGCCCATCCGCTGCATCTTGGCGACCCCTTCGTGTTCGTCATAGGCGGAGACGATGATGGCGCGCTGGTCCGGCTTGAGTTCCTTGATCTTCTGATAGGTTTCCACGCCGTCCATGCCGGCCGGCATGACGATATCGAGCAGGATGAGGTCGACCGCATGAGTCTTGATGAACTCGACGGCCTCCTCGCCGCTGGTGACGCCGACGACTTCATAGCCGAGAGACGCCAGTATCTTGGAATTCACGTCGATCTGGGTAGGATCATCGTCGACCACAAGGATCTTCTCGTGCCCGCCCGCCATGTCCTGCTCGGGCTGTCTGGTCTCCTCGGGCATGGCCGGTCTGGGGAAGTACAGGCAGAAGGTGGTCCCCGCCCCCGGCGCGGAGCTGAGGTCGACATACCCTTCATGATCCTTCATGATGCCGTGCACGACGCTGAGGCCGAGCCCGGACCCGCGGCGCTTGGTGGCTTTCTTGGTGGTAAAGAAGGGGTCGAATATGCGGTCCTTGATCTCATTGGGAATACCGGGCCCGGTATCGGTGACGGTAACTTTCACATAGCTGCCGTTCTTGATGGTATCGTAGTGGCCGACGGGCCTGTCGAGGTAGACGTTTTCGGTCTTGATCGACAGGGTGCCCTCGTCGCCCATGGCGTCGACGGCATTCTGGCAGATATTCTGCAGCACGCGCAGGACCTGGTCATCGCCGCCTTTGATGGGCGCGATCTCGCCGCTGAGCGACGCGTCGATCTTGATGCCGGAGGGCGCCCCGCTCTTGATGAGGGCGACGGCCTGCTTGACGACGGCGTTGATATCGAACTCCTTCTCGTCGACGACGTGGCCGCGGCGCGAGAGCGAGAGCAATTGCTGGGTGATATGCGCCATGTCGTGCGCGGTCTTCTCCATGATATCGAGGATTTCGCGGCCCGCCGCGCCGTCGGGCAGGTCTTTGCGGATGAGCGCCGGGTAGGCCATCAACGGGGTCAACAGGTTGTTGAAGTCGTGCGCGATCTGGCCGGCCACGGTTCCGGCCGTCTCCAGACGCTTGGCTCGCGCCAGTTGGGCTTCCGTCGTCTCGTCGAAGGCCACATTTCCCCTGGCCCGCGCGGCGTTCAACTCGGCACGCAGCCCACGCAACTCAGCCACGAGCTGTTCTTTGCTCTTCTTGGAGTCGTCCATTGTCCCTTTCTCCCCTGCATGTCCTTATATCTTCCAGGAGGGACAGAAATCAAGTTCAAAATATGCCCCTACTCACGAAGCCGGGCCGGCAGGCCCAGGCGGGCGTGCCGAGGGGGGGGGCCTCCCCGTCAATACCGGTACAAATCCGTCTTATAGGGGCCCGTCCTCTTGACTCCGAGGTAGCGCGCCTGCTTGGCGTTGAGCGCGTCGATCTCGACGCCCAGCCGGCCGAGGTGCAGCCTGGCCACCTGTTCGTCGAGCGTTTTGGGCAGCACGTAGACGCCCACCGGGTACTTCTCGGGCCGGGTAAAGAGCTCGAGCTGAGCGAGCACCTGGTTGGTGAAGCTGTTGGACATCACGAAGCTGGGGTGCCCGGTCGCACAGCCGAGGTTGACGAGCCGGCCCTTGGCGAGGACGATAAGGCGCCTGCCGCTGGGCAGCGTGACTTTGTCGACCTGCGGCTTGATTTCCTCCCAGCGGTACTTTTCGATGCCCTGGATGTCGATTTCGCTGTCGAAATGCCCGATATTGCAGACGATCGCCATGTCTTTCATCCGCCGCATATGCCGGGCGGTGATGACATCGCAGCAGCCGGTGGCGGAGACGAAGATATCGCCGACGGTGCAGGCCTTGTCCATGGGCATGACCTCATAGCCTTCCATGGCGGCCTGCAGCGCGCAGATGGGGTCAATTTCGGTCACGATCACGCGCGCGCCCTGCCCGTGCAAGGCCTGGCAGCAGCCCTTGCCGACGTCGCCGTAGCCGGCCACGACGGCGACCTTGCCGGCGAGCATGACATCGGTGGCCCGCATGATGCCGTCGACCACGGAGTGGCGGCAGCCGTAGAGGTTGTCGAATTTGGACTTGGTGACCGAATCGTTCACGTTGAAGGCGGGGAACAGCAGTTCGCCGCGTTCATGCATCTTGTAGAGGCGATGCACGCCGGTGGTGGTTTCCTCGCTGACGCCGCGGATTCCCTTGGCGATCCGGTGGAACCGGCCGGGATCGCGCCGGACGGATGTCCTGAGCTGGGCGAGCAGGGCGGCTTCGTCGTGGCTGCCCGGCTTACGCCTGAGAATTTCGGGGCGTTCTTCGGCCTGGCGTCCGAGATGCACCATGAGGGTGGCGTCTCCGCCGTCGTCGACGATGAGGTTCGGCCCTTTCCCGCCGCCCCAGTCGAAAATGCGGTCGGTGTAGGCCCAATAGTCGGTGAGCGTCTCGCCCTTCACGGCGAAGACGCGGGTTCCTTTCACGGCGAGCGCGGCGGCGGCGTGATCCTGAGTGGAGTAGATATTGCAGCTCGCCCAGCGCACCTGCGCGCCGAGCGCCTGAAGCGTCTCGATCAGGACAGCGGTTTGGATGGTCATGTGCAGCGAGCCGGCGACGCGGGCGCCGCGCAGCGGCTTCGTCTTGCCGTAGTCCCGGCGCAGCTGCATCAGGCCGGGCATTTCGGACTCGGCCAGCCGGATTTCCTTGCGGCCCCACTCGGCGAGAGCCAGATCCTTGACGACATAGTCCTTCGTCTTTCGGGCTGTCTTCTTTGGCATGGTCTTCATGGTTCCCTTCCGTGTGCCGGCGCCGCTCAGACGGCGCCGCACAGGGCTTCGGTCCTGTCGGTCTTCTCCCAGGTGAACAGATCCAGCTTCTTGCTGCGGCCGAAGTGGCCGTAGGCGGAGGTGGCCTCATAGATCGGCCGCAGCAGCTTCAGGTGGCGGATGATGGCCGCCGGCTTGAGTTCAAACACGCGGGTGACGGCCTTGGTGATTCTGGCGTCATCGACCTTGCCGGTCCCGAACGTCTCGACGAACACGGAGACGGGATCCGGGTAGCCGATGGCATAGGCGAGCTGGACCTCGCAGCGGCGCGCCAATTTGGCGGCGACGATGTTCTTGGCGATATAGCGGGCCATGTAGGCGGCGCTGCGGTCGACCTTCGACGGATCCTTCCCGGAGAACGCGCCGCCGCCGTGCCGGCCGGTTCCGCCGTAGGTATCGACGATGATCTTGCGGCCGGTCAACCCGCAGTCGCCCTGCGGCCCGCCGACGACGAAGCGGCCGGTGGGGTTGATGAGGTAGCGGGTGTGGCGGCGCAGCAGCTTGGCGGGGATCACCTGGCGGACGACCCCGTCGATGACGGCGCTCCGGAGCTTCTTGTACGGCACGGACGGGTCGTGCTGGGTGGAGACCACGACGGTATGCACCGATTCCGGTCTGCCGTTCTCGTACTGAACGGTGACCTGCGACTTGCCGTCCGGGCGGAGGAAGGGCAATTCCCCGCCGCGCCGCGCTTTGGCGAGGGCGCGCGTGAGACGGTGCGCGTACATGATCGGCATGGGCATGAGTTCACGGGTTTCGTCGCAGGCATAGCCGAACATCATGCCTTGGTCGCCGGCGCCCTGTTCCTTGAACAGGCCCTGCCCGGCGGTGACGCCCTGCGAGATATCGGGCGACTGTCTGTCGAGCGTGACGACGACCGCGCAGGTGTCGTGTGCGTAGCCCATGGCGGCATCGGTATAGCCGATGCGTTTGATCTTCTCGCGCGCGATGTCCGCGTAGTTCACGGCCGCCTCGGTGGTGACCTCGCCGGAGATGACGGCCAACCCGGTGGTCACCAGCGTTTCACAGGCCACCCGGCAGTGCTTGTCCTTTGCCATGATGGCGTCGAGAATGGAATCGGAGATCCCGTCGGCGATCTTGTCCGGGTGTCCTTCGGTAACCGACTCGGACGTAAACAGATAGGATGGCTTGTTCATGTTTGCTCCCTGTGGTTCCCGCTGACAGTTCCTTCTCCCTCAAGAAGGGTGGACTGTAACACCCGCATCGGCGCGGCGTCAACTCAACACTCGTGCGGCCGCGGGCCAGCCCGTCCAGACGGGGGCCCGAAGCGCTTGCACGTTCGGGACACTTGCGGCAGACGGCTCATGGCGCGTTCCGGTCCGCGCTCACCGCACGAGTTCCAGGATCTCCGGCGCGGTTCTGGCGATCGTCTCCCGGCACAGGTCGATCACGTGCTCGGCAGACTTCCCGGAAAGCGCCGCGGCGGCGAGTTCCTGCGCCGCGGGGTAGTCGAGGCTGCGGATGGCATCCTTGACCATGGGCAACGCGGGCGGCGTCACGCTGAGTTCGTCGATCTTCAACCCCAACAGCAGCGGGGTCAGCAGCGGGTCGGCGGCCATTTCGCCGCAGAGCCCGACCCAGATGCCGTACTGGTGCCCGACATCGATGGTATGCTGGATCAGCTTGATGATCGCGGGATGCGTCGGCTTGTACAGGTTGGCGATCTGCTCGTTGCCCCGGTCCACGGCCAGGGTGTACTGAATCAGGTCGTTGGAGCCCAGACTGAAGAAATTGACGTGGGGCGCGATCGTATCGGCGGTCAGCGCGGCGGACGGCGTCTCGATCATGACGCCGACCTCCATGCCGCCGTCGAAAGGCACGCCCGCGGCGGACAGTTCGGCTTTCGCCTCCTCGAGGATGGCGTTGGCGTCGACCACCTCCTCGACGCTGGTGATCATGGGATACATGAGTTTGACGTTCCCCTCATGGGAGGCGCGCAGGATGGCTTTGAGCTGAGTCTTGAAGATGGCGGGATGCGAGAGGCAGAACCGGATGGCGCGCCAGCCCATGAACGGGTTGCGTTCTCTCGGGATCTGGAAGGCGGTACCGATCTTGTCGCCGCCGAGGTCGAGGGTGCGAATGATGACCGGCTTGGACTCGAACCGCCTGGCGACCTCGCCGTAGGCCCTGGCCTGTTCGTCCTCCGAAGGCAGCACTTCGCGGGTGAGGTAGAGGTATTCGGAGCGGAACAGGCCCACCCCGTTCGCGCCGTGTTCGAGCGCCGCGTCGACGTCGTCGGGCAACTCGATATTGGCGGAGAGCACGATGCGGTGCCCGTCCTTGGTCTCGGCGGGCTCATCCCGCAACCCGGCCAGCTCGGACCGGATGTGTTCACGCGCCTTGACGACCTGCCCGTACGCCTGCAGGCGCTCTTCGGTGGGCGAAATAATGAGCAGCCCCTTGTTTCCGTCGATCAGGACCTGATCGCCGGAGAAGACGCGTGTGGAGACGTCGCGCAGCGCCATGACAGCCGGGATTTCGAGCGAGCGGGCCATGATCGCGGTATGCGAGGTGCGGCTGCCGAGATCGGTAGCGATTCCCACGACGCGGTCGTTGCGCAGCGCGGCGATTTCGGACGGCGCGAGGTCGCGCGCCACGACGAGCGACTTGTGCTCGAGCACCACGCTCAGGTCGTAGGTGTCGCCGTGCAGATTGCGCAGGATGCGCCGCGCCACGTCCTTGATGTCGGCCGCGCGTTCGCGGAGGTATTCGTCGTCCACTTTGGAGAGAGCATCGGCATACTTCTTGGCGACCAGCCGCACGACCGTCTCGACGTTCTTCAACTGCTTCTTCAGCCCGACGATGACGTCCTCGATGAAGGAGCGGTCGTCCAGCACCATGAGATGGGCGTCCAGGATGCTGGCGTCGGTCTGTCCGATCGCGTCGGTAAGCCCTTCCTGGATCTCCTTGATCTGGTGGCGGGTCGTCATGATGGCTTCCTCGAAGCGGGCGATCTCACGCGGAACGTCGCGATCGATGATCGCGCGTTCGACGGGCTGTTCCTTGTCATCCGAGAGGATGAACGCCGGGCCGATCCCGACCCCGGGCGAGACCCCGATGCCCTCCAGCACGACTTCCTTGGGCGTCAGTTCTTCTCTGGAGCCTGTTGTCACCTAGTCTTCCCCGAATTTGCCTTCGACCAGATTCTGCAATTCGTCCAGGACCTGTTCGGCTTCCGGCCCATGCGCGATGATCTTCAGCCTGACGCCGTAGCCCGCCTCCAGGGTCATAAGCCCCATGATACTCTTGCCCGAGACGGTAATGCCGTCCTTTTCGACGGTGACCTCGGCGTTGTAGCGGGAGGCGGTCTTGACGAACAGGGCGGCGGGCCTGGCATGGATCCCGTACTGGTTGACGAGCTCGAAGGTGCGCGTGAACACCGGCTCGCCGCCCGCCTCAGGTTGTCGCCTGCCGCTCATCAGTTGCTCCGTTTCCTGGCCAGAATCGAAATCAGCTTGGCATCCAGCTCCTTGGCCGCGTCGTGGCCCAGCAACTTGAGTTTCTGGTTGTGCGCGGCCACCTCCACGAGATAGGCCAGGTCGCGGCCCGGCGCGACGTGAATGGACACGCGCGGGATCTCGACGCCGAGGATCGTACAGGTTTCGGCGGTGAGGCCGGACCCGTCCTCATTGATCTCGGCTTCGGACTTCTTCAGGCTGATGACGAGGTCGAGCCGCTTCTCCTCGCACACGGAGGTCACCCCGAAGAGGCTGGGCACGTGGATGATGCCGAGCCCGCGAATCTGCATGTGATAGCGAGTCACTTCAACCGCGGAGCCCAGCACGTTGCCCGAGCTGTCCGTCTGGAACACGGTGACGTCGTCGGAGACAAGGCTGTAGCCTTTCTCCACGAGGGCGAGGGCTATCTCGCTCTTGCCGATGCCGGCGGCGCCTTCGATGAGCACGCCAACCCCGTGCACGTCGACCATCGTGCCCTGTTTCCGGATGCGAGACGCCATGAGCCGTTCCATGATGAGGGTGGCCTGGTTGATGAAATGGCTGGTGATCAGCGGGGAACGCAGGACGGGCACGCGCAGCTCCTTGGCCAGTTCGCGGACGGGCGGCTGCACCTTCCTGTTGCGGGTCACCACGATGCAGGGAATGCGCTGCTCGAACACGCCGCGCAGCCGTGCGCGCTGCTCCTCCCGGCTCAAGCCGGCCAGAAAGGTGCTCTCGGCGAGGCCGATGACCTGGATACGCTTGTGGGCGAAGTAGCGAAAGAAGCCGGTGAGCGCGAGGCCCGGCCTGTTGATGGCCGCCTCGCGGATCAGCCGGTGCATCCCGCTCTTGCCGGCCACGAGTTGCAGCTTGAGCTTCTGCCCGCCTTCCTCGAAGAATTGTGATACGCGAACGCTCATCTGCCGCCCTCCGGCCCCGCCTCACATGCTGAAGCGCGGCCCCAGGTAGAGTTCCCGACTGACCTCGTCATTGATCAGGAAGGAACTCGTCCCTTCCCGCAACACCTGTCCCTCGCAGATCAAGTAAGCCCTGTCGACGATCTCGAGCGTCTCTCGCACGCTATGGTCCGTGATCAGGATCCCCAGCCCTTTCTCCTTCAAGTCACGGACGATGCCCTGTACGTCATAGACGGCGAGCGGATCGACGCCGCTGAACGGCTCGTCCAACATGATCAGCGAGGGGCTCGTGACCAGCGCTCGGGTGATCTCGAGCCGCCGCCGCTCGCCGCCGCTGAGCGTATAGGCTTTCTGTTTCGCCAGCCCGGCGATGCCGAGCTCATCGAGCAGAAGGCCGAGGCGCCTCTTCCGTTCGCGGGGCGAGATGTCGAGCGTCTCGAGAATGGCCATCACGTTCTGCTCGACGGTCAACTTACGGAACACCGACGGTTCCTGCGCCAGATAGCCCATACCGGCTCTGGCGCGCTTGAACATCGGCTGGCGGGTGACGTCGCGGCCGCGGAAAATCACCCGGCCGCTCGTGGGTCTGATCAGGCCGATAATCATGTAGAACGTCGTCGTCTTACCGGCGCCGTTCGGCCCGAGCAGGCCCACAATCTCCCCGCGCCCCACCCGGATGCTCGCCCCGTCCACCACCCTGCGCCGGTGGTAGGTCTTCACCAGCTCTCCGGTCTCCAGAAGCGCGTCAGCGGTAGCCATCTGTTCTAGTCCTTGAACAAGTCGTCCAGTGACCCCATCTCGCCCGGGTAGACGATCAGCCGGGCATTCGGTTCACAAATCACCTTGTTCTCGGCTCTCAGGAACGTGATGGTTTCTCCGCTCAACACATCATTGCCTCGCCGGATACGCGGCTCACCCGTCAACACCAGCCGCCCTTCGGGCACCTCGTAAACGGCCTTCTGCCCCAAGGCGACCATGTCCGCCTGGTGCAGGCGAACATGGCCCTCGGCCGTGATCGTCTTGATCTGGTTCTGTTCGAGAAAGACCACGGTCAGCGTGTCGGCCTTCACCCTCATCTGGGGGTCCTCGACGAGCACATTGCCCTCGAACACCGCCTGGCGGCCCTGGTAATCGAACACAAGCCGATCGGACGTGATGACCGTGCGGTTCGTCGCGTCCGCGCCGAACTCGGCCTCCGCGCCGTCCGTGCGCGCCGCCGTGCCCAGCAGCGCACCGCACAGGCCGGCCGCGATTGCGATCTTTCGTACGCCGTTCACCGCTTGTTTTCCTCGTCCTGTCCGATCATCTTCATGGGCTGCTCGATGACGACCTTCACCCGGCTCAGGATCGTGATGCCCTGCGTCTGGTGGTTCCAGCGGAATCCCACGCCGGTGATGACCAGACCGCTGCGCTCGATCCGCACCTCGGATTCGGACGCAGCCGTGCCCTTGTCCTGGTTAATGACGCACTGCGGCGCCATGATGCAGACGTCCACTTTCCCGTCTTTGAATACCTCAAGCCTGAGACTTGTAACATCAATGTCGCCTTTTGGCAACAGTTTTGCGGAGTCCCCGTAAATCTGCCACAAGAGCCGGCCCTCCTCGTCGTAGCGCGGCACGTGAAAGCTGCCCGTTTCCTTCGCCGGCTGGGCCTTCGGCCGCTGGGCCGCCGCAGGCAACCCCGTCAGACACAGGACGAGGAGCAGGGGCAGCCCGGTTCGCCAGCGTGGCCGCCACCGGGTCCGGGCGCCGGGCCGGGCTCGACAAAGCTCACGACAAAGCTTACGACAAAGCGTGGGACGAAGCGTGGGACAGAGTTCAGGGCAGAGTCGGTTCCCGGGTTCCGGCTGTCTATTGGGGTATCGCATCGATTTGCCTCAGGCGTGTCCACAGGTGTTTGAGTTTGGCGAGCGGAATGGCGTTGTCCTTGTCGGAGAGGGCCCGGCGCGGGTCAATGTGGGTTTCGATGAACACCGCGTCGCACCCGACGGCGACGGCCGCGCGGGCGAGGGCGGGCGCCCAGCGCGCCTCCCCGCCGGAGCGGGCCCCCGCCCCACCGGGCAGCTGGACGCTGTGGGTGGCGTCGAACACGACGGGGTAGCCCAGTTCACGCAGGACGAGCAGACTGCGCATATCGGAGACCAGGTTGTTGTATCCGAAACAGGTGCCGCGCTCGGTTATCAGGATGTTCCGGTTCCCGGTGCTCTCCACCTTGGCGACGACGTTCGAAACGTCCCAAGGGGCCAGGAACTGGCCCTTCTTGAGGTTGACCGCTTTCCCGCTCTGGCCGAGCGCGAGGACCAGATCAGTCTGCCGGCAGAGGAACGCGGGCAATTGCAGCGCGTCCGCCACGCGTGCGGCGAGCGGGACTTCCGACTCGGCGTGGACGTCGGTCAGCACGGGCACGCCGTACGCCGCCCGGACCTCGGCCAGGATGTCCAGCCCTCTGGCGAGCCCGGGCCCGCGGTACGAGGTGTGAGCGGAGCGGTTCGCCTTGTCGTAGGAGGCCTTGAAGACGAGCGGAATCTCATGGCGCCGGGCGAGGCGGACGAGCCGGCCGGCGAGGTCGAGCGTCTGTTTGCGCCCTTCGATCACGCAAGGGCCCGCAATAAGCGCGAGCGGATTCTTCCCCCCGATCTTCACGGTCCCGATCTGTACGGTCCTGCCCATTCGACACCCTCTCCTTCCCTTATGCCAATCCGGCCTCGCGCAACGCGGCCTCGGCGCGCGGCACGTCCTCGGGCACGTCCACGCCGAGCGCCAGGCTTCGGGTGGCCACGACTTTGATGCGCGCCCCCAGGGCGAGCGCCCGCAACTGCTCCAGCCGTTCCGCCCGTTCGAGCACGCACGGGGGCGTCTGCACGAAGCGGGCGAGGAACGCCCTGCGATAGGCGTAGATGCCCAGATGGCGCCAGTGCAGCGGCGCCTCGGCCACGAACCCCGCGTCGCGCACGAACGGAATCGGCGCGCGCGAGAAGTAGAGCGCCTGCCCGCGCGCGCCGAAGACGACTTTGACCACGGACGGTTCGCGCAGCACCTCGGGCGACTCGATCGGGCTGGCGGCCGTTGCCATATCCCAGCCCTCTTCCTCGCGCATGACGGCGACAAGCGCGTCGATCAGGGCCGGGTCGATGAGCGGCTCGTCGCCCTGGATGTTCACGACAACGTCGGCCTCGCACGCCCCGGCCGCTTCGGCCACCCGGTCGGTGCCGGACTCGTGGTCGCCGCGGGTCATGACCGCGCGGCACCCGGCCTGTTCGCATGCCGCCAGGATTCGCGCGTCGTCGGTCGCCACCAGCACGGCGTCCAGCGTCTTCGCCTGCCGTGCCCGTTCCGCGACCCACAGGACAAGCGGCTTGCCGCAGAGCGGCACCAGGCTCTTGCCGGGCAGCCGGGTGGACGCCCAACGCGCGGGAATGACGCCTATCGCCCTCATTAAAAACCTCTTCCCATCCGCCGCCGTCCATTTCCGCCGCGGGCGCCTTCGACATTGGCTGGAAACCTCTTCCCCCTTCGGGAAGCCGGCTGCTCAAGGCGTCTGCTGGAAGCCGGCCAGCAGTTCCTCCTGCGAACAACTGGCGGTACCCGCCTTGCCGACGACCACGCCGGCGGCGTAATTGGCCAGGCCGGCGGCTTCGTAGTGGCTGGCCCCGGCCGCCAGAGCCAGCACGCAGGCGGCGATGACCGTATCGCCTGCGCCGCTGACATCGTAGACTTCCCGCGCGCGGGTCGGGATGGCGGCCGGCGGCTCGTTCTGGGAAAGCAGCAGCATGCCCTG
The DNA here is from genome assembly GCA_016929905.1 of Kiritimatiellia bacterium. Lineage (GTDB taxonomy): Bacteria > Verrucomicrobiota > Kiritimatiellia > JAFGHX01 > JAFGHX01 > JAFGHX01. The sequence goes on from JAFGHX010000132.1 coordinate 11,594, forward strand.
CGGGCCGAGGGTGACGATCAGCAGGTCGGGCCGCCACTTCTGGAGCAGGATACCCGCCGCTTTCCGCAGCGCGACGTCCTTCAGGGCGTCGGCGGCCAGCGGGCGCTCGGGCAGCCCGGCGCCGGCGTACGCTTCGCGCAGGTTGGGGGTTGCCACGCTGACGCCGGAAATCTTGAGCCAGTGGTTCTCTTTCGGGTCGAACCCGACGGGGACCCGGCGCTGCCTGGCCACGGACAGCACGGCATCGACGATTTCCTGTCGCACGCAGCCTTTCCCGTAATCCTCGATCACGACGCCGGACGATTCCCGCGTGAGGTCGGCCACGTGCCGGCATAGCAAGTCGACCTGGCGCTCGGACAGATCGAGCGGGACGTCCCAGTCCACGCGCACGATCTGCTGGCGGCCGGCCACGACGCGCGTCTTGACGGTCGTCTGCACGTCGGGAAACCGCCGCACGCCGCCCGCGTTGATGTCGTCCCGGCCGAGCACCTCCATCAGTTCGCGGCCCGCGGCGTCTTCGCCGACGACGCCGCACAGGACCGTCACGCCGCCGAGCGACTGCACATTGCGCGCCACGTTCGCCGCGCCGCCGGGCGAGGCCGTCTCCCCGGTCACGGCCACGACGGGCACCGGCGCCTCGGGCGAAATCCGGTTCACGCTGCCGCGTATGTAGCGGTCAAGCATCACGTCGCCCACGACCAGGATCCGCTGGTCGTGGAACCGCGCGACGATCTCGGCCGCGCGCCGTGCGTCCAACGTCGTCATTCGGGGCCCTCCGCGCCGCCGGCCGGCCGGATCGCGAGCACGCCCGTTTCGTCCGCAATCGCGATCAGGAACTGCTTCTCTTCGCCGAACGAAATCCATTCCATATCCAGGTTCATGATCGTGTGGCGATCGGGCGCAGGCATCGACTCCGCCGCCGCGTCCCCCGCCCCCTGTCGAACCAGGCGATTGAGATGCAGCGCGTAGTGGCCGGCGCGGCGGCCGGGCAGCCGCACGGGCGTCAGGGTGCAGTCGATCCCGTGCGCGTAGGCCTGTTCGACTCCGTCCTTGTCGACCCAGTACACTTCCGCGTTGCGGATCTCGACGGCCAGGTTCCGCCGGAACGTTCCGCTGAGCCGGACAAGATCGGCGGGTTCGCGCACGCGCCCGAACGCCGCGAAGACGGGCGGCTCCCACTGCCCGGCGGGGCTGTGAACGAGCATGAGCCGGAAGCCGTCGACCCGGCAGCGCCGGAGCATGCCGCTCTTTCGGGAAGAGAGCCCGAGCGGCAACAACCCGAGCCGCACTTCGTCGAAAGAAAAAGCGGCGCCCCGTCTGCCGCCGGGTTCGGCGACGGTTTCCACGTCGCGAATGACGAGATCGGGCGGGAGCAGCCCGAGATGCACCTTCCCGACGCGGACCTTCTGGCCGGTCATTTTCTCGAGCTGTTCGGCGACGACCGAGCGTGAAAACGGCGTCCCTGCGATGAGCACGGCGGTGATGAGCAGGATGACAAGCACGCCGACGATCGTGCCGAGACAGCTCTGGACCCGGCCGCCGCGTTCCCCGCCGAACAATCGAAGAACCGCTCTGCGTTTGGTCTGTTTAGTCACCGGACAATTCCTTTGATCGCTGCCGGGCGGCGAGAATCGCCTTGACCCACGTGCCGTGCGCGTCTGACTCGCCCAGGACGTTGAGCGCCGCCGCCGTGGTCCCGCCCTTGGACGTGACGCGTTCGCGCAACTCGCCGGCCGACAGACCGGTTTCCTCTATCAATTTCGCCGTGCCGCGCACGGTGGCGTAGGCGAGCTGCCGTGCCAGGTCCGGCTCCAAATCCATCTGCGAGGCCGCCTCCAGCATGGCTTCGATCAAGAAGCACACGTAGGCGGGGCCGCTCCCGCTCAAGGCCGTCACGGCGTCCATCTGCGGCTCGGCCACGCGCACGACGCAACCGACGGCGGCGAGCAACCCCTCGGTCATCCGCAGGTCGGATTCCGCCGCATGGCGCCCCGCGCACACGGCCGATGCCGCGGCCCCCACCAGCGCCGGGGTGTTGGGCATCACGCGCACCACGCGCACCTCGCCGCCCAGCAGCCGCTCGATACGATCGGTCCGGACCCCGGCGCAGATGCTGACGACAACCGCCTCCGCCGGCAGCCTGCCGCGCAGCGTCTCCAGCACGGGGTCCAGCGCCTGCGGTTTGACCGCCAGCACGACGACGCCGGCGTCGCGCACCAGGTCCACGTTGTCCGCCGTTCCGGCTACCCCGTACTGGCGGGCAAAATGCTGGAGCCGTTCCGGCCTGATATCGGAAACGCGGATGTTTGACGCGGGCGCAACCTGCGCGGCAACGAGCCCGCGCACCAGCGCCTCGGCCATGTTGCCGGCCCCCACGAAGACGATGCGTGTGTCCCCCAGAGTTGTCTCAGCCAACGTCAGGTTCCTCCCGGATGCCGGTTCTGTCCGCCTTTCTCCCTCTCGCCGAAGAGTACGGAGCCAAGCCGCACGCACGTGGCGCCTTCCTCGACGGCCACCTCGAAGTCGTTCGACATCCCCATGGAAAGGCCCGGCAACGCGAACCCGGTTTGCTCGCGGAGCTGTGCGCGCAACTGCGCCAGCTGCCTGAAGAACGGGCGCGCCCGCTCCGGGTCCTTGGCAAGGGGCGGCACCGTCATGAGCCCAACGGGCTCGACGTGCAGCAGGGCGTTGGCCGCTTCCAGCAGGCCGGCCAACTGATCGGGCGGCAACCCGAACTTGCTGGCTTCCCCGGACACATTCACTTCCACGTACACCGGCACGACCCGGCCCGCGCTCTGGGCGGCGGCGTCCACGGTCTGGAGCAGCCGGACCGAGTCAACGGAGTGAATCACCTCGAACAACTGGACCGCGTCCCGCACCTTGTTGCGCTGCAGGTGCCCCACCAGATGCCACGCCAGATGGCCGGGACAGCGCGGGATCTTCTGTTTCGCTTCCTGCACCCTGTTCTCGCCGAAAGCCGACAGGCCGCACTGCGCCGCTTCCCGAACCCGCTCCGGTCCGTGCGTCTTGGTAACGGGCAGAATCATGACGCCGGCCGGGTCGCGCCCGGCGCGGCCGCACGCGGCGCGCACGCGCTGCCGCACATGTTCCAACCTGTCTTCAAAGGCGTTCATTCGCACGACCGTCCGCGTACACAGGGAGCGGCACGCTCCGTTGCGCTCGGCTCGAACACAAGCCGCGCTCCCGGGAGCCGAGAGTCGCGAATTGCCGAGGAGCCATGTACTTACCACACCGGGCCCGAAAACGCCAGTACCTAATGCGGGCTTCGCCCGCAACCGAGCGCTGAGAGCTCGGAGTTCAGAGCTCAGCCAGGCCCGCGGCGCGCGGCGCCGGGTTGCAAAAGCCTTGCAAGCGCCGGTATTCGGGGTGTATGCTTCCGCGCGGTACAGACATCACCAAGCGTGCACGTCTGCCGCACCGGAGCAAGCGGCTGCGGCGAGGGGGGGCGGTTGGACAGTCGTATGTCAGATCCCGTCATACCCGGTTACGACATCCTGGAGACGATCGGCGAGGGCGGCATGGGCACCGTATACAGGGCCCACCAGGTTTCGCTGGACCGCGACGTTGCCATCAAGATCCTGCCCAAAAAGCTGGCGGACGATCCCGCCTACGTGGAACGGTTCCACATCGAAGCGCAGGCGGCGGCAAAGATCCGGCACCCGTCCATCGTGCAGGTATTCGACGCCGGCACCTGCGAAGACAGCTACTACTTCGTCATGGAGTATATTGACGGCGAGACCACCAAGAGCCGGGTCCAGCGCAAAGGGCGGCTGACCGAGGAGAACGTGCTGGTCATCGCCGAATACGTGGCGATGGCGCTCGATCACGCGTGGGAAGTCGGCCGGATCATCCACCGCGACGTGAAGCCGGACAACATCCTGATCGACAGGGACGGGTCGGTGAAGATCACGGATCTGGGTCTGGCGAAATTCGTGGGCAGCGCGCGCACGACCATTACGATGACGCCGATGGCCATGGGCACGCCCTACTACTGCTCTCCGGAACAGGCGCGCGGGCTGCCGGACGTCGATTTTCGCACGGACATTTACGCGCTGGGCGCCACGATGTTCCACCTGATCACGGGCAGCGCGCCGTTCGAGGAGAGCACCGGCGTCACGGCGATGGCCCGCCACATCACCGAACAGATTCCCGACCCCATGGACCTGAATGCCAGCGTCAGCGACAACTTCAGCTGGCTGCTGGAGCGGATGCTGGCGAAGGACATGTACAAGCGGCACGACAGCTGGAGCGAGGCGTTGCGGGACATCCGCCTCGTCAAGGAAGGGCTTCCGCCGGAAGGCCCGTTTCTGGAAGAAGGCGAGAGCACGATCGGGCGCTGCGCGCGCCGAAACCGGCCGCCCAAGGTGCGCGCACAGACCCGCACGGTGCGCGCGGCGGCAAGCGCGGGGCGGGCGAGTCCGCCCGCGTCCAGAGTGTTCAGGCTCTTCCTGGCGTTTGCAGGCGCGTTCGCGTTGCTGCTGCTGGTGACGCATCTGTACATGGTGCAGTTCATACGGGCCAAGGGCCGGGCCGAGCGGCGGCTGAGCCGCGCGCTGAGCGAGGCGTGGCGCATGCCGGAATCGCCGCACGACGTCAAGGGCTGGTCCGACGCCCGCGCCCGGATCGGCACGCTGCGCAAGGACCGTCAGAACCGGTGCATCTCGGGACCGATCGACCGCGCGGAAGCGGAATTCGACCGGCTGCTCGCCGCGGCCGTCGAACAGAACCGGCAGAAGGAAGAGCAGGCCCGGCGGGAACAGGCGCGGCGGGAGAAGCAGCAGCAGGCCCGAGAAACGGCGGCCCGCAGGCGGCTCGACGAGGCGGACACGCTGGCCCGGGCGGATCCGGAGGCGTACGCCGTGCTGCTTCGCCGCTATCGCAGCATTGCCGACGACCCCGAATTCAAGGGCACGCAGGCGGCCGTGGAGGCCGCCAAGGCGGCGAAACGCTACGAGAAACTCCGCAAGGACGCGCGCGACGCACAGAACGAGAGAAAGGAGCGGCTCCGCGCACGCGGCCAGCAGTGGCGGCTCATCGAGCGCCGCATGCTCGGCTTCGTCCGCCTGCGGGAATACGAGGATGCCTGCTACCTGATCCTGCGTACGCTGCGCGGCTGGCAACGGGAGGACGAGCCCGATCTGGAACTCAAGAGCTGGCAGGCGGCGAAGGATCCCATCGAAAGCGCGCTCCGCCGCAAAGACACTGCCGCCGCGCGAGACCTGATCGCCGCCCAGTTGAGCGGCTGGGACTACTGGGAAGGGCTCGATCTGGATCAGAAACTGCGCGACCGCATTGCGATCAACGAGGCCAGGCTGAAGCACGTCTACGGCCTTTTCGAAATGATCGAAGACAACAAGAGCAATCTGCTCGGCAGGCGCTACGTCGTGGCCGACAAGCCCCGCGCCCTCCTTGCCCCCTTGCGCGAAGATTTCCAGTCCCCGGAAGAACTGCCGCCCGTCGAGGAACTCGTTTCCTTCCCGTACCAGGCTCAGGTCATGGGGGGCGCGGCGTGGATCGCGTATGTCAAGCGGATCCGAGCCGGCCTTGTCGACGTCGCCTGGTCCGTCCGGTTGGCTGAACGGGAAGGCATGACCTCGCAGGAGTTCCCGCTGCGCGGGCTGCCGCTCGCCTGCCTGGTGGACATGATTCACGCGGCGGACCCGGAGAACGCGACGCGAAACCTCGCCGTGCTCCACATCGCGGAGGGCAAACACCGGCCCTACATCGTCTACCTCGGCGGTCTGAAGAAGACGTACCCGGGCGCCGAGTTCTTCGTGGACGAAGCGCGGCAGGCCGGCGAGCACGTGGACGAACTGGCGGCTTGGCTCGAAGACTGGGCGCAGTTGGAGAAGGAAGACCTCTCCGGGGCCGGCGCCAAGACGGAACCCGGCGGGCCGGAGGGACAGCCGCCCGCCGAGCCCCAGACGGCGACGCCGGCGGCGGACGGCGCGCCGCGCGGCCAGGCCCAGGCGCCCCGGGCAGACACGGGCCTGAAGATCGTGAAACGCGACGCGCTCGCCTTCTCCCGGATCTCGCACGGCCCGTTGGGGCGCTGGCTCCAGAACTATCCCAACAAGCTGGTGTTGTTCGGGCCTGACTACTTGGTGGGCATCGACATGTCGCAGATGACCGTCTATCGGTTCGACCGCGGCCGCGACCGGCCGTGGGACACCCGAATTCCGATGGAACCCGATTCGCTGTGGGTCGCTTCGAGCGTGCGGCCTATCCTCCTGACGCACAGCCTCTCGAAGCCGGGCCAGCAGTACCTCTCCGTCTTCTCCGCCGTCACGGGCGAACTGCTGCCGCCCCGCGTGCCGGGCGTGCCGAACTGCGCGCGGCTGGCCCTCTCCCCCGACGCCCGGTACGCGGCGCTGGCCAGCGGGAACCAGAAGGTTCAAGTCGTAGACGTGGAAAAGCAGGTGGTCAAGTGGCCGAAACCGCTGGCGGGCAAGGCGGGACTGGATTTCTCCTCGGACTCCACGCAACTGTTATGCCTGGGCGAACAGCGGCCGCTGCAGATCGTCGACGTGGAAAGCCAGACGGTGCGTTCGCTCGATGTCAAGGCGTACAGCGCCGTCTTCATACCCGGCACGCTGCTCATCGCCGCCGCCGCCGCGGACTTCGACGGGAATATCGCGCTGCTCGACAGCCGGACGGGCGAACAGATTGACCGGTGGCGCACCGATCTGCAGTGGCGCGACTTTTCCGTCGAACTGGCCGCCGACCCGCTCGGCCGTTTTCTCGCCGTGCTCTGCATCGGCCAGAACTGCCGGTTCCGCGTCTACAGCTTCGAGGGCGAGCGCCTCTTCTCCGCCGCCGACCGGGACGACAGGCCGCGGTTCGCGCTCTATGCGAAACAGGGCATTCGGGTCTCGAATAACGGGCGCATGCTGTTTGCGCAGGACACGCTGTACAGCGTCGAGCCGCCCCCGCCCAAGACGCCGGAGAGCCGCGCCCCCGCCAAGTAGACACGGGAGGGCCCGTGGCCGGCGCTTCACTTCAGCAGCGGGTTCACGTTCTTGACTTTCTCGCCCATGATCCAGGCGTCGACCTGCGCGCAGATGTTCGACCACATGCTGCCGAGGAAGAAGGCGAGGTCCTGCGCGAAGCCCAGCAGCAGGGCGCCGAGGATGGCGCGAAGGATGAAGATATCCGCCACGAACAGAATGTAGTACAGGGGATAGAACGGGACGACGGTGCACAAGATGCCCTGGAACATCTCGTCCTTCCAGGCCAGCAGGATCCCGCTCACGTATATGATGGCAATGAAGATGAGGCCGGCCTGCCGGATCCGATACATAACGTGCTCGGGGATCGGAATGACATAGTCGGCAAACGAACCCAGCGTGGCGGGTGAGAGCTGCGGCAGGTACCGCACGTAGCAGACAATGAAGGTCAGCAGCACGAACAGACCCCAGGCCGGCAGGGCAGACTTGCCCTTCTCCTTCTCATGGGCTCGCATCCGCACGGCTTTGGTGGGGTCGAACTGCGGCTGGTGCTGACCGGAAGGCTGGGGCAAAGCCGAAACCACGGTCTTCAAGGGGGCGTCCGGCCGTTTCAGGTGATGCCGGGTATGCGTCTCGGGTGAGTCTTGGCTGGGCGCGGTCGGCATCATGCCCGCGCCGGCTGGCATGCGCAGGCGCTTGCCGCAGGCCGAGCAGGTCAGGCTCGACGCATCCACGTATTCGGATACCGTGATGCTCTTGCCGCACTCCTCGCACTTGATCGTGATGTCGGCCAAGCTCAGCCTCCCCTTCCGCCCCGCCGACGGGCAAAGCCCCTGCGAGAAACCTGCCTCGAACGGCGTCGCCGCGTGCCGGCATCCCGTTCGAGCCCTTTCCCAAACGCGCAGATATTAACAGGCAACCGGTTTGTGATAAACTCTTTTTTTTCATGTCAAGCAAGGCGGTCTTGCTGTAGTCTATTGTGTTATGCCGAGAAAGCGGACATCCGAGATGGCGCTGAAGGGACTGGCGATCAGCGGAGGAATCGCGGTGGCGCGCGTCTGCCTGTTCAACGAAAGCCGGCACAGCTCGATTCCAATCTACACGGTGCAGAGCGCAGAGGTCGAGAAGGAGGTGGAGCGCTTCCGAAAGGCGCGGGAGACAGCCGCGCGGCAGCTCGACGCGGTGCGGGCGGACGTCGCGGCCCGGATCGGCGAGGCGGAGGCGGAAATCTTCGTGGCGCAGCGCATGATTCTGGAGGACCCCACGGTCGACGCCCAGATTCTGGACGCCATTCGCAAGCGACATGCGAACGCCGAGGCGGCGATCAACACGGTGCTGGACGCGTTCGAGGCGCGCCTTCAGCGGATGGACAACGAGTACATCAAGGAACGTGCGTCGGACATCGGCGAAGTGCGAAGACGGCTGCTCGATATCCTGCATCAGGTGGCGCCATCGCTGCAGTGCGGCGATGCGGACTACTGCCAGCGGGGCCGGAACCGCATTGTGATTGCGGAAGAACTGACGCCGAGCCTGACGCTCGGGCTGGACACCGAGCACACGATGGGGTTCGTGACCGAACGCGGCGGCGTGACGTCGCATGCGGCGATCCTGGCCCGCGCGCTCGGCATTCCGGCGGTGAGCGGGATCAAGGGGATACACAGCCTCCTCGCGTGCGGGACCGAAGTGCTGGTGAACGGGGACACGGGCGAGATCGTCATCTCGCCGTCGGACCGGACAGTGGCCCGCCTGCGGGCCGGCGCCAAGACGCGGATCCGGGCGCCGAAACCGGAACCGGCCTGTGCGGAACTGAGCGTGCTGGCGAACATCAGCCTGTCGGAGGAAACGGCGGAAGTCATCGAGATGCAGGCCGAAGGGATCGGCCTGTACCGGACGGAGTTCGAGTTCATGGCGGCCGAGCGCCTGCTGACGGAGGACGAGCAATTCGAGCGCTATGCGGCCGTGCTGCGGGCGATGGACGGCAAGCCGGTGTACGTGCGCCTGATGGACGTGGGCAGCGACAAGCCGTTGCCCGGCGTCGCGGTGGAAAACGAAGACAATCCGTCGCTCGGCTGGCGGGGCGCCCGGTTCCTGATCGGCCGGCCCGACCTGCTGGCGACGCAGGCCAGAGCGCTGGCCAGGGCGTCGGCGCACGGCGACCTCCGCGTGATGTACCCGATGATCACCGACCGGCGTCAGTTCGTGAAGCTGAAGGGCCTGTTCCGCGAGGCGGTCGCCGGCCTGCGCAAGGGCAGAATCCGGCACGGAGCGATGTTCGAAGTGCCCGCGGCCTGCCTGCAGGCGGCTGACATCCTCAAGTCGGCCGATTTCGCGAGCGTGGGCACCAACGACCTGATCCAGTACCTCTTCGCCGTGGACCGGAACAACGATCGGGTGGCTCACGACTACGACCCGGACCGGCCCGTATTCTGGGCGTTGCTGAAACAGATTGCGGACGCGGCCCGCGCCGCTGGACGGCCTCTGTCGGTATGCGGGGAGATGGCCGGCGACCCGCGGTACGTACGCAAGATCCGCGAGGCGGGAATCGACAGGGTGAGCGTGAGCCCGCGGTTGATTCCGGAAATCAGACGTGTCGCCCGCCGCCTCTGCGGCGGGCGCCCGCGCGCGCGCCGCGGCGGCGCGCGCGGCTAACGGCCTATGCATGCTACGCGGAAGCGAACGCCGATCCTGAGAAGGCAGCGCCCGATGCGCCGCGTTCTGCTGGCGCTCCTCCCCTGCGCGGGCGGGGCCGTCTACTTCTTCGGGTGGCGCTCGCTGGCGCTGGCGCTCGGCGCGTGCGCAATCGGGTTCCTCGTCGAATTCGCGTTCTGCCGCCGGCGCCGGGAGCCGGTCAGCGAAGCCGTCTTCGTGACCGGGCTGCTCTACACCCTGGCCCTGCCGCCGACGGTGCCCTGGCACGTGCTGCTCATCGGCATGGCGTTCGCCGTCATCTTCGCCAAGGAGGCGTTCGGCGGGTTCGGCCGCAATATCTTCAATCCGGCTCTGGCCGGGCGCTGCTTCGTGTACGTGTGTTTCCCGACCGCGCTGACGGCCACGTGGGCGCCGCCGGCCGCCGGCGGCGCCGGCGCGCTGGCGCAGTGGACGACGGCCGGGGCGGTAGACGCGGTCACCTCGGCGACGCCGCTGGCCCTGCTGAAGGCCGGGCAGGCGCCGGCGCCGCCGGTGCAGGACCTGCTCTTCGGCCGGATCGCGGGCAGCATGGGCGTGACCAGCGCCTTGCTCATCCTGATCGGCGGGCTCTATCTGCTGCTCAGCCGGACGGCCAGGTGGGGCACGGCGCTGAGCCTCGTGATCAGCTACGCGGCGCTGTGCGAGTTGCTGCACCGGCTCGGCGTTCGGCCCGTGCCCCCGGCGGCGGTCGCCGTGCTGGGCGGCGGGTTCCTGTTCGGCGCGCTGTTCATGGCGACGGACCCCGTCAGCTCGCCGTCCACCCGCGCCGGCCGGGTGATTTGCGGCATACTCATCGCGGTCTGCACGCTCGTCATTCGCAACTTCTCCGTCTTCAACGGCGGGCTCATGTTCGCGATCCTGCTCGGCAACATGTTCGGCCCCATCATCGATTATGCCGTCCTGCAGGCCAAGCGGCGGGGGGAGGTCCCCGCATGAAGAAGCGGCCCTGGTTTGCCGTGCTCTACATGTTCGTCCTGAGCGCATTCTTCAGTGCGATCGTGATCGGCCTCGCGCGCGCGACCCGCCCGCGGGTCACGGCCAACGAGCGTATCGCGTTCGAGCGCGCCGTGCTGGAGGCACTCCCGCTCGCGTTGCCGCCGGGCATGCCGCCGGCCCGGGTCCACGCGCTGTTCAACGCGCAGATCGCGCCGCCCGACCCGACGAGTGCGGGCGCCTACCGCCTCATGGCGGACGGAACGGTGGCGGCCTACGCGCTGCCGCTGGAGGGACAAGGGTTCTGGGCGCCGATCCGGGGCGTCGCAGGCGTCGCCGCCGACCGCACACGGCTGACCGGGTTGGCGTTCTTCGAGCAGAACGAGACGCCCGGGCTGGGTGCCGAGATTGCCGAACCGCGGTTCCGCGCACAATTCGAGAACAAGCCCTTTTCCGCACGGGGTCATCCGTTCACCTTCAGGCGGTCCGGCGAGCCGGTGGCCGAGCACGAGGTCCACGCGATCACGGGTGCCACGCAGACCAGCCGCCGGCTGGAACGTATGCTGAACGAGCAACTGCGCGCATGGCTCGATGCCATGGCGACAAACGCCCCTCCCCGCTCATGAGCCGAAAGCCGACAACCCAGACGGTGCTCGACGCGCTGTGGCGCGACAACCCGGTCTTCCGGCAGATACTCGGCATCTGCAGCGCGCTCGCCGTCACGAACCTGGTGCTCAACACCCTGGTCATGTGCGCGGCGCTCACCTTCACCACCGCGCTGAGCGCCTGCACCGTCTCGCTGCTGCGGCGCTGGACGCCCGACAGAATCCGGATGATGGTGCAGACGCTGGTCATCGCGTTCTATGTCATCCTCATCGACATCTGGCTCAAGGCGTTCTGGCCCGAAATGGGCCGCGCGCTCGGCCCCTTTGTCGGCCTCATCATCACCAACTGCATCGTCATGGGCCGCTGCGAGGCGTTCGCAAAAGCGAATCCGCCCGGCCTGGCGTGCCTCGACGGCCTGTTCAGCGGGCTGGGCTATTCCTTTGTGCTGCTCTCGATAGCGGTCGTGCGCGAGCTGCTCGGCATGGGGACGCTGCTCGGCGTGCCCATCCCCTATTTCTCGGGCGCGTGGGACAAGTGGATCATCATGGTGATGCCGCCTGGCGCGTTCTTCACGCTCGCCTGCGTCGTGTGGTTCTTCCGCTCGATCCGGCCGGAGAAGGAGGACAGCGGGGCATGACGATTGCATTGGAAATCTGGCATGCGCTTGTGGTCTGTTTCGCCGCCGTGTTCACGGGCAACATTCTGCTCACCACCTTTCTGGGCATGTGCCCGTTTCTCGCCGTCTCTCGCGAGGTCAAGACGGCGACGGGGCTCGGCCTGGCCGTCGTCTTCGTGATGACCTGCACCACCGTGTTGAACTGGCTGCTCTACCGCTTCGTCCTCGTCCCGCTCGAACTGCAATTCATGCGGTTCATCGTCTTCATCATCGTCATCGCCGCGTTCGTTCAGCTCGTGGAAATGCTCCTGGACCGGTACTCCCCGCTTCTGTACCAGAAGCTGGGCATCTTCCTGCCGCTGATCACCGTCAACTGCGCCATACTCGGCGCGTCCCTGTTCATGATCATTCGCCGGTATACGTTCGCCGAGACGATCGGGTACGGGTTCGGCAGCGGCGTGGGATGGCTGCTCGCCATCCTCGCGATGGCCGGCATCCGCCGGAAACTGGCGGCCGACCGCATTCCCGCCGGCCTGCAGGGCCCGGGCATTGCCCTGATCATCGCCGGGTTGATGGCCCTGGCCTTCATGGGCTTTACCGGCGTACTGCAGGGCGGCCGGTGAGGCGTTGTTCGTCGTTCGTGATTCGTTATGGGTTAGGCGTGTCGATGACAGGCATTCTCCAGATTATCGCCGATGTGCTGGTCGTGAGCGGGATCGCGGCCGGGCTGGCCCTCTTGCTGGTGCTGGCCGAACGCGTGCTCGTCCGCTACGGAGAATGCCGGATCCGCATGAACGCGGAGCGCGAGCTGGCCGTGCAGGGCGGCCGTTCGCTGCTCGAGGCGCTGGTGAACGAGAAGCTGTTCATTCCGAGCGCTTGCGGCGGGCGCGGCACATGCGGCTACTGCAAAGTGCGGGTGCTCGACGGGGCCGGCCCCCTGCTGCCGACGGAGGAACCCTATCTGACGGCGGACGAGCGCGCCGCGGGCGTGCGGCTCTCCTGCCAGGTGCGGATTCGCAACGACCTGCGCATCGAACTGCCGCCGGAACTCCTGGCGGTGAGAGAGTACGCGTGCGTCTGCGGCGGAATCGCGGACCTGACGCACGACATCAAGCAGGTCCGGCTCGAATTGAGCGCGGGTGAAACGCTCCCCTTCACCCCGGGCCAGTACGTACAGCTGCTGACCCCGCCCTACAACGGGGTCCGCGAAGAGGTGTACCGGGCCTACTCCGTAGCATCCGATCCGGCCGATACCGCGGCGGTCGAGTTGATCATCCGCCTCGTCCCGGGCGGCATCTGCACGACGTACGTCTTCGAGCATCTCAAGCAGGGCGACACGGTGCGGATCAACGGTCCGTACGGGGAGTTCCGCCTCTCGGACACCGACGCGCCCGTCGTGTTCATTGCCGGCGGGTCGGGCATGGCGCCGATCAAGTCGATGCTGCACGCCATGCGCAACAGCGGCTCTGCAAGACAGGCGACCTACTTCTTCGGTGTCAACAAGGAGGAGGACCTGTTCCTCGTGGAGCTCATGCGCGAGTTTGAAGCGCATCTGCCCGCATTCCGGTTCGTGCCGGTTGTGGCGCAGCCGGGCGCCGGGTCGGGCTGGTCCGGGGAGACGGGACTGGTGACCGAGGCCGTCCGCCGCCATCTGCGGGACGGCAGGGGCTGCGAAGCGTATCTGTGCGGCAGCCCCGGCATGATCGACGCCGCCGTCGCCGTGCTGCGCGAACTGGGCACGCCCGCGGACAAAATCTACTATGACAAGTTCGCGTGAGGATGGCGAGAGTGATGCCGAGAGTGATGCCGAAAGTGATGCGGAGAGTGATGCCGAAAGTGATGCCGAGAGTGATTACGAGAATGATTACGAGAATGATTGCGGGCTGGGCGGCTGCTTGCCCGGAAAACCGGCAGTGGGAATCATGAAGAAGTCACCGCAACTGCAGAAGCTGGAAGAGACGATGCGCGGCTCGGCGCTGGCCGCCAGAGGGTTTCTGGGCAACGACCGCCGGAGCCTGCCGGAGATCATCGAGACGGATCTGCACGCGCTGGCCCGGCTGGGCTACACGAAGGAGCATCTGGCCTCGCGCATGCAGGAGCTGACGGATCTCGGCCGGCAGGGGCTCGGCACGGCGGTGAGGGTGGAAGAGCACGTCGAGGTGACGGTCGACGAGCATCGCGGGCAGATCGTGTGCCCGTGGCCGCACGCGGGACGTTTCGCCAAGACGGTCACGACGGTGCGGCGTCTGGATACGGGCGAAGAGATGCGCTGGGCCGAGCTGTCGATCCACCTGGTCGCCGTGCACGGGTTCTTTCAGGGCCGCGGCTCGCCTTTCCGGCTGGATCCGCAGCGGCTGGTGCGGGTGCTGTTCTGAATGTAGAAGCGGCGTCTCGCCGCTTCCCCCGGGCCGAACGAGTCTGTCGAAAAACCCGGCGCGGGTGGAACCGCGCCCTCCAACGGCCCCACATGTTGCGTTTTCATAGGGGTTCCACCCCGGCCGCTTCACCCGGAGTTTTTCGACAGGCTCAACGATCTTGATGAGGAGCTTCGAGACAGGCGCCCGCGGCTGGCGCGAAGTCTCCTCGATCAACTTGTTGGCGGCCGATACGGCGTGCGGCCGTCGCCGATCTTAATCTCACTCGTCATCTCGAATCCCGGCCGTGCCCGACGAAGCCACGAGGCACGAGGGCGAAGTCGTGACGGAGCCCGGCGTTGGTTGAGTTCCCGCTCCGCGATTGATCGGCGATTACGAGTGGGATTATGATCTGCGAATTCTTCCGTCCGTGCTCCGCCAACACCCGGCTGCCCCCCGGCTGCCGCCGGGGAGGAAGAGCCGGGACGGCTCTTCTACCTTCCCTCGCGCCCTCTACCACCCGAAATGGACGACCTGCACGCGGCCGTCGGAAGAGCGGAGCACGTACCACATGCCGCCGGGCGCGCGCACGGCGAGATCCGTGCGGCCATCGCCGTCGTAGTCGGCCGGCACCGGCCGCGCCTGGTCCCAGCCGAAGGCGCGGAACCGGAAACCGGCGCTGCTCTGCAGGATGTACCAGGCGCCGGCCGCCTGATGATACAGGGCGATGTCCGCCCTGCCGTCCCCGTCGTAGTCGGCGGGCACGGGCGCCGGCGCCAGCCACCCGAACTGGCGAACGGCGAACCCGTCGCGCGACATCCACCTGTACCAGTTGCCCGCCGCGGCGTCATAGACCGCGAGATCGGTTTGTGCGTCGCCGTCGTAGTCGGCCGGAACAGGCGCCGGGCCCGGCCACCCGAATTGACGGGCCGCGAAGCCGGCCCGGCTGCGCAGCAGGAACCACGAACCGGCGTCCGCCTGATAGACGCCGAGGTCCGTCGCGTAGTCGGCGTCGTAATCGCCGGGCACGGGGGCGGCGCCCGCCCAGCCGAACGGCTGCGCGCGGAACCCGGCGCTGGACTGCAGGAGGTACCACATGCCCGACGGCCGGTCATACAGGGCCGGGTCCGCGACGCCGTCCCCGTCGTAGTCGCCGGGCACCGGGGCCGGTCCGTTCCAGCCGAACGGCAGCACACGGGCGCCGCCCGAGCGCGAGAGGCGGATGAACCAGGTGCCGGACGGCGCGTCGTAGAACCAGATGTCCGACACGTGATCGCCGTCGAAATCGTACCGGACCGCGGGCGGGTGCGCCAGCGCGTCGGTGGGACTGTGCCCCCTGCCCACTTCCTCGCCGTCGGTCCAGCCGTCGCTGTCGGTGTCCGCCTCCGTCGGGTCGCACCCGTAGTCGAACACCTCCGCCCCGTCGCCCAGCCCGTCGGCGTCGGAGTCGGGGTTGTGCGGGGAGGTGCCGTTGCGGTACTCGTCGATGTTGGCCAGCCGGTCGGCGTCCGGGTCGCCGGCGGCTCCCTGCAGCGGATCGCCGAGCCCGCCGTCGAGCGGGTCGAGCGCGTGTGCCGTTTCCCAGCCGTCCGGCATGCCGTCGTCGTCGGTATCGGCGTCGTTCGGGTCCGTACCATAGACGCCGATTTCGGCCGCGTCGCCCAGCCCGTCGGCGTCGGGGTCGGCGCTGCCGGGTACGGTGCCGCTCTCATACTCCGCCAGATCGGAAAGCCCGTCGCCGTCGGCATCGGCGCTGCCGTCCCGGGCCAGGCTCCCGAATTCACGCCGTTCCCAGGCGTCGCCCATGCCGTCGGCGTCGGTGTCCACGAACTCGTCGGCGCCCATGTCGACGATCGATGTGGCGCCGGCGTGCGCGGGATCGTCCCACCGCGGCTCGCGCTCGATGTCACAGAGCGGCGCGCCCGCGAATGTGCCCGCATCGATGCACGGCGAGCCGGCCTGCAGGCGGTAGGCGGCTGGCCCCCGGATCAGGAGCGGGTCGGCCAGGATATTCATGAGCCCGGCGTACCCGTTCTGGACGCAGGAGAAGCTCACCACGGCCGCGCCGCCGGCCTCACCCGCGATCTGCCGCGGGCTGTTCCCCCAGACGATACCGTTTGCGACGACCGGCGTCGCGTTGCTGCCGTAACAGAAGATGCCGCCGACCCAGCCGGAGAGATTGTCGGCCACCGTGCAGTTGCGCAGGACGGGCGACGAGCCGACGCAATGGACGCCGCCGCCCACGTTGCGCGCCACGACGCAGTTCTCCGCCACGAGGTCGGAGCCCGAAAGGCACAGCAGCCCGCGCCCGGTATTGCGGATGAGCACGCAGTCGCGCAACACGGGGCGGGCCGCCCAGCACTGGACCGCCTCCACCGCGTTGGCCTCGAACACGCAATTGCTGATGAGGGGATCGGCGGATTCGTGGCAGTAGAGGCCGCCGCCGCCTTCCTCGGCGGTATTGCCGGCGATGCGGCAGTTCAGGATGCGGGGACTGGCCGAGAGGCAAAGGAGCGCGCCGCCGAGATCCTCCGCGGTATTCGCCGTCAACACGCAGGTGTCGAGGGTCGGATGCGCCGATTCGCAGCGAATCCCGCCGCCGTCTTCGGCATAGCCGTTGCGCACGGTGAACCCGCGTATCACCGTGCGCGGCGATTCGCCGCTGCTGAAAACGAAGCCGCGCCCGGCGCCCTGGCAGTCGACGATCGTGCCGGCCGGGCCGGCGGCCGCATACAACACCAGCGGCTTGCCCCGGACGTCCAGGTTCCGGTTCCGGCTGCCGGTGTACACGCCGGCGGCAACCTGCACAACGGCGTAGGCGGCCGCGGCGTCGAGCGCGTCCTGCACCGCCTGGAACGGCGCGGCGTGCGACCCGTCGCCGCCGGCGGGCGAGGCGGCGTTCACATAGAGCGTCGGGGCGGGAATCGAATTGCTCTGCTGCGGGTCGGTCCCGTGAACCCATTCGTAGACGTTCAGATAGCCGTCGCCGTCGGGGTCGTCACCGCCGTTGGCGGGATCGGCGGGATCGGTCGGGCCGAAGCCCAGGGCGACCTCCAGCCCGTCGGGCAGACCGTCGCCGTCGGTGTCGGCGAGCCGCGGCGCGGTGCCGTGCACGAACAGTTCCGCCCCGTCGGCGAGCCCGTCGCCGTCGGTGTCGGCCAGGGCCGGGTCGGTGCGGTGGGTGGCGACCTCCGCGCCGTCGGCGAGCCCGTCCGCATCGCTGTCGGCCAAGTGCGGGTCCGTGCCGTAGGTCAACACTTCGGCGCCGTCCGAAAGAGCGTCCCCGTCGGAATCCGGGTCCGCCGGGTTGGTCCCGTACCCGTATTCCGCGCCGTCGGCGAGCCCGTCCAGATCGGCGTCACCCTCGCCCGTACGCACGAGGTTCGTGAACCAGGTCGACTCCCAGACATCGGCCATCCCGTCCTGATCGGAATCCACGAATTCGTCCGCGCCCATATCGGCGGCGGAAATCACGTTCGTGCGGCCGGGATCATCCCACCGCGCCTCCCCGTCGATGTCGGACGCGGGCGCCTCGCCCGCGTCGCCCGCGTCGATGCACGGCGATGCCGGTTTCAGCCGGTATGCCGCCGGCCCGCCGACGAGCTGCGGGTCCGAGTCGATGTTGCCCGCGCCCGCGAACCCGCCCGCGATACACGACCAGGCCGCCGTGACCGAGCCGCCCTCGATCTGCGTCGGCTCGTTTGCCCACATGACGCCGTTGCGGATCGAGCCGGAGGACGACGGGGAGCTGTACAGCGCGCCGCCGCCGTAGTCCGCCCGATTCCGCACCACGGTGCAGTTGCGCAGAACCGGCGCGCTCGCCTGCACGGCGTAGAGGCCGGCCCCGTATTCGGCCGTGTTCCCGATCAGCACGCACCCGGCCAGGTCCGGGCTCGACCCGTCGAGCCACAGGCCGCCCCCGTCGGTCGTGACGGCATTGGCCAGAATGAGGCAGTCGCGCAGCGCCGGGTTGGACGAGAAGCAGCAGATCCCGCCGCCGTTGTTCGCCGCGTTGCTCAGAATCGTGCACCCGGCCAGCGCGGGATCGGCCGCGAGACAGAACAGGCCGCCCCCGTTGTTGGCGGTGTTCTCGGCCAGCGTGCAGTCACGCAGCGTCGGGCTGCTCGAGGCGCAGTACACGGCCCCGGAATTCGCGTGGCAAACCGTCACGCCGGCCAGCAGCGACAGGCGGCTTTCGCCCGAGATGAAGTTGGCCCCGCTCCCGCTGCCCTCACAGTCCAGCACGCAGGCCGGCGCCCCGCCCGCGGAGAAAACCATGACGGGCTTGCCCAGGAAGTCCAAATCCTTGTTGCCCGCCCCTCGGTACAGGCCGTCGGCCAGGCGGACGATATCGTAGTCCACCGCCGCGTCCAGCGCGGCCTGCACCGTGTCGAAGGGGGCGCCCGGCGAACCGTCGCCACCCGGCGCAGCCAGCGCATCGACGTAAAGGGTGGCCGCCGGCACGGAGCGGGGATTGTTTGTGTCCGACCCGTGCGCCTCCTCATAGGCGTTCAGATACCCGTCGCCGTCCGGGTCGCCGGCCGGATCGGCGCGGCTCGCCCGGCCACAGTGCAGCCCGATCGACACCGCCAGAAGCACCGCCGTGGTTCGGAAATTGGTCATGCTGACAGCCTCGCGAGTGCGCCCGACAACGGCCACTATACATCAAAACGAGCCGCTATTCAAGCAGGCTGCACTTGACACCCGCCGGGAGCTTGCCGCATCATCGCCTGCTGGCCGAACACACGCGTTTCGGCCCGCTCACAGGGAGGAAACAGATGGCAGCACCTTTCAATCCGGACGAAATCTTCGAGATCGCCGAACAGATCGAACGCAACGGTATTGCCTTCTACCGACAGGCAGCCGGGCTGCAGGCAACGGGGGCCTGCAGGGACCTGTTCCTGGACCTGGCCAAACAGGAAGGCGAGCACCTGGCCACGTTTATCGCGCTGCGCAAGGAACTCGCAGCGGCCGGAGCGCGGGGCCTGGAACTGTCCGACGACGAGACGGCGGCGAAATATCTCCAGGCGATCGCGGGCGGCTACGTTTTCGATCTGCAGGCCGGGGCGGACAACGCGCTCTCCGGCAAAGAGACGCTGGTGGGTATCGTCAAATTCGCGATGAAGAAGGAAGAGGATTCCATCATTCTCTATCTGGGGATGAAGGACATGCTGGCCGGCGCATCGGAAAAGGACAAGATCCAGGCCGTGATCCGCGAGGAACAGAAACACCTCACGGATCTGGCGGCGCAGATCGGGCTGTTGAGGTAGCCTGC
This sequence comes from Kiritimatiellia bacterium, assembly GCA_016929905.1. GTDB lineage: Bacteria > Verrucomicrobiota > Kiritimatiellia > JAFGHX01 > JAFGHX01 > JAFGHX01. The sequence continues at coordinate 31,034 of JAFGHX010000132.1, forward strand.
ACGAGGCCGCGCAACGTGCCGGACGGTTGCAGGCCCGCTCTGTGAGCGGCCGGCGGCTCGCCGAGCCGCTCGACGACGGGACGCCCACGATGTCGAGACACGCACACGCTTCTCTTGCCACCCGGTCATTCTGCGCCCTGTGGCTCTGCCTCGGCGTACGCGGCGCAGAACCGCCCCAAACGCCGGCCGAATCGCTCACGCTCGAGGACTGCGTGCGGATCGGGCTGGAACAGAACCTGGCCCTCCAGAACAAGGCGCTCGACTGCGCGCTGGCACGCGAGCTGTTCGTGTCGGCGCAGGCGCTGTACGACGCGCGGTTCGGACTGGACGCGCTGCACAGCTACTCGGAGATCCCGGGCCAGGCCCAGCCGACCCCGGGCGAAAGCGAGACGACCACGGCGGGCGCCGCGCTGCAGAAGGTCCTGCGGCTCGGTACGCGCCTCGAATTCAGGGCCGGCGCGTACCAATCCGGGTTCGATCCGGAGGTGCCGCCCCGGGGCAGCGAGGCAGCCCTGCTGCCCCTCGAATCCCTCTACTCCCTGCTCTATCGCTACAACCCGCTCTATGCGGGGTCGGTCGGCGTTTCCTTTTCGCAGCCGGTCTTCCAGAACTGCTTCGGCGCGCTGGACCGCGCCGTGCTCGCCTACGCCAGGCAGCGGAGCGAGTCGGCCGCTCTGCTCCTGGCCCGGCAGCGGCAGGTGCTGGCGGCCCAGATTACGGACGCGTACTGGAACGTCTACGCGGCCGCTTTGAACGCCCGAGTCGGCGCCGAATCGCTCGAACGGGGCGAGACGCTGCTGCGGATCAGCCGGGACCGCTTCCAGGACGGCCTGCTGGACGAGACCGACGTGCTGGAGGCGGAAGCCGCACTCGCCACGCGCGGCGTGCACGTGGTGAAGCTCCAGGACCTCGAGAAAGGCGCCGCCGAATTCCTCAAGAATCTCGTCCAGATCCGGCCGGAAGACTGGGACCGTACCGCGTTCGGATTCCCCGCCGAACCCGATGTGCTGGCCCGGCAGACGCCGTCGATCCCGCCGGCAAACGCACTGTACGAAGCCGCCGTGCGCAACCGGCCGGACCTGAAGGCCCTCCGCGAGATGGAGCGGCAGGCCGAACTCGACATTCGCATCAAGCAGCAGCGCATGTACCCGCGGCTCGACCTCGTCGGCAGCGCGCAACTCGGCAGCTACGGCGCGGAAGCCGAGGATGCGATGGGCACCGACAGCTCCGCCTGGGCGGTCGGGTTCCAGTTCAGACTGCCCCTGCGCCGGACGGCGGAAAAGAGCGCGCTGCTGCAGAGCCGGCTGAGCCTGGAGAAGACCCGCAACGATATCCGCTCGCTGCTGTCGGTGATCCACCTCGAAGCCGGTGACGCCGTGCGCGGTCTCGAGACAGCCGCGAAGCACGTCGAGGCGACGCGCCAGGCTCTCGCGCTTCACGCCCGGAAGCTGCAGCTCGAACAGCAGAAGTTCGAACAAGGCCGGTCCACCACGCATCTCGTCGTCCAGTTCCAGGACGACCGGCAGCGGGCGGAGATGCTGCACAACGTGGCGATCGGCGGGCTGCAACAGGCGCTCGCGCGCTGCGAACTGGTGCGGGGCGAAACGGCCGGGCACGAACCATGAACCTTCCGGAATTTTCGGTCAAGAACTCGGTCTTCGGCAACATGCTCACGGTGGTCGTGCTGGCGGTCGGGCTCGGCATGGCGCTGCGCATGACGCGCGAGCTGTTCCCGCAAGTGGACGTGGATGTCGTCTCGATCCAAACCCTCTACGCCAACGCCTCGCCCGAAGAAGTCGAGCAACTGGTAACCGTCCCGCTCGAAGAACAGATCCGCGCCGTCGACGGGCTGGAGCGTCTTGTCTCCACCTCGACCGAGAGCCTCTCGGTCATCGGCGCCTTTCTCGATCCCGAAGCCGCCGACAAGGAGCGCATCATCAACGAAATTTCGCGACAGGTGGACCGGGTAAAGGATTTTCCCGACGACGTGGCGGACCCGCTCATCGACGTGATCAGCATCGAACGGCCCGTGCTCGAAGTCTACGTGTCCGGGCCGGTGCCGGAAGCCGAGCTGCAGCAGTTCGCCGACTCCCTGAAACTGCGGTTGGAGAGCCTGGACGACGTCAGCTCCGTCGCCGTGCTCGGGCGCCGGGACCGCGAGATATGGATCGAGGCGGACCCCGAAGCGCTGAACCGGCAGGACCTGTCGCTGGCGCAGATCATCCGGCAGGTGGCGAAGCGCAATGTGAATCTGCCGGGCGGCAAAGTGCCGGAGAACGAGAAAGAGTTGATCATTCGGACGGTCGGCCAGTTTGCCGGCCCGGAGGAAATCGAGCGCGTGATCGTGCGGTCGAACCCGGACGGCCGCCGCGTGCACATCGGCGATGTGGCCAGCGTGAAGCGCGCATTCAAGGAAGACGCCCTGCTGTTCCGGGCCAACGGTTCGCGCGCCATATCGCTGATGGCCATGAAACGCAGCTCGGCGGACGCCATCCGGCTGGCGGACGCGCTCAGCGCCATCGTCGAAGAAGAGCGCGCCCTCGCGCCGGCCGGCGTGGAACTGGACGTGCAGGATTTCAACGCCTACGTGATCAAACGCCGGCTGCGCGTGCTGCTCAGCAACGGCTGGATGGGGCTCGTGCTGGTGCTCGGTTCGTTCCTGCTGTTCCTGAATCTGCGCATCGCGCTGCTGACCGTGCTCGGCATCCCGTTCGCCTTCCTCGCGACCATCATCCTGATGTCGTTCGCCGGGCTGACCGTGAACATGATGTCCATGTTCGGCCTCATCCTCGTGCTGGGCATGGTCGTCGACGACGCGATCATCATCGCGGAGAATATCTACCGGCACATGGAACAGGGGCTCTCGCCGCGCGAGGCGGCCGTGCTGGGCACGCGCGAAGTCATGTACCCCGTAACGGCTACCGTGCTCACCACCGTGGCGGCCTTCTTCCCGCTGCTGTTCCTGCCCGGCGTCGCCGGCAAGTTCCTGAAATGGGTCCCCATCGTCGTGATGATGGCGCTGAGCGCGTCGCTGTTCGAGGCGCTCGTCATCCTGCCCTGCCACGTGGCCGACTTCGTCCGCCCGCTCAGGCGCAGACGGACCGGGCCCGGCCCCGCCGCGGATGCCGAACCGGCCAGCGCCGGAACCGGCTCGTCCTGGACCTGGCCCATGCGCGCGGTCTACCTCCGGACGCTGGACAACGTGCTCCAGCGCCGCGTGCTGTTCCTGGCCGCCGTCATCGCCGTGTTCGGCGGCTCCGTCTACGCGTGCTTCCGGCTGAAAACCATGCACGTGGACCTGTTCCCCGCCGACCTGATCGAGATCTTTTTCGTCAAACTCACCGCCCCGCGCGGGACGTCGCTGGCGGCCACCGAACAGCTCGCCGCGCAGGTGGAACGCCGGATCGCGACCCTGCCCCGCGACGAGGTGCGCCACTGCACCTGCGAAGTCGGCCAGCACCGCGACTTCTACAGCGCGCAGGTCGTGCAAGGCACCCGCTACGCGCAACTGCAGGTGTTCCTCGCGCCCGAGGAACACCGCCGGCGCCCGGCGGACGCGATCATCGAGGACGCACGACGGCGCTGTGCGCAGATCGACGGGATCGAAACGCTCGAATTCGAACGGCTCGAGCCCGGCCCGCCAACCGGCAAGGGCGTGGAAGTCAAGCTCGTCGGCCCGGACTTCGGCACGCTGCGCACGATCTCGACGGAGGTCCAGGCCCACCTGCGCGGGATGAGCGGCATGCGCGACATCCAGGATGATTACGAAGAAGGCAAGGAAGAACTGCGGGTCGTGCCGGACTTCGAGGAGGCCGCCAGGCTCGGGCTCAGCGTCGAGTCCATCGCCCAAACCGTCTATGCCGCCTTCCAGGGCGCGGAAGCCTCCGTGCTCCGGGAACAGAGCGACGAAGTCAAGATCCGGGTCAAAATCCGCGAGCCCTTCCGCAGCGACACCGACACGATCCGGGAACTCAAGGTGCCGAACCCGGCTGGGCGCCTCATCTCGCTCGGCAAAGTCACCCGGCTCGAACGCCGGACCGGGCCGCCGACCATCCACCACTACAACGGCGAGCGGACCGTCACCGTGTCGGCCAACGTCGAGCAGGGCCTGTCCCCGGACCAGGCCAACATGCGCCTCCTGCGCGCGTTTGCCGACGTGCCGAAACGCTATCCCGGCTACCGCGTCATGCCCGGCACCCAGTGGAAAGAGAACAAGCAGCTCGTCGACTTCGTGCTCAAACGCGGGTTCCCGTTCGCCCTGTTGCTGATCTACGCCATCCTCACCGTGCAGTTCCGGTCCTGGTCGCAGCCCTTCGTGGTGATGGCCGCCATCCCGCTCGGGATGGCCGGCGTCGTCATCGCGCTGGCCTGCCACGGCAAGCCGATCAGCATGATGGCCTTGCTCGGAATGGTCGGGCTCGGCGGCGTGGTCGTCAACGACGCCATCGTGCTGGTCAGCTTCATCAACGAGCTCGTGCAGGCCGGCCAGCCCGTACCGGCGGCCATCCGCGCCGCGTGCAAGGCGCGGTTCCGCCCGATCATGCTGACCTCCATCACCACGATCCTCGGGCTCGTTCCCGTCATCTACGGGCTCGGCGGCTACGAGCCGTTCATCGCGCCCGCCGCCATCGCGCTGGCCTACGGCCTGCTGTTCGCCACCGTCCTCACGCTCATGGTCGTGCCCTGCATCTACAGCCTCGCCGCCGATGCAAAGCGCGCGCTGCGCTTGACACACCACGGTCAGTAGGACAGCCCCCGGCGCGGCGCCGGGGGGCGAGCAAGTTCCCGAGTAAGCATGCCCGCCGACTTGTCTCGCCATAGCTCGTAGAGCGACGGCCGAAGCTATCTGAGCGAAGGCGGGCCGCGCCCGCCGAAGCTATCTGAGCGAAGGCGGGCCGCGCCCGCCGAAGCTATCTGAGCGA
>JAFGHX010000133.1 GCA_016929905.1 Kiritimatiellia bacterium
AGTCAGCGGGACGGGCGCCGATCCCGGCTTTCCCCGGCGCGGAAGGCCACGGCGCGCTGGCCGTGGGCGGGCGCGGCGGCGAGGTCGTGTTCGTGACGAACCTGAACGACGCGGGGCCCGGCAGCTTCCGCGCGGCGATGGAGAAGACCGGCCCTCGCATCGTGGTTTTTCGCGTTGCCGGGACGGTCTTCCTCAAGTCGTTCGTGAGCCTGCGTGCCGAGCAATCGTGCGTGACGGTCGCGGGCCAGACGGCGCCCGGGCTGGGGGTCTGCCTGGCCGGCTATCCGATCCGCGTGCTGAGCGGGTTCCACGACGGCGTCTTCCGCTACGTGCGCACGCGCATCGGGACCAACGGCCACTGGCGGGCCACCACGCCCGAGGATGCGCGCTGGTGCGAGATGAGGGACAAGAGCAAGATGCCTCAGCAAGTCCTCGACGACTGGGGAAGCCTGGACGCGTTCATCATCTGGGGGAAGAAGAGCTACGTGTCGGACGTGATCGTGGACCACTGCTCGTTTTCGTGGGCCATCGACGAGACCGTCAGCACGTACAACTATGTCAAGAACGTCACGTTTCAGTGGAACATCATGGCGGAGGCCAGCCGGACGGGTCATGTCGAGGCCGGGCACAATTTCGGCCCGCTGCTCGCCAGCGGTCATGACTGCGGCCGATCCAAGCCGCTGTCCTTTCACCACAACTACCTGGCCCACCACCACTATCGCGGGCCGCAGGTGTGCCATCTGGACATCCACTACATCAACAACGTCAACTACAATCAGCACTGGGACGACTTCACGATCGGGAGCCTGGACAAGACGGTGCGGCCGCAGGCGGACATCATCGGGAACACGTTCAAGCAAGGCCCGAATCATTACAAAGACCGGTATTGGGGCGTGAAGTTCCACTACCGGGGCGCCCACGCCTACATTGCGGGGAACAGGGTATTGGACATCCGCGGGGAGCCGGTTCCGACGTACGATCCGGCCGAGCCGTGGTCGGTGGTCAAGAAGGGAACGAGCAACCCGCTGTATGCGTGCCGGCGCGTGGGCCCGCTGCTGCAGCCGCCGATCCCGGTGACGGTGCACACGGCGGAAGAGGCGTGCGAGTTGGTGCTGGCCGGGGCCGGCGCGACGCGGCCGGCGCGCGACCCGGTGGACGCGCGGATCGTCGCCGATTTCCGGAACGGGACCGGCGCGTTCGGCATCCGGAGCGACTACCCGGACCTCTGCCCGGGCGGCGTGTGCGAGCCGTATCCCGACGACGACCGCGACGGAATGGACGACCGCTGGGAGCGCCGCCACGGGCTGAACCCCGGAGACCCCGCCGACGGCCCGCTGGATCTGGACGGCGACGGCTACACGAACGTCGAGGAGTTTCTCAACGAGACGGACCCGCAGGCCGCTTCGCGTGGCGAACGTTGAAGCCTTCGCCCACAATGGCGCAATCTTTGCGAGACAGGAAGGAGAAGGCTGTATGACGGCATCGACGCACAGGCCCGATACGCCCGAGACCGCATCGGGCGGGGAGGCGAGCGCCATTCGCGTTTCGCCAAGCAACCCTCGCTACTGGGAATACAAAGGGGAAAACATACTGCTGCTGGGCGGCAGCAAGACGGATCATCTCTTTCTGCTGGAGGATCTCGAGGAGCATCTCAACGAGATCGGGGCCGCGGGCGCCAACTACGTGCGCAACACCATGAGCCAGCGCGAGGCAAGAGAATTGAAACCGCACAAATTGCGCACGGACGGGAAGTTCGACCTGACCCAGTGGAACGACGTCTATTGGGACCGCTTTGCGAACATGCTGCGTTGGAGCGCGCAACGAGACATCATCCCGCAAATCGAGGGTTGGGGACCGATTCGATTACTCCGGCGCAAACTGGGACCACAGCCCGTGGAACCCGGCGAACAACGTCAACTACTCCTTCGCGACGGATGGGCGCGGACCGATCTGGACACATCGCGGATGAAGGGGCACAAGCTGCGAGTGAAATGGGTGGACGCGGGCCGTGCGTCCTGGATCTCGGAGACGCTGGAGGATCGAGGCGCGACGCTCAAGCTGCTCCCGCCGATCTCCGGGATCTGCGTGGCTGTGGTGAAAGCCGTCGGCTCGCCCGCATGATTCATGAACTTCCCCCTGAAAGGAGCGACAAAGATGGAGTCCCGGACAAAGGCCAAGGTCTGCTCATGCCTGATAGCGGCCGTCGCGGTGGCCGGCGCGGGCGTACCCGCGCCGGCGCGCGGCGGGCCGCTCACAGAGAAGACAGCGAACACACCGATCCCGGCCTTCCCCGGCGCCGAAGGCCACGGCGCGCTGGCCGTGGGCGGGCGCGGGGGCGAGGTGGTGTACGTGACGAACCTGAACGATGCGGGGCCCGGCAGCTTCCGCGCGGCGATGCTCACGCCCCGCCCGCGCCTCGTCGTCTTTCGGGTGGCGGGCACCATTTTCCTCAAGTCCTTTGTCAACCTCGATAGCGCGCAATCCTGCGTGACGGTCGCGGGCCAGACGGCGCCTGGGCTCGGGGTTTGCCTGGCCGGCTATCCGATCCGCGTGCGGGACGGCTTTCATGACGGCGTCTTTCGCTACCTACGCACGCGCATTGGGACAAACGGGCACTGGCGCGCCACGCGGCCTGCCGACGAGGTCTGGTACAACGTCGGCCCGTTCGACAAGAGTAAGATTCCGGCAGAGGTGCTGGACGATTGGGCGAGCCTGGACGCGTTCGCGATCATCGGGAAGACCAACTACGTCTCGGACGTCATCGTTGACCACTGCTCGCTGTCCTGGTCCATTGACGAGACCGTCAGCACCGCTCATTACGTGAAGAACGTGACCTTCCAGTGGAACATCATGGCGGAAGCCAGCACGATCGGCCATGTCGAGCCGGGACACAACTACGGTCCGATCTTGGGCAGCGGCAACGACTACGGACGGTCCAGGCCGCTCTCGTTTCACCACAACTACCTGGCGCATCACTGGTACCGCGCGCCGCAGGTGTGCCATCTGGACATCCACTACATCAACAACGTCAACTACAACAACGGCTGGGACGACTTCACGATCGGCAGTTCGCAGAAGGAGGCGAGGCCCGAGGCCGACATCATCGGGAACACCTTCAAGCAGGGCCCGAATCACTACGCCGAGCGCTATTGGGGTGTGAAGTTCCATTACCAAGGCGCCAACGCTTACATTGCGGACAACCGGGTGCTGGACATCCGAGGCGCCCCGGTCCCGACGTACAATCCGGCCGAGCCGTGGTCGGTGGTGAAGAAGGGAACGGGCAACCCGCTATATGCGTACCGGCGCTCGAACCCGCTGCCGCGGCCGCGGATTCCGGTGACGGTGCATACGGCGGAAGAGGCGCGCGAGTTGGTGCTGGCCGGGGCCGGCGCGACGCGGCCCGCGCGCGACTCGGTGGATGCGCGCATTGTCGCCGATTTCCGGAAGGGGACCGGCGCGTTCGGGATCCAGAGCGACTACCCCGACCTGTGCCCGAACGGCGCGTGCGAGCCGTACCCCGACGAGGACCGCGACGGGATGGACGACCGCTGGGAACGCCGCCACGGGCTGGACCCCGGCGACCCCGCCGACGGCCCGCGCGACGCGGACCGCGACGGCTACACGAACGTCGAAGAGTTTCTCAACGAGACCGACCCGGGCCGGCGGGAGTGAAGACACGGGTTCCAGATCGGGGAGACCTGGAGCCTGTCTCGGAAAGAATCGCGGGCTGGCCCTCCAGAAGACACCGACGCTCCTCATTGGGGAAGAGCGACGGCCAGGCCTGCCGCCGCACGGGGGCCGGCTCCCGGGAGATCCGTGGCGATGAGCACTTCGCCGTCCCGCGTGCGCGCTACGATTCGCCCATTCTTGGCCGGGCTTGTGCATTTGTTGTCCGGTCGGCCGCGCCGGCGTAGACTTCCATTGCAGAGGGTCTGAGTTCGTTTGGCAAGCGGGTGAGGAGGGATGAAGATGACAGTGTGGACAGAGATGAAGGTCTGCTTGCGCCTGCTGGCGGCCATGGCCGCGGCGGGCGCGCCCGGGGCGGCGCGCGCCGGGCAACCCACAAAGTCAGCGGGACGGGCGCCGATCCCGGCTTTCCCCGGCGCGGAAGGCCACGGTGCGCTCGCCGTGGGCGGACGCGGCGGCGAGGTCGTGTTCGTGACGAACCTGAACGATGCGGGGCCGGGCAGTTTCCGCGAGGCGATGGAGAAGACCGGCCCTCGCATTGTGGTCTTTCGCGTTGCCGGCACCATCCACCTGAAGTCCTTCGTGAGCCTGCGCGCCGAGCAATCGTGCGTGACGGTCGCGGGCCAGACGGCGCCCGGGCTGGGAGTGTGCCTGGCCGGCTGTCCGATCCGCCTGCTGGATGGCTTCCACGACGGCGTCTTCCGCTACCTGCGCACGCGCATCGGAACGAACGGCCAATGGCGGGCCACCACACCCAATGACGAGCGGTTCTACGACCCGAAGGACAAGAGCAAGATCCCCAAGCGCGTGCTGGACAAATGGGCAGGCCTGGACGCGTTCACGATCTGGGGCAAGAAGAGCTACGTGTCCGACGTCATCGTCGACCACTGTTCGTTTTCCTGGTCCATCGACGAAACCGTCAATACGTTGGGTTACGTGAAGAACGTCACCTTCCAGTGGAACATCATGGCGGAGGGGAGTACGAACGGGCATGTGGAGGCGCCCGGCCACAACCTCGGCCCCCTGCTCGGCAGCGGCCATGACTACGGACGGTCCAAGCCGCTGTCGTTCCACCACAATTACCTGGCGCACCACTGGTACCGCGTGCCGCAGGTGTGCCATCTGGACATTCACTACATCAACAACGTCAACTACAACAGCGGTTGGGACGACTTCACGATCGGGAGCCAGGAGAAGGCGGCGCGGCCCGAGACGGACGTCATTGGAAACACCTTCAAGCAGGGCCCGAACCACTACAAGGGCCGGTATTGGGGGGTGAAGTTCCGCTACCGCGGCGCCAACGCTTACATTGCGGACAACCGCGTGCTGGACATCGCCGGCGCCCCGGTCCCGACGTACGATCCGGCGGAACCGTGGTCGGTGGTGAAGGGGAGCACAAGCAACGCGCTCTACGCCATCCGGCGCTCGAGCCCGCTGCCGCAGCCGCCGATTCCGGTGACGGTACACACGGCCGAAGAAGCGCGCGAGCTGTTGCTGGCCGGGGCCGGCGCGACGCGGCCGGCGCGCGACCCGGTGGACGCGCGCATTGTCGCCGACTTCCGGAACGGGACCGGCGCGTTCGGGATCCGGAGCGACTATCCCGACCTCTGCCCCGGTGGCGCATGCGAGCCGTACCCCGACGCGGACCGCGACGGGATGGACGACCGCTGGGAACGCCGGCACGGGCTGAACCCGGCGGATCCGGCCGACGGCCCGCGGGATCCGGACGGCGACGGCTACACCAACGTCGAGGAGTATTTGAATCAGACAGACCCGAGCCGCCGCGACTGAGGCCGGGTGCGGCTTCAGCGGGGCGCACATCCCCGTGACTTGTTGACCTGGTGACTGGATGACGCCGGGAAAGCACGAACCCGGCGTCACCAGGTCATGAAGTCATCGCGTCCTGGCGACTCGATGACGCCGGCGGCGCAGACAGGGGTACGCACCGGAACGAGGTGCCCGTCGCGCTTCATGCTGCGCAGTTCGGTCAGAATGCCGCGCCAATGCTCCCGATCCTTCTGTTGGCAGGCCGACATCTTCGCGAACAGCTGCTTCTCGGCAGCGGCGGCTGTCTCGGGATCGGCCTCGCCCCCAGAGCCAAGTGTTCCGAGATCAGAGGCCTCGACGCGGTTCAAGCGCACACGGCGCGCATCTTGGGGTCCTGAAGGTAATCGCAGGCCTTGTCGTAGTTGGTGAGATAGCTGGGAAGCGTATCCATATGGCAGTCTTGGATTCTCATTGTCAAGCGCCCCTCAGCCGCTCGCCATCCGCTCGAACACGTTCGGATCCCCACTCGCCGCGCTCGCGATCCCGACACAATCCGCGCCGGCATCGAACAACGCCTTGGCGCTGGGCGGATCCGTTACATACCCGCTGGCCAGGAGCAGCATGCCGGTCGCGCCCCTGACACTCTCGAGCAGCTTCACATCCTGCCTCTTCGTGTCGTCATCACGCACATTGATGTGAAAGGCCCGGACCCCGATCTGCTCGAGTTGCCTGACGTGATCGGTATAGTCCGGGATCACGCCGCCGCGCGCCTTCACGATCACCGGGCCGCCCGCCTCCACCAACAGCCTGGCCCACCGCATCAGCTTCTCCGTGTGCTCGGGCATGAAAAGCATGCGCCCGGTTCCCCGTTCCCGGTCCCCGCCGATGCCGCCGTGGGCATTCAGCTCATAGATGTCGCCACCCGCCCCGATGAATGCCTCCGCCGAGTTGACCACATCCTCGTCGGTGCACGGAAAGATATTGGCACAAACCAGCGGCACGTTGTCGGCGCCGACCGCATCGCCCGCCAGCGCGCGGAACCTGTCGAACTGATCCTTCATGAACGCAGCGAACCGGCTCTTCTCGGGATCGGGCCAATAGGTGGTACGCTCCTCCCGCTCTTTGCGCAACACGAATGCGCCGAACTGAACCATCGCGGCGCCTTGCGCGCGCAACGCGCAGAACTCCGCATCGCATTTGCCCATCATGGAGGACAGGAATAGCTTCTCTTTCAGTCGCGCGGCGATAGCTTCGAATGTCATTCGTCACCTCCCCGTCTTGTTTCGCGATGGGTCGGGCATCGCATATTCGTATGCTCACAGCTCTATCCCGTTCCCGCAGTTCGAGGCTGCGTACGGCGACTCCGAATTCTTGTACAAGACGTTGTTGACAATCTCAACGTCGTCGCAGCTTCCGTGGTATCCGGGCCATACGCAGATACCCGCCCTGTTCTTCTGAAACGCGAACGTGTTGTTTGCCACGAGCCAGTGGTTCGCGAGGTCGAAGCCGGGCAGCATGTGAGGATGGTCTTTGATCTCAGCATACCCGGCGATCTGCAGTTGGCCACATGGATATCGCGTGCGGGGGCGTGGAGAAGGGAGACGGCGAATACGGCGCCGGAAGCGATACAGAGCGATTTGTGTTTCATCCAGGTTCTCCTCAATCCGGATTCGCGTCCATTAGCGTTCATTCGCGGTCCCGGCGACCCCCCGCATCCGGCGGAGTTGCTTGGTCCCCGCCAAGTACATGTCGTTACCGACGAATATGAAGTTGCCCAGTTGCTTGAGCCTGCACACCGGTTCCACGTGGCCGGTGTCCGGACCGATCCGCACGAGCGTGTCCGGTGTCTCGGGCGCCCATCCGCCGCGCCCCAGGAACGTCCAGATGTGACCGTCCGGCCCGAGCTCATACCCGCACTGCACGTTCAGGTGCGAGGTCACGACCGGCGGCGGGTACGGCAGCGTCTTGCGGAACAGGATCTTGCCGGACCGGATATCCAGCGCGTACAGGATACCGCCGCCTTTGTTGTCCGGATCGTCGGCGATGCCGAGCAGCCGGCCCGGCCGGACTTCGAGGATGGGGCCGGTCTTCAGCGAACCGGTTACCGGCACGATCTCCCGCACAAACTTGCCGGCCTGCGTGTCATAGACGAACAGCTTCGCGTCCGGCGGCCGCTGCCAGTTGTTCAGCCCGTCCTCGGTCGCCGCGGTCGAGACGACGATGAAGCGCCGATCCAGCGCGGCGGCCAGCCAATAGGTCCGATATCCGATGAACGGCCGCCACAGCCCCCCCTTCTCTTCCGTCGTCAGGTCGATCCAGCAGAACGCGCCGCCCTTGTAGGCACGCACGCCCCACCCGCACATATAGAGCTTGTTGTCGGCCCCTACGACCGCGCTCAGCATTTGGGACACTCTACAGTCTTCGTCGAAACTCGCGAGATGGCGCGGGTTGCTCTCCGGGCTGTCTCTCTTGACCGCTTTGCAGCCGGGCGGCACGCTTTTCCTCAGGTTCCACGGACGGCTCGGGTCATACACATAGGTCATGCCACCCGAGTATCCGGTCCAGTAAACCTTACCCGCGTGAGACAGGCAGGCATAGGCCTCTACGCCGCAAACACCCGATGCCGTTACCGAACCGGTCCTCGGATCGTACAACGATCCGCCGTGGTGGCCCTCCGCTCTGCAGAAGATGCGCCCGTCCGGCAACGCGGCCAGGAGTTTGACTCGCAGCGGGTAGGATTCGACACGCTGGAGTTCGATGGACTTCCATTCATGCGGTTCCGCCTGCGCGCCGGCGGCGTCGGACCGGGGCGGCCGGTACCACAGTCTTGCCCGTCCTTCGGCGTCCGGGATCATCTCGCCCCAATGCATTTCCGGCTCGGGCGGCCTCGGCGGGCGCGGGTGTTCCGTGCGCGTCCAAGGCCGCGTGTCGTTCGTCTTCGGAATCGCCGCGCCGGCGTTCAGCCAGTACTTCTTGAGTGGGGCACCTCTCGTTTCCGCCACCTCCACCGACGGGCCGCCGCGCAGGCGCATCGTGCCGCCCGGTTGCGTCTCGAGCAGCACCTTGTCCGCACCGGTCTTGATGTCGACCGCGACCAGGTAGTAAGGGGTGAACCCACTCAAGGTGTAGATGTGCGTTTCGTCCACACGCAGCCCCCAGTCCGTCCAGACCCCACCCTTGTGCGCAGGCCCGACGGCGCCGTACTCCCGCACCTTGCGGGTCGCCGGGTCGTACGAGTAAAGCCCCACCTTGCCCTGTTTGAGATAGCTCCCCGCGCCGTACAGCTTGCCGTCCGGCCCGCGGGTCAAGGGCCGCCGTTCACCGGACAGTCCGGGCACGATGACGCCCCGGTTCTCCAGCTCATTGCTCGCGGGATCGTACACGTGCAGTTCCATGCCCGTCGGAATGCCAAGCCTGGCGGCTTCGTGCCTCGCTCCGTAGTAGTAGTATGGCGTGGCCATGTAGAGCTTGCCGTCAAGCCCAAACGCCCGGCCGGCCATGGAGATCTGGCGATTGTCCGGGAATCGCAGCTTCTTCGACTCGCCGGCCCCCAGATCGATCACATACAGCCAGGTCGGCCCCTCATATTCGCCGTAGTACCACTGCAACACGTCATACGTCTTGCCGTCTGGATTCGGCACGAACGAACGCTGACTGGAGCACTGGATGTTTTTCGCGACCACGCCCAACTGCTCCGGCTCGACCAGCGGCGCGGCGGCGAGCGCGTTCTTCAGATCCGGTTGCGGCACGGCATCCCCAGCGCCGGCTTGCACCGACACCGCGCCGAGCGCGGCGCACAAGAACAGGTCCATCAGCATTTTCATCAACGATCTCCCAACAGCACCGGCGAATTCGGCGAAGTCCATCAGGCTCCCGATGTTGCCCGACTGGTTGAACTTGTCGGCAACACGCCCCTCCGTGCGTATGTCGATTCGGGTCACGTCCAGGCTGTTGTTGGGGCGGAGTTCGACCTCCCCGACACACGACTACGCCTTCCCGCACGACGCTCTGACGACCAGCTTCGTTCTCAGCGCGACCCCGGGCACGTCCGCGCGCGTCTTGATCCGCCGCTCCAGCATCCGCACGGCCTCGCACCCCAGCTCATAGTGCGGCGCCCGGATCGTGGTCAGGGGCGGCTGCGCCTCCTGCATCCCGGGCACATCATCGAATCCCATCATCGAGATGTCGTCCGGCACCTTCAGGCCGGCGTCCCGTACAGCCTCGAGCGCGCCGACCGCCTTGATGTCGGTGTCGACGAATACGGCCGTAGGCCTCGGCGCCGACGCGAGCAGCTTCTTCATGGCCTTGTACCCGTGTTCCGAAGTGCCCCCGCCGCTGTTGACGACCCATTTCCCGCGAAACGGTATTCCGAACGTTCTGAGCGA
>JAFGHX010000134.1 GCA_016929905.1 Kiritimatiellia bacterium
GACCGTGGGACCGTGGGACCGTGGGACCGTAGGACCGTGGGACCGTGGGACCGTGGGACCGTGGGACCGTAGGACCGTGGGACCGTGGGACCGTGGGACCGGTGCCCCCCCCCACGAGCAGCCCCTCCTTTCCTCTCTTCGTCCCACCCTTCGCCTTCCTCTTCGCCCCCCTGCCCACGCGATCTCTTTCCTCTGCTCGACCTGCTTCAAATACAATAATTGACCAATTTAATCATACAATTTACTTTACAATTAGACTATGTTGCAGGATACATTACCCTCAAGAACCAATACTTGATCATTACAACCAAAAGGTGATCGGATGGCGGGCGGGGAGAAGCTGTGGCAGGTGCGGTTCAGTGTGACGCGGACGTTGAGTGCGTTTCCACGGCTGAGCGGGGTGTCGAGCGACCGGGTGACGCGGCCGGACTACTACTTTGAAGGGCGCCTGCGCTCGGAGTCGACGCACGCGCTGTTCCAGTACACGCTGGCGGGTGAAGGCGTATTTTTTGACGCGCGCGGCCGCCACCGCGTGCCGGCCGGGCACGGGTTCCTCTGCCGGATCAGCGATCCGCAGACGGGCTATTTCTATCCTGCGACCGGGCGCGCGCCGTGGATTCACATGTTCATGGGAATTCGCGGCGCGGACGCCATGGTCGACGAGCTGGTCCGCCGTTTCGGCGGGGTATACCGGGTCGAGCTGGACTCGCCGTTGATTCTGCGGCTGCGCGACTACGAACGCTATGACGGTACGCTGGTGGAGCTGAGCCCCGGCGAAGCGGCCTTGCTGGTCAACACCCTGCTGGCGACCCTGGCGGACGTGGGCGTGCAGGAGACCTACGACACGCGCAATGCGCGGCTCGTCAGGGAGGCGCGCCGGTTCGTCCGCGCGCACCTGGAGCAGAGCCTGAACGTCACGGAGCTGGCGGACGCCGTGGGCGTTTCACACGAACATCTCAGCCGCGTGTTCAAGAAGGAGACGGGCCTGTCGCCTCTGGCTTATCTGAGCCAGGAGAAGGTCCGGCGCGCGTGCGAATGGCTGCACGGCACGTCGATGAGCTGCAAGGAAATCTGTCACCGGCTCGGCTACGACAACGCCTCGCACTTCGCGCGTACGTTCCGCCGCGTGACCGGCATGACGCCCATGCACTTCCGCCGGCACAGCGCGATCCCGTTCTGAACCGCGCGCAGGCAGTCCCCGACTCGGAGAACTACCCTGCCAGCGGCGGCAGGCCGAAGGCCGCGCGGGCCTCCGCCGCGGGGGCCGGCTCGCGCCCCATAGCGCGGAGCAGTTCGACGAGCTGCGCCACCAGTTCGGCGTTGGTCCCGGCCACGCAGCCCGGCCGGCGGTAGATGCTGTCTTCGTAGCCGACGCGCACGAGGGAAGCACCCATCCCCACGGCCGTGGCCAGCAGCGACATGTCCGTCATGTGGTGGTGCACCACGCCCCACACGGCGCCGGACGGCAGCATGCCGCGCAGGAACTCGACGTTGTAGGCGGTTGCCGGCAACGCGCCGCGGAAGCCGAGCGCGAACCCGAAAACCATCGGCTCCGGCAGCAGGCCCTCCTCCCGCAGGATCCGCGCGTTGTTCACCATCCCGCCCTCGAATATCTCCAGCTCGGGCCGCACGTGTTTCTCGCGCATGCGCGCGGCCCAGAACCGGATATCGGGCAGCGTATTGATGTAGACGCCGTCGTCGAAGTTGACCGAGCCCATGTTCAGCGAGGCGACCTCGGTGCGGGGCTCGTTCAGCGAGACGCACCGCTGCTCCAGCGTCAGCGAGGACATGCCGCCCGTGGAGCCCTGGATCACGATGTCGGTCCGCGCCCGGATGAGGCCAAGCGTGCGGGCGTACTCGGCGAGGTCTTCCGTCGGCCTGCCCGCCCGGTCGCGCACGTGCAGATGCACCATGCTCGCCCCCGCCCCCGCGCAGGCGGCGACGTCTTCCGCCACCGCCTCGGGAGAGAGCGGATTGTGAATGCCCTCCGTCGGCCTCAGGGCCACGGGGGCTACCGCCACAATGATCTTGCGCATACGTCGTTCCAACGGTACGCCCCCTACGGGGCACACCACAAACCCATCCGTTTGCAGTCAACGCCGTGAGGCGTGGCTCCCGCTGCCACAAACCAACCCGTTTGTAGTCAACGCCGTGAGGCGTGTCTCCAGCTGCGCACGCAACGGGTCGGAATTGACGCGTGGCCGTTCCTGGCTATCGGCAGGCGTCCAGCACAAGCTGCAGCAGCCCGCCGTTCGCCCGGTCCTGCCCGCGCGCCTGTTCGTCGGTGAGATAGCGGCCCGGGTTCTGAACGATCACGACGCCTTGGCTCGGGAACACGCTGCAGAAATGGCCGCCCGCCCCGCACGCGCTGAACCCGTCGGCAGGCAAATCCGGCCAGAGCCTGCCGGCCTCGTTCGACCAGATGCCGTGCCCGTATTTCCACTGGTCCTCCGGGCAGTTGGCCCGGATATCGGGCGCGACGCGCACGCTCTCCCGCATCCAGGCCTCGGGGATCACCTGGGTCTCTTCCCAGCGCCCGTCGTTGCACCACAGCCAACCGATCCGCGCGAAATCGAGCGGATCGGTCCCCACGCTGCAGTAGTAGCCGAAGATGGGCAAGCGGGCCTGTGGCCAAAGCTTGAAGTTGTTCAGCTTGTAGACCCACTGCGCGCCGATGGGACCGGCCAGCTTCTCGTCGATCAGCACCTTGAAGCCCGGCGAACCCTCCGGGTCGTTCACGTCGAACAGGCCATAGATCTTCGCCAACGCGTGCGTCAGAATGTTCATGCCGTAGGTTTGATAATGAAACACCCTGCCCGGCTCCTCGTCCGGTTTCATATAGCCGGACGTGTTGCAGATCAGTTGCCGGAAGGTCATGGCGCGGTCCTTCTCAAACGCGTAGCGGCCGGGCTTCGGCCCGCCGTCTTCCGGCACGTCCATCATCTCCGGATAGTAGTCGACCACCTTCGCGTCCGCCGAGGGCAGCTTCCCCTCCGCCACGGCTATGCCTAGGATGTTCGAATAGATCGATTTCGCCGCCGAGGCGATATGCGCCTTATCGTCGGGCCCCATCCCCTGGCGCCACTGCGCAATCACGTAGCCCTCGCGCACCACCGCGACCCGGTACTTCGCGCCGCTCATGTTCGCATCGAGCCATTCCTTGGCCTTGTTCAGCTTCCGGGCATCGACCCCCACCTCCGCAGGGTCCACGACCTCCCAGTCCGCCTTGGGGAACGTCTTTGTCGCCATCATCCGCCTGCCTCCTCGCTGTTGCCCGCCACGCCCGTTCAAACGCCGTCGTCGAGCCTAGTCTGCCGCTCCACGTTCGGATCGGTGAACCCGTCGAGTACGTCCCGCGCGCACGTGGAGAAGGTGTAGAGCACCGCCCCTTCGGGACCCGCCTGGAACCAATGCCGGGTGCCGGGCTCCAGCGTGATCTGGTCGCCCGGCCCCATCACGCGCTCGTTGCGCACGGTGTAGCAGGACTCCTTGCCCGCCGGCACAGAGCCGGCCCGCACCTCGCCGGCGCCCGGCACATAGAAGTACAGCGTGCCGGAAATGACCCGGATCGTTTCCTCCTTGCCCGGGTCGTCCCCCACGCGCGGGTGCCAGTGCTCGGGCTCCGTCTGCCTCGGGAAAAGCGCGATCACCTTGGCCGCTACCCGCTCGGTACAGAAGAAGGTGAGGATCTGGGCCCCTTCCGCGTGCAGATTGCCCAACCCGAAATCCGCCACCTCCACTTTGCCCGCTTCCTCCTCGGTGATGACGACGCCCGCCGCACGGATCATGCGGGCGGCTTCGGCCTTGGCCCGTTCGTATTCCAGCTTCGTAATCACGGCAGCCCCTCCCCGCGCAGGAGATCCGACGGTATGTCCTGAACCGGCAGCGTCGCCGGATCGACGCCCAGTTTGTGCAACTTCCCGATCACGTCGTCGAGGAGCTCGCGGGTCCGCCTGATATGCGCGACCATCGCCGCCCTCGCTTTCTCCCCGTCGCGCGCGCGCAGCGCCGCCAGAACGGCCATGTGCTCGGGAAACGTCTCCGCCGGCTCGCGAACCAGGCCGACCCGGTACGTCCTGGCCAGAATCTGGAAACTGCGGTCCACCTTTCGCGCCAGGTTGTTGCGACACATCCGCAGCAGCGCCCCGTGGAACGCCCGATCCGCCCGCGCGTAGGCGGCCGCGTCAATCGAGCCGGCGCCCGTGCCGAACGGGGCAAAACACGCGGCCAGTTCCTCGATCTGCGCGTCGGTCAGGTCACCCGCCAGATCGTCCACCGCCATGGCCTCGATCGCCTCCCGCAACGCAAAGACATTGCGCAGTTCCAGAATGGTGAACTGGTGAACGAAAAAACCCTTCTGAGGCGTGTTCTCCACCAACCCCTCCATCTCCAGCTTGTGCAGCGCCTTCACGACCGGCGTCCGGCTCACGTCCAGTTCCTGCGCCAGCTTGCCCTGGTTGATCTTGCACCCCGGCACGAGCTCATGATCGAGAATCATCCGCCGCACGGCCGCGTAGACCCACGCCGTGGCGTCCGCCTCCTTGACAGCTTCCTTTTCCTCGAGCTGCACCATCGTGTCAGTATTTGCCAGGAATGAATTCATTTTATGCTTTCTGGAATTCAGAATACCGCCCCACGGCAGGTGCGTCAAGGGGGAGCAGGCCGTTTTTCAGCCCTGTTCGGGCGGTTCAGGAAAAATATGTCAACCGGGAGAGGTCGACGTTGCCGCCGGAGAGGATGACGCCGATTCGCTTTGCGCTGAACCGCTGGTGCCTGCCCAGCAACGCGGCCACAGGCACGGCGGCGGAGGGTTCCACGACGATCTTCATCCGCTCCCAGACGTGGCGCATCGCCTCCACGATGGCCTGTTCGGAGACGGTCACGATTTCCTCGACGTGTTGGCGGATAATCGCGAACGTGAGCGAGCCCAGCGACGTCCGCAGGCCGTCAGCAATGGTATCGGGTTTCTCCGCAGGGACAATCTTCCCGGCCCGAAGCGAACGGAAGGCGTCGTCGGCCTGCTCCGGCTCCGCGGCCACGACACGCGTTCTCGGCGAAAGGGCCCGGACGGCGGTCGCCGTGCCGCTCAGCAACCCCCCGCCCCCGACCGGGGTGATGACGGCGTCGAGACCGGGAATGTCCTCGCACAATTCCAGCGCGGCGGTACCTTGCCCGCTGATGACTCGGGGGTCATTGTATGGGTGCACGAACGCGGCCCCCGTTCGCCCGACGAGTTCGGCGAGTTTCTCCTCGCGTGCCTGCAGCGTCGGTTCGCAGAACACGATTTCGGCCCCATAGCCGGCCACCGCCGCCTTCTTGATTTCCGGCGCGTTGACGGGCATGACCACGTAGGCGGGCACCCCGCGGCAGCGTGCCGCCCGGGAGAGGGCGGCGCCGTGGTTACCGGAAGAATGGGTGGCCACGCCCTTGGCCGCTTCCTCTCTGGAAAGCGAGAAGACGGCATTGGTCGCCCCGCGCATTTTGAAGGCGCCCGCTTTCTGGAAGTTCTCGCACTTGAAGAACAGCTCCGCGCCGCACATGGCGTTCAGCGCGGTGCAGGTCAGCACGGGAGTGCGGTGCACATACGGCCCGATGCGTTGCGCGGCGGCACGAACATCGGCGATTGTCGGCTCGGTCATGGGCGGCCTCCCCTCTTGACTCCGATCGCGTTCCCTCTATCATATCTGAATCCCTGCAGTCAAACCCGACAGCGCCACGCCGGCGCGAGGAGCAAGCCATGAAGTGGATTGGCGGAATGACGCTCGGTCTGCTCCTGTCGGCAAACATCGTCGTCACGGGCCGCGCGCAGTCCGCCCCCCCCGCGCAGGACCCGACGCTGGAACAGACCCGCCGTCAGCTTCAAGCGCAGGGCATGAGCGAGCAGCAGATTGAAGAGGCGCTCAACAGGATCAAGGCGGCGCGGGCCCGGCGCGAAATGCCGCCCACGCCGCGGGTCCCCGGCGCACCCGTGCCGCGCCCGCCGGGCGAGCCGGTCCCTTCTGCGCCGCCGGTCGCGTCGAAAGCCGAGCCGGCCGTCGAGGTCGGCGCGCTGGTTCTCGTCTACGACGAAGAGGACAAGCTCTGGTACCCGGCCTTGATCGTCGCGATCCGGAAGGCCGCCGGGCGGTACCGGGTGAAGTACTTTGACGCCAGCGCCCCCGACGAAGACCTCGCGCGCGCCGACTTCCGAGTGGCGCATCTGACGAACGGCGTGGCGGTCAAGGTCTATGGCGGGGAAAACAAGCTGCTCGACGCGGTGATTGTGGAAGCCAAGGGCACGAACTTCACCGTCAAGGCAGGCCGCGAAACCGAAGAGGTGCCTATCGACGACATCGTTGTCCCGCCCGAGCCGAAGCCGGCCGCTGCACCCGCAAAATAGACGGCGCGCGGGCCGGTCCCACACGCCGGCAGCACCGCAGCCCGACTTGCCCTACTTCAGGAACAGCTCGATGACCGGTACGGTCACATCCGGCTTCTTCACGGGCAGAACCAGCGTGAGCTCACCCGCGGCCTGCTCCTGCGCCAGGGCGCCGGCTTCGGCTTTGGGGCCTTCCTCCATCCACTTGATCTCAGACGCATCGTTCAGAAGCTGCGCGTAGTCCACCTTGCCGGCCATACCGGGCAGGCAGAGGTGACGGAACGGCCAACTGAACACGTGCACGTACAGCACGTTCTTCTCTGGGTTATACGTGAGCCGGCAATCCTCGGGGCACGCAAACGCCTCCGGCGCCTGCGTGCAGCCGTAGATCGAGCGGCCGTGCCGCTTCATCCATTCGCCCATGCCCGCCAGCCGGTCCAGGGCGCGGCTGTCGAATTCGCCGCGCCCGGTCGGCCCCACATTGAGCAGCAGATTGCCGCCCTTGCTCACGCATTCGACCAGCATCTTCACGAGCTGGTCCACGCTCTTCCACGTCTCCTCGTCGCGGTAGTATCCCCAGGACCCGCTGAAGGTGTGACACGCCTCCCAGACCACCGGCTTGCCGTCCACCTTCAGCCACTCACGCGGCGTGCGCTGTTCCGGCGTGCGGATGTCTTGCGGAATCTGCAGCCGGTCGTTGATGAGAATGTCGGGCTGGATCCCGCGAACCATCTCGATCAGCTTCTCGCTCTGCCACTCGTCCTTGCCTTTCCCGGCGAATTCCTCGGAAGCCGACACGGAGAAATCGAACCAGATGATATCCACCTTGCCGTAGTTCGTAAGCAGTTCCCGCGTCTGGTTATGCAGGTATTCCGCGTAGCGGGCCAGAACCCTGTCTTTGTCGGCGGCAACGTATTCGGGGTTGGCACGCATGGGGTGGTTGCGGTCGACCGTGTAGTCGGGGTGATGCCAGTCCAGGAGGGAGTGGTAGAAGCCGACCCGCATGTCGCGCGAGCGGAACGCGTCGACCATCGGCGCAATCAGGTCCTTGCCGCAGGGCGTATGGGTGGCCTTGTAGTCCGTGTACTCGCTGTCCCACAGGCAGAACCCTTCATGGTGCTTGGTCGTCACCACGAAATACTTCATGCCGGCGCCCGCGGCGGCGTCCGCCCAGAGCCCGGGGTCATACAGGTCCGGATTGAAACGCCGGAAGTACTTCTCGTACTGCTCCGTACTCATCTTCTCCTTGTTCTTCAGCCACTCGTGCCGCGCGCCGAGCGCGTAGAGCCCCCAGTGAATGAAGAGTCCGAACCGGTCATGCACGAACCAGGATGTATCGCCGGGTGTCGGATCGGGCTGCAGCGTCATGTCCTATCTCCCCTCGGTTTGTTGTTCTCTACTCGCAGATTCGCCGTCTGTCGCAAAGCGGCTTCTCATCCCTCGCGGATCAGGTCCAGCCCCATGAAGGCGAGCCCGCTCGAGCCCTGACGGCCGATCGGCTCGGCCTTCACCGTCACGGAGTAGACGCCGGGCCGTTCGATGCGCACGCTGCCCAGCCTGGAGATCGTCTCCGGATGATACTGAGCCCGCGGGCTGTCGCTCACGCCGTCGGCCCGCAGCTCGCTCGAGAGGCGCCGGCCGGCGACCGCCACACGCAGCCTGTGCCGTCCCGGCTGCGGCTCGCGCCGCGCCTTCGCCGTCAACGCCTCGACGCGGAAGCGCCCCGGCCGCGGCACCTTGATCGTCCACGAAAGGGACTGGCTCTTGTTCCGCCAGTTCTGGGTAGCACCCGAACGGCCGATAGTCAATGGCGAACCCCCTCTGGCCTGGCGAATCTCCGCCGCGGCGGCCGGCAGGCTCAGTCGGCCGTCGGCCTGCTCCACGGCCGCTTCGTCCACCCGAGCCCGGCCGGCGATCTGCAGTTCGACCACCGCGACATACTTGCCCGGCCGCCTTTTCGGAAGGGTCAACTCAAGCGTGTGCAGATCGAGCCGGCGGTCGTGCGTTTGCCTCGCGCCCAGCTTCTTCTTCCGGTCGCTCAACAGAACCGCCTTCTTCACCTTGTTGCGCAGGCCGTGCAGGACAAACGGACCGCGCGGCCATCGGTAGAAATGCAGGTAGACTCGCCCAGGCTTGCAGGTCAGCCGCCCCCAGGCGAACTCGCACGGATACGGACTCGCCTCCGTGCCGTAGATCGCCTCGCCGTTCACCTTGAGCCACGCGCCGATCGCCTTCAGACGCCGGACGCTCGGCGCGGGAATCACGCCTTCCGATGTCGGGCCGACGTTCAGAAGATAATTGACCCCCTTGCTCGCCAGGTCCACCAGAAGATAGAGCAGCTTGTCGACGGATTTCCAGTTGTGGTCGTAGGACTTGAACGCCCACGTGTCGTTCATCGTCGCCGGCGTTTCCCAGTCGCCCGTGACACGCCCGGCCGGGATCATGTTGTCGCCCATGCTGCCGTAGTCGCCCACGTCGTGCCCCACCCGCCCGCTCACGAGACAGGCCGGCTGCAGGCGGTGCACCAGCCGTTTGAGCGACAGGCTCTGCGGCTTCGTGATGGTCCGCGGCGTATCGAACCAGATCAGTCCGATCGGCCCGTACTGCGTGAGCAGTTCGCGAACCTGGGGCTTGGCCTTGCGCGCCAGGTAGGCCGCGAAGTCCTTCTTCCCCTCATCCGGAAAGTCCCAGAAATTCCCGGCGGCGTCCGGATCGTGCCAGTCCTGGGCCTGAGAGTAGTAGAAGCAGAAGCGAATGCCGGCCTTCCTGCAGGCCTTGGCCAACGCCTGCATCGGGTCTTGGCCGTAGGGCGTGGCATCGACGATGTCGTAGCGGCTGCACGGCGAGTTGAACATCGCAAACCCGTCGTGGTGCTTGGCGGTGATCACGAGGTACTTCATCCCCGCCGCCTTGGCCACGGCGACCCATTCCTCCGCGTTGAATTTCACGGGATTGAATTGCGCCGCCAGCCGCTCGTACTCCCGCGCCGGAATACGCGCGTGGTGCATGATCCATTCGCCAATCCCTCCGATCTTCTCGCCTTTCCACGTGCCGGCGGGCACGGCGTACAACCCCCAGTGAATGAACAGGCCGAACCGCGCCTCGCGCCACCAGTCCAAGCGGCCGCCGGCCGCCTTCTTCCCCCCCGTCGTTCTCCTGCTCGGCATCGCGCGTACCCCTTTCCTTTCTGTTCGATGCACCGTCATCGCCAACCGACAACGGCGATGACTAAAGATATCCCGCGCCCATGCAGACATCTATGGACGGCGCTACCCGTTCTGTGTATGATTCTACCATGGCAGACGGGTTCCGCAACGTGCAGATTCATGTGCTTGTGTGCAAATACCAGCCCATCCTGCGCTGGCACCATCGCGCCATGTCCGCCCCCTACTGGCGTCTGTACTGGAACCGTGCGCGCGGGGCCACGGTATCGCTGAACGGCGTTCGGTATG
This sequence comes from Kiritimatiellia bacterium, assembly GCA_016929905.1. GTDB lineage: Bacteria > Verrucomicrobiota > Kiritimatiellia > JAFGHX01 > JAFGHX01 > JAFGHX01. The sequence goes on from JAFGHX010000134.1 coordinate 9,811, forward strand.
AGCTGGGCCCGCGGCAGGTGCTTCTCATCTCGCCGAACACGCCCTTTGATTCGGATCTCAAAGGAACGATGCATCACCTGTACGTGCATTTCACCGCCGGGCTCCCCTATGACATGCTGGCGAGCCGCATTTTCGATCACGGCCTGACGCCCGAGATGCAGCGCGAAGTGCGCGCGCTGGTCTCAGCGCTGAGCAGGGGTGCCGGGGGGCTCGACCACGCAGACTCGTTGCGCGTGCACAGCCTGATCAGCCACTACCTGGCGCGAATTCCGGAGAGCGTCTGGCCGGCGGAGCCGGCCGACATCCGCATCCTGGAGGCGCAGCAACTGATGCGCAGGAACCTGCGCCAGCCGTTGCCGAACGCCGAACTGGCGCGGGCGGTGGGCATGAGCACGAACGCGTTCATCCGCCTGTTCAGGCTGGAGGCCGGCCGGCCGCCGCAGACCCACCTCATGCTGCGGCGCCTCGACCGCGCGTGCATCCTTCTGCAGCATACGGCCAAGAGCATCGACGAGATTGCGGAAGACTGCGGGTTCTGCGACCGCCACCACTTCACCAAGATGTTCACGCGCTACCGGGGCACGGGGCCGGCGCAGTTCAGGCGGAACCGGAACTTCGCCTAGCCGGAACCGGCGCATTGGGTTATCCTATGCCCGCACGCGCCGGCCGGTTGGCGGGGAATGATTCGAGCCGAGACGGGGGCGGACGGCCGGAAGCGGAAGCGCGCGGCAGGGGGGTGCCGCCGATGGAAGACGACGCCAGACATACCATGCGGACCGTCTCGTTCGGCGCCTTGTGGCGCCTGATGCGGTATCCGTTCCTCTTCCTGTCCATGGCGGTGGTTCCGCGGATCATGGGCAAGGAGATCTACGGTCAATACGCCGTGTTCATGGCCGTCTTCCTGATCTGGGAAGGGTTCACGGGGCTCGGCAACGTGCAGGTGTTCGGCCGGTTCGTGCCGGAATGCGGCGCCGACGACGAGGCCGGGGCGGCCAAGCTGCTTCACAGCATCCTCTTCTACGGGCTCGTCATCACGGCGGGGATAGCCGCGATTGCCGTGCCCGTTGTCCTCTGGACGTATCAGGGCGAGTTGAGGACCGAGTGGGCATGGGTGCTCGCCTTGACGCTGCTGCTGGGCAAGACGCAGGGTACGCTGTTCGCCTTCCTTTTCGGCCGAAACCAGATCGGCCGTTTCTCGATGCGCGACTTGCTGCGAAGTATCCTGATGTTTGCATTCGTTCTGGTCCTGTTCCTGGGGTTCGGGCTCAGGGGGGCGCTGTGGGCGCTCGTTCTGAACGAGCTTGCCCTCGCGGCGGTCGGCATGTTCTGGACTCGCGACGTGCTCTTCCTGCGGCCGCGCTGGGTTCCGTTCCGCGAATTCAAGCCGTACCTGCTGTTCGGCATAACCTTCTCGCTGCCCACCATGCTGCAGTCGCTCGTGCAGAGGTCGGGCAACCTGTTCGTCAGGGAGTTGACGTTGTCGTATGAACAGGTGTCGTTCTACGACATCGGGAATCAGTTTCTGCTGATTACCGGCGCTTTCATCGGCCAGATTCTCGTGACGCTGGTGCCCGCGTTGACCGCTCTGCACCTGCGGGATGAAGGGGCGCGCGCTCAGGAATGGACCGGCCGGGTTCTCGCCTACTGCGGCATTGTCGCGGTGGTTGTGCTTGCCGCGCTCGTTTGCCTGGGCCGGCACGTGATTCGGCTGTGTCTCGGGGAAGCGTTCGGCGGGGTCTATCGCAGCGCCGTCGTGATCGCCGTTTCGCTGTTTCCGTTGATCGTGGGACGGGCCGGCGCCAACATGACGATCATACGCAAGGAGCCCGGCGTGTACTTCACGAGTGTGCTCGCGGGACTGTTCGCGATGACAACGGCGTGCGTGTTCCTGGTGCCGCGGTGGGGCGCGATCGGCGGGGCATGGGCAACCGTTTCCGGTTACACCGCGCTGGCCGCCGTCTACGGCTGGCGGTACCGAGCCGACTTCTCGCCCGTGCTCCGAACGTTCGCGGCGGCCGTGCTGCCCGGCATCGTCGTCGTGCCCTGCTGCTTCGTGAAGGCCGGGCTCGGCCTCTCACTCGCCCTGTTCGGGCTCGCCGCCGCCGCCTATGTCGGCGCGGTCTCCGCGTTGAAAATCCTCAAGTTCAGTGATGCACGCATGCTCCTGCGCGCGTTGAGCGGGAAGGGCAAGGCCGATCCGCCCGGCTCCGCGGAAGAAAACGGTTCTTAGGGCCTTGTCGTATTTACGAAAGGCCGTACTCCGCTCTCCGCGAAGGCGGCTCCCGCCGGGCCGCGGCTTGCGGCATTTTCCAACCAACTCGTTGCCAGGGCCCTGAGCGGCGCTCCTGCGCCGGGCCTTCTGAAATCCCCAGGTTCTGTGCACGTTCTTCCGTCATTTCCGAACAGTCTGGGACTGGCCGGACTCCGGCCCGGAATCTCGCGCTTTGCAGGCTAAATCGAGAGGAGGACCCTTCATGACAAAGTTCGACAGATTTCCTCACAAATCGGCCGTTTTCGGCCTGTTTGCCGCTTCCCTGCTGGCTTGGCCGGCATGCACCTCCCGGGCCGACGTCCTGGTCCCGCGCGGGGCGGACTGGCGTTACCGCAAAGGCACGGCGGAAGCGGCCCTGCCGGCCGAAGCGTGGCGCGCGGTCGATTTCGACGATGCCGGCTGGGCGTCGGGCGCCGCCCCGTTCGGGTACGGCGACCCGCCGTTCGGCACGACGCTTTCGGACATGGCCGGCAGCTATGCCACCGTCTATCTGCGCCGCATGTTCACCGTAGCCGATGCGGGCGCGGTTGCGCTCCTGAAAGCCGACGTGGACTACGACGACGGATTCATCCTGTGGATCAACGGCGAGCAGGTTGCCGCCGTGAACGGGCCCGAGGGCGTACCCAGCCACGACGCGCTCGCCTCCGCCGGGCACGAATCCGGCGTGTACGAGTCCATCACGCTGCCGGACCCGAACGACTATCTCACCTCGGGCGAGAACGTGATCGCGGTGCAGGTCTTCAATGCCGGGCTGGCCAGCAGCGACCTGAAACTCGACCTGGAGCTGGCCTCGTTCCTGCAGGTGGCGGACACGACGTTCAGCGCGGACCGCGGCTTCTACAGCGCGCCGTTCCAGGTCACGATCTCGACCAAGACGCCGGGCGCGACGATCCGCTACACGACGACCGGCACGGCGCCGACGGCGACGACCGGCACGGCCGGCGGCACGAACGCCGTGGTTCAGATCAACACGACCACCTGCCTGCGCGCGGCGGCATTCAAGGCCGGGTTCGAGCCGAGCGACGTGGACACGCAGAGCTACTTCTTCCTCGACGCCGTCATCCGCCAGGCCAACACGCCCGCCGGCTATCCCAGCCGCTGGCAGTCGGTAAACATCGACCCCCAGAACGACTGGGACGGCACGGACATATCGGCCGACTACGCCATGGACCAACGGGTCGTCGACGATCCGCGCTACAGCGGCACGATCAAGGACGACCTCATGGCGATCCCGACCCTGTCGCTCGCGTGCGACCCGGCCGACCTGTTCGACCGGTATCAGGGCATCTACGTCAATGCGGTCGGCGCCGATTGGTCATGGGACAAGGAAGTCGGCATTTCCGCCGAATACATCCGCCACGACGGCGTCGCCGGGTTCCAGGTCAACTGCGGCCTGAAGATCTCGGGCAGCGGGTTCCGCCAGTTCAAGACCACGCGCAAGAAATCGTTCTCGCTCGTCTTTAAGGACGAGTGGGGGCCGGGCAAACTGCGGTATGACCTCTTTCCCGACTCGCCGGTCGACGAATACGACAACATCGCCCTGCGCATGTGCGGCAACGACTCGTTCGCCATGGTCCCGGAACGCGGGCAGTTCGTTCGCGACCAGTGGGGTCGCGACACGCAGCGGGCCATGGGCCGGGTGGCCGCGCACGGCAGCTTCGTGCACCTGTACCTGAACGGGCTGTACTGGGGCCTGTACAACATCCACGAGCGCATCAAGCAGAACTTGCTGGCCGTCAACTACGGCGGCGAGAAGGAAGAGTACGACATCCTGGCCGGTCAATTCGGGACGGCCCCCTACTATTCGGTCAAGGCGGGTACCACCGATGCATTTGCCCGGACGCTCACGGTGCGCGATAAGGACCTGTCCAACGCCGCCAACTACGCCGAGATGCAGCAGTATCTCGACCTTCCGCCGTTCATCGATTACCTGATCGTCTGCCTGTATCAGCCGCACCTCGACTGGGACTACTACTACAGCCCGCACTGGACGTTCAACAACATCCGGTTCGCGTGTCGCCGTTCGCCGACCGGGGGTGCGCCGCTTGTTCCGTTCCAGTTCTTCGTCTGGGACATCGAGCACAGCATGGAGATCGACTCCAAGGCCAGTCCCGACAAGACGGCCACGCCGGGCCCCTGGGCGCTGCACCAGAACCTGACGGTGAACAAGGACTACAAGCTGCTCTTTGCCGACCGCATTCAGGAGCACTTCTACGACGGAGGCGCTTTGAGTCTGGACGCGTGCCGCGCGCGCTGGACGGCGATTGCCAATCAGATTGACCGCGCGATCGTGGGCGAGACCGCGCGCTGGGGCGGCTCGCCCGCCTGCCCCGGCGTGGCGAACAACGCGCTCTGGACGGCGTACTACAGCAAGACCGGCGGCGGCACGGGCGACAACTACCATCCGCGCACCCGCGACGACGAATGGCTTGCCGAACAGAACCGGATCCTGAACGAATTCCTGCCGAACCGCGGCGCAACGGTGTTGTCGCAGTTCCGCACCCGCGGCCTGTTCCCGACCGTCGCGGCGCCCTCCTTCCATCAGCACGGCGGCGCGATCGCGGCCGGGTTCCAGCTCACCGTCTCGGCGCCGGCCTACACCGTCTACTACACGACCGACGGTTCCGACCCGCGGCTGCAGGGCGGCGTGCGCGCCTCGAGCGCGCTGCGCTACAGCGGCGGCATACCGCTGGCCAAGACGACACACGTGAAGGCGCGCGTCTGGAAGACAAACAACACCTGGAGCCCGGTGAACGCCGCCACGTTCAACTACACCGGGCATCACAGCAAGATCCGGATCACCGAGATCCTGTACAACCCGATCGAAGGCCGGCACGAGTTCGTCGAGGTCAAGAATACCGGCACGAGCACGCGCGGGCTGTCCGAGATGTGCTTCAAGGGCATCCGCTACACGTTCCCGGCCGGCACCGAGCTGGCCGCCGGCCAGTTCGTCGTGCTGGCGCGCGACAAGCTGGCCTTCGAAGCCCGCTACGGGTTCGCCCCGTTCGGCCAGTACGGCGGCGCGCTCGACAACGGCGGCGAGCGGCTCGCCCTGCTCGACTCCGACGGCACAACCGTGGTCAGCGTGAAGTACAACGACGCCGACCCGTGGCCGGCAGCCGCGGACGGCGACGGCCATTCGCTCGTGCCGGCCGCGCCCGACGGCGATTACGGGGACGGCGCCGCCGACGACCCGGCCAACTGGCGCGCGTCGAACCTGATCGGCGGCTCGCCCGGCTACGACGACGGCGCGCCCTACCGCGTGCACATCAACGAGGCGCTCAGCCACACGGACCCGCCGCAGGTGGACGCCATCGAGCTGTACAACGCCGGGGCCGCACCCGCCGATCTCGGCGGGTGGTACCTCAGCGACAGCACGGCCGAGTTCAAGAAGTTCAAGATACCGGCCGGCACCACGCTGCCGGCCGGCGGCTACCTCGTGTTCGACGAATCGGACTTCAACACCGACACGAACAACCCCGCCTGTTTCGCGCTCAGCTCGCACGGCGACGAGGTCTACCTCACGAAATGGGACGCCAACACCAACCTGCAATACCTGGCGGAGGCCAGGTTCGGGGGCGCCGAAAACGGGGTCGCGTTCGGCCGTTACGTCAAGACCGACGGCGAGGCCGACTTCGTGGCCCAGATGGTGCCGCACACGCTGGGCGGCGCGAACGCATACCCGCGGGTCGGCCCGGTGATCATCAACGAGTGCATGTACCATCCGGCGCAGCCCGCCTGCGAATTCATCGAACTGCTCAACATCACCGATTCGCCCGTCGCGCTGTATGACGCCGCCGCCCCCGCCAACACGTGGAAACTCGACGGCGCCGTCGAGTATGCGTTCCCCTCAGGCACGAGCCTGGCGGCACGCGAGGTCGTGCTGCTGATCGCGACGAACGAGGCGGCGTTCCGAGCCGCCTATCCCGGCGTGCCGACCGGCGTCCGCATCTTCGGCCCGTACGCCGGCCGGCTCGACGACGCGGGCGAGAGCATCAAGCTGTGGCGGCCCGACACGCCCGACCCCGAAGGGGTGCCCTGGCTCCTGGTCGACCGCGTGAAGTACAACGACAACAGCCCGTGGCCGGAAAGCGCGGACGGGGACGGCCCGTCGCTCGAACGGCAGGATGCCGCCGCCTACGGCAACGACGCGGTCAACTGGGCGGCCAGTCTCGCCGCGGGCGGCACGCCCGGCGCGGCCAATTCCGGCGTGCTCATCCCCATAACCGCCGGCTGGCGTTACCACGACCGCGGCCTCGATCTGGGCACGGCCTGGCGGCTGCCCGCCCACGACGACAGCCGCTGGGCTGACGGCAACGCGCCGCTCGGCTATGGACACGCGGAAATCGATACCGAGGTCTCCTTCGGCGACATCCTCGCCAACAAACACATCACCACCTATTTCCGAAAGGCTTTCACTCTGGGCGTCACGCCGGCCGCCGTCGCGCAGCTCACGTTACGCGCGAAGTATGACGACGGGTTTGTCGCGTATCTGAACGGGCAGGAAGCGGCGCGAAGGGCCATGCCCGGCGGCACGATCGTCTACGGCACCCTTGCGACCAGTCACGACGCCGTGGCCTACGAGACCGTCGACCTCACCCCGCAGGCCGGCTTGCTGGTGCAAGGCGTGAACGTGCTCGCCGTGGAACTGCACCAGTCGGGGCCGGCCAGCAGCGACCTGTTCATGGACCTGGACCTCACCTGCCAGGTGTCGGCCGGCGAACCGCCCGCTGCGCCCAGCAGCCTGACGGCCGCGGCCGCATCCGCCAGCCGCATCGATTTGAGCTGGGCCGACAACAGCGACAACGAAGCCGGCTTTCATGTCGACCGGCGCCTCAGCGGCGAGAGCCAGTGGGTGCGTATCGCCGCGCTGCCGGCCGATGCCACGGCCTGCGGCGACACGAACCTGGAGCCGGACACCACCTACTACTACAAAGTCAAGGCCCACAATGCCGGCGGCAGCTCGGCGTATTCGGCCGTCGCATCGGCCACCACGCCGCCCGGCCCGCCGGCGGCGCCGGACAACCTCGTCGCGCTGCCGGTCGACAGTCATCGGATCGACCTCGCCTGGCGCGACAACAGCGGCAACGAAAGCGGGTTCCGGCTGGAACGGCGCGTGAGCGGCGCCGCCGATTGGGTTCCGCTCGCCGCTACCGGCGCCGATGTCACCGCCTGCAGCGATGCGGGGCTTCCCCCGAACACGACATACCGATACCGGGTAAAAGCCTGCAACGCGATCGGCGCTTCCGCCTGGAGCGCGGTCGCCTCCGCCACGACCCCGGCGCCGGCGCGCGCGGCGGGCTGGACCGCCTATCACGATCTCGGCTGGCTCAGCGGGCAACCGGCGCAGCACATCACGACCGCGGCGGGCGGCACCGTCCAGCTTGTCCGTTTCGACACGGGCCAGGGCACGGGCGTGATGCTGGCGAGCAGCTACGGCGGCGGCGTCTCGCACTGGGCGGAATCGAACCCGGCACCGGGCACGGACGCGCACGGCGTGTTCAACGGCGTCGTCGACTGCAACGGGTTCATCTCTACCGCGTCCGACCCGATCACCTTCACGTTCACCGGGCTCGACCCGGCCGCGACGTACGAAGTCGTCGTGTTCGGCAACCGGGCGGGCGGGTATCTGGACCGGCTGGCGCGCATGGCGCTCTCCGATGCGGACGCGTTCGAGAATGCGAGTACGGCCGGGGCGACCTTCTCGGGCGCCACGGACGACTCGGTCACGATCTGCCACGGCGAGAACACGGCAAACGGATACGTCGCGCGGTTCAGGAGCGTGCAGCCGGGGCTCGACGGGGCCTTCACGCTGAGCGCGGCGCTCGCCGGCGGCAGCACGGCGTACTTCAACGCGCTCGCCCTGCGGCGCGAGGGCGACCGCGCGGTTCCCAATGACGAAGATCGTGACGGCATGTCCGACGTATGGGAGACGCAGTATTTCGGCGCGACGAACGCCGCCGCCAGCGGCGCGGCGGAGGATTTCGACGGCGACGGGCTCAACAACTGGGAAGAGTACGTCGCCGGCTCGGATCCCACGGGCTCCGGCAGCTATTTCGCCGTGGATATCGCCATCGCCGGCGGCGAACTCGAGGTGCGCGTGCCGACCGTCGCCGCCGGCGGCACGGGTTACGAGGGGCTCACGCGCTATTACGACCTGCAGAGTTGCGTCGGGCCCGACGGCGCCTGGGCGCCGGTGCCCGGCTATACGAACATTACCGGCGCGAACCAGACCATCGCTTACGAGGTCGCCGAGAACACCAACGCGCCGAGCTGCTACCGCGCGCGGGTGTGGTTGGAGTAGAACCGCCGCGGGCAGGCTGGTCGCCCTCCGGTTTGTGCGGCAAACCGCATGCCGGGCGCGCGAGCGTCGCGCCACATCCGAGGCGGCGCCGCCAAGTGGCTACTTGCGCCGGAGGCGCGACGCGGCCCGCCGTCCTCTTTCGAGCGGCCGAACGACCAGAATGAGCCGCTTCGTGAAGGGCGTCGCGAAGCGCGGCCTTCACGAAGTCGTGCTCGATTCGTTTGTTCTGCGTCTCTTGGCTGAACTCTTCACTGAAGACGACAATACGCGACGCCGCATCTCCCGTGCGGAGATCGATTTCTCCCGCCGACGTTGCCGTATGGTACGCCAGAAGATCGGGTCGGATTGGACTACCAGGTCCTCCCAATCGCTCCCCTCGACCCCAATGACCAAAGATGCGGGATGGCCGTTGCGCGTGATCACAACACCTTCGGTTTGAGAAACCTCAACACACTCCTTGATTCGCCTTTGTAGGTCTCGAACGCCAATAGTCTTCATAATACGTCCTCCGTCGTCTTGTGCGGTGGTTTGTGCCGCACAGCGCGGACGTAGACGACCCTCTCAACCTCGTCCACGTCATAGAAGACCCGGTACTCGCCAACCCGAAGCTCCCACACAGGGGGATCCGCATCGAATGGTGGAATTAATCCGTGAAGCAGCTTGCGCCGTCGAGTTTCTCTCGTCGGCACATGGGAGAGTTGTTCATCCACCATATCCAGGATCTGACGCCTCAGGAACGCCTTCAGCTCGTTCAGATCCTCGCTTACGCTTGGAGAATACCGGATCTCGTACATGCATATATGATTGCATATGCGTTATTCGGTGTCAAACTTGAATCTCAGCGGTCTTTCGAGCCGAACGAATGGCTCAGGCGCGCGGTCTGCCGCGTCGCCTGCAGCCCGTGGTTCGGTGCTACCGCCGCCTCGTTCCGCAAGACGGACGCCGGCGGTGGTGGCGTACCACCAGGATTCGCACGCAGTCGCCCCTGATGCGAAACAGAATGTGGTAGGGGAAGCGGTGGAGATTGCATCTTCTCAACCCGCTCTGATCGAAGTGGTGTCGGGTCGGATTCTCTCGTACGGACTCGACCGCGTCCATGAACTCGTCCCAGAATTCGTCGGACAGGCGGGTCGAAATGTCCTGGTAGTATCCGAGGATCTCCGAGACATCCCGCTGGACGGAGGGGTGGTAGCGAAGTCTCATTGCCGCCGGCCGGGCTGCGTGGTACGCACGAATTCCTCGTGACCGATGCCCGGCTCAGCACCGGACTCCATCTCCTCGTCTCGTCGTGCCACATCCTCGTCGGAAACGTCGTACGCAGGCCCCTCGAAGGTGTCCAACAGGACTGCCACAAGAGCCGCGCGGTCCTCCAGGGGGAGGACAACCGCTTGCCTCTGAATGGTCTGCAGCTTCGTCATGACCATAGGATACCTCTTTGGAGACTGGAAGGCAATCCCAATCTGCCTGCCCCACCGAACGGGGGCGCTGAGGATTCGGCGCGTCTTCGCGCCGATATCCTCCAGCGCCGGGTTCGGAGTCCGTTGTCAATTCTTCCAGAC
>JAFGHX010000135.1 GCA_016929905.1 Kiritimatiellia bacterium
CCCCCCCCCCCCCCCCCGCCGCCCGGCGGCACACCGTGCCGCGGTTAAGGAGAAGCCGGGACGGCTCTGCTACCTTCTCACGCCTGGCTCGCCGCCAGCGCCTGCGCAAAGTCCGCCTTGATGTCGTCCGGGTGCTCCAGACCGACCGCTACGCGTACGAATTCCGGGGTCACCCCGGCGGCGCGTTGCGCCGCCTCCGACATCTGCTGATGGCTCGTGGAGGCCGGATGCAGCACGAGCGTCTTCGCGTCCCCCACGTTCGCCAGATGGCTCGCCAGCTTCACCGCGTTGATGAAGCGCGCGCCGGCCGCGCGCCCGCCCCGTATCCCGAACCCGAGCACCGCCCCGAACCCGCCGTTCAGGTACTTCGCGGCCAGTTCGTGGTGCGGGTGGCTCGGCAGCCCCGTGTAGGTCACCCAGTCCACCTCCGCCCGGCCCTCCAGCCATCCGGCCAGCTCACGTGCGTTGGCACTCTGCGCGCGAATGCGCAGCGGCAGCGTCTCGAGCCCTTGCAGGAACAGAAACGCATTGAACGGGCTCGGGCACGGCCCGATGTTCCGCATCCCCTGCACGCGCGCCTTGATGATGAAGGCCACGTTCCCCATCCCCGGCACATCGCGCAGGGCGTCCCAGTACACGAGCCCGTGGTAGCTCTCGTCGGGAGTCGTGAAACCCGGAAACCGGCCGCCGGACCAGTCGAATCGGCCGCTGTCCACGATCACGCCGCCGATCGATGTCCCGTGGCCGCCAATCCATTTCGTGCAGGAATGCACGACGATATCCGCACCGTGCTCGACAGGACGGCAGAGGACGGGTGCAAAGGTGTTGTCCACGATCACCGGAACCCCCGCCGCATGCGCGACATCGGCAATGCCCGCCAGGTCCGGCACGTCCCCTTTCGGATTCCCGATCGTCTCCAGGTACACCGCCTTCGTGTTTGGCTTGATCGCACCCTTCACGTTCTCCGGGGTGGGATCCCCCACGAACGTCACCTCGAGCCCGAGCTTCGGCAGCGTGTATCGGAAACACGTCTCCGTTCCGCCGTAGAGCGAAGCCGAGCTCACAATGTGGTCGCCGACTTCCGCAAGCGTGTGGATCGCCAGAAAGATCGCCGACATCCCGCTGGCGGTCAACAGCGCGCCGGTGCCCCCCTCCAGCGCCGCAATCCGCTTCTCGACCACGTCCGACGTCGGATTCATCAGCCGCGTGTAGATGTTGCCGAACTCCCGCAACGCAAACAGGTTCGCCGCGTGTTCGGCGCTCTTGAACACGTAGCTCGTCGTCTGATAGATCGGCACCGCACGCGCGCCCGTCACGGGATCGGGTTGCTGGCCCGCGTGTAACGCCAGTGTCTCCGGATTCTGCATGAATGCTCCTTTCGCCGCAACGGGCTGCTCCGCAGTTTGGTCGCTTCCTCACACTGCTCGGGAAGAGCCTCGCGCACGCTGCGGGCTCTGGCTGCGTCTATATCTGGTAGTTGGGCGTTGACACGAAAACGCGCGCCAGTTGCCCGATCGTCGTGCCCGCGAAAAGTTCACGTAGACGACGACCCGCTTCATCCCACAGCGGCTTGGTCGGGCAGCCGTCCCTGCGCGTGCAGGATTCGGCTGCACAGCCGACCAGGCACAGTTCGCCCTCCAGCGCAGCCAGGACCTCCGCCACCGTTATCTCCTCCGCGGACCGCGTCAGCAGAAAGCCCCCTCGCTTGCCTCGCTGGCTCCTCACAAAACCCGCCGCTTTCAGCTTGATTAGCAGTTGCTCCGCATAGTCCACCGATAGCCCTTCCGCTTCCGCAATATCCTTCGCCCGTACAGGCGCTGTGCGTGAATCGGCACGCGCCAGATTCACCAGAATCCGAACCGCATAACGCCCTTTCGTCGACAAATTGATCATCCTGCGCCGCCCCCCCCTCTCCAGCCGAAACGCAGCGCCCCCCCGTGCCGCCCCGCCCCGACGGGGCCGGTCGGTTTTGGCGCCTTACGCGATCGTCAACACAAACAACGCGCGTGAGCGGCGGCGGTACGCCGTACGCTCCACGCGGCTTGTTCGGCCCTGAATCGTTTCCTCTACTCGTAATCCGTTCTCGTCGCCGCTATCGTTCACCGATCTCGATGCACCCTCCGTCGGTTGACGATAACGGCGACGCGAGCGGTGGACGAGTTTGGAATCATCCTTCGTTCATCCGAACAACCGGTTAGCACTTGATTCGACCTTGACACCTTGCACACCCTACAATAATATGAGTAAACCGATCAAGATAATTATATAAAAATCGAAAGGATCGTAGCCGAACGGGCGACTGTTTGGAATCGGGGATTGGAGGGGTTATGCATGACGAGGTGTATCAAGACAATTCGCTGTCCATCGGAAACACGCCTCTGATCAGACTGAGGAAGATTGCCGGCACGGGCGCGGTGGTTCTTGGGAAGGTGGAGGGCCGCAACCCGGCGTATTCCGTGAAATGCCGGATCGGCGCGTCCATGGTCTGGGACGCGGAAGAGCGCGGCGTTCTCAAGCCGGGGATGGAAATCATCGAGCCCACGAGCGGAAACACGGGGATCGCGCTGGCCTATGTGGGGGCGGCGCGCGGCTACAAGGTGACGCTGACTATGCCGGAGACGATGAGCATCGAGCGCCGAAAGGTGCTGCAGGCGTTGGGTGCGAACCTGATCCTCACCGACGGGGCCAAGGGCATGCCGGGCGCCATTGAGAAGGCAGAGCAGTTGGTCGCGGAATCGCCCGGGCGCTATTTTCTGCCGCAGCAGTTCAAGAACCCGGCCAATCCGGCGATCCATTTCAAGACCACCGGGCCCGAGATCTGGGAGGCGACGCAGGGCGCTGTAGACGTGCTGGTGGCGGGCGTGGGAACCGGCGGCACGATTACCGGTATCTCACGCTTCCTCAAGCAAGAGAAAGGCAAGCCGATCGTTTCCGTCGCCGTCGAACCCGAGAGCAGTCCGGTCATCTCGCAGAAGCTGGCCGGCGAGGAGTTGAAACCCGGCAAGCACGCCATCCAGGGGATCGGCGCCGGTTTCATTCCCGACGTTTTGGACCTCTCGCTTATCGACCGCGTGGAACGAGTCTCCAACGAGGCGGCGATGGAATTCGCGCGGCGCCTGGCCCGCGAGGAGGGGCTCCTCTCGGGCATCTCGTGCGGGGCGGCCGCCGCGGTGGCCGCTCGCCTCGCCGCGCAACCGGAGTTCCGCGGCAAGACCATTGTCGTCATCCTGCCCGACTCCGGAGAACGGTACTTGTCTACCCCCTTGTTTGACGCGTAGCCACTCGGTACGAGGAGAACGAAAATGAAAAGATGCGAATTCTTCGCCACCTGCCGCTTCGCCAACGGCGGGTTGCCTTGCGACGCCGCGCTCGGGGCCGTCTACAGGAAGCATTACTGCGAGGGCGACTACCCGCAGTGCGCGCGGTACCTGGTCTACTCTCAACTGGGCAGAGAAACGCTGATACCGGAACTCTACCCCAACCAGCACGACCAGGCTCGAAAGATCCTTGCGTCCGCCTCTCGTGAGGAAGCCGGGTTCCGCTGACGCCCCCCTTTCCTCTTGCAGCTCGCGCTCAATCCCGAGTAGAATCCGCTGAACTGTGGCTGGGTATGGGAGTGAACAGGCGCCTGGTGGGCCTCCTGGACTTCAAATCCAGTGTGGGGCTTTTGTCAAGTCCCGGGTCGGGTTCGATTCCCACTCACTCCCGCCATGAATCGTGGGCGGGTTCTCTCGAACCCGCCCACGATTCATATTGGCGGGCGCAACGCCCGCCAGGGGAAGCGTGTTGCGTTTCCCTCCAAAACGCCCATATTCCTTGACTTTTCGCTCTAATTCTGGGATGATCGCTCTGCGATTGAGGCTTCCTCTCCGGTGTTGAATAGACCCCCCCAAGACAGCATTCAGGATTTCTGCGAATGAAGCGATCGGCCGCCAGTTCGTCCCCCGTCTTCTGCATCCTCCTCGTTGTCCTCTTCCTCTGGCATGCCGTTGCCGCCAATGCCGCCAGTTGGCCGCAGTGGCGCGGGCCGAACCGCGACGGGACCACATCCCAGCTCGCCGGCACATGGCCCCCGCCCGAAAAGCTCTGGCAGGTTGGCGTCGGCGATTCCGACAGCTCCCCCATCCTCATCAACGGCCGTGTCTACGTCATGGAACTCAACGGCGGAAAGACGGGCGTCAAGTGTCTCGACGCCGAAACCGGCGACGTGCTCTGGACCAACGGCACGCCGGGCGGCGCCTACGGCCGCTATGCAGAGGGGGATCAGCCCTCGTACACCGGCCCGGAGGCGACGCCCGCCTGCGACGGCACACGGCTCTTCACGCTCAGCTCCGACGGCGATCTGTACTGCTTCAATGCCACCTCAGGCGCCACCAACTGGGGCTTCAACCTCTATGCCCGCTACGGCATGGGCCAGCGGCCCTCCACCGGCGGCGGCTTGCGCGACTACGGCTATACCAGCTCGCCCATGCTGTGCGGCGACAACGTCCTCGTGGAGGTCGGCGGCAGCGCCGGGGTCGTCGGCGCCTTCCGAAAGACTGACGGCGCCCTCGTCGATTCCTGGGGCACCGGCTACCCCGGCCACTCGTCCGGTCCGGCCGGCCCGGACGGCAAGGTGTTCGTGACGCTGACCCACCTCTGGATAAACGGCACGCAGATCCCCTGGCAGACCGAGTACGGCTGCAACCTCGCCACGCCCGCCGTCTCCGAAAACTACGTCGTGTTCTCCTCCGAATATAACCACAAGACCACCGCCTGCTACAACGTCAGCGGCTCGCTCCAGTGGTCCACGGCCAGCTACTACGCCATCGTCCATAGTCCCGTCATCCACGAGAGCGCCGGGAATGTCTACATGCCGGAGCCCGGCAGGTGCCTGAACCTGGCCAACGGAAATCTCAAGTGGAGTTTCGGCGGGAGCAGTGCCGTGATTGTCACCGGCGACGACAAGGTCATCATTTTCGATTCCACCATTGACCTGTACAACACAAGCGGCACCAAGCTTGCCGAGACCAACGCGATCACCCGCGGCTGGCCCGGCGGCGCGTTCGGGGAAGGCAAGCTTGTCTACAAGAACCGGAGCCAGGTCGCCTGCTGGTCGGTGGGCACGGCGCCGACGCCGGAGATCGCGGTGAGCACCACGAACCTTGCCGTAAGCTGCCAACCCGGCCAGAACGCCGCCGGCATCACCTTCGAGGTCTGGAACAGTGGGGAGGGGACTCTCACCTACACCGCCACCAATAACGGGTCCGGCAAGTTCCAGGTCAGCCCCGCCTCCGGTTCGTCCTCCGGTCCGGCGGACAAGCAGGTGCACACCATCACCTGGTCGACCTCCGGCATGAGCGAGGGCTATCAGGAACGGACCGCCGCCGTGTCCGACAACGGGTCGGGCGCCTCGAACGGGCCGATCGACATCCATCTGGGCATCTCCGTGCGGCCCGGCGTGCTCGACCGGCGCGTGGCCGCCGGCAGCGACGACGCCGAGGAGCGCGTCTCGGACGGCCAGGTTTCCCTGGACAGCGGCGACCTCGAGCTGATCCGGGACGGCACGAACGACCAACTCGTCGCGGTCCGCTTCCTGAATGTCGCGATTCCCAAAGGCGCCGCGCTCAGCAATACGTTCGTCCAGTTCAAGGTGGACGAAACCGCCGCCGAAAGCACGGCGCTCACCATCCGCGGCGAACTCAACGCCAACGCCGCCACCTTCACCTCGAACGAGACGGCCAATATCTCGTCGCGCCCCACCACCGTGACCGCCGCCGCCTGGTCGCCACCCGCCTGGGATACCGCCGGCGCCGCCGGGCTCGACCAGCAGACCGCGGACCTGTCGGCGGTTCTCCAGGAAGTCGTCGACCAAGCCGGCTGGGTAAGCGGCAACGCGCTCGCGCTGGTGATCGCCGGCGTCGGCAAGCGGACGGCGGAAGCGCACAACGGCGACGCGGCCGGCGCGCCGCTGCTGCATGTGGAATTCACCGGCGGCGCCGAAGACACGGACGGCGACGCCATGGCCGATTCCTGGGAGAACACTTACTTCGGCGGGACCAGCCAGACGAACGGCGGACCCCTGGACGACAAGGACGGGGACGGCTATCTCAACCTGGACGAGTACGTCGCAGGCTCCGATCCGACGAACGAGCACGACTCGTTCCAGATCGAAATCGTCGTGGACGGCGGCCAGCTCGTCGTCCGCCACCCCACCCTTCAGGCAACGGGCACGGACTACGACGGACTCGACCGCTACTACGGTATGGAATGCGCGCCGTACACGACCGGCACCTGGAGTGCGGTGCCCGGCTTCACGAACAGGCTCGGAAACAACGAGCCGCTCGCCTTCACCAATACCGCGCCCGGTACCTGCACCTTCTACCGCGTGAATACGCGGCTGCGGTAGCCTGATCCACCGGCGGCTCGCGAGGAGAGGGCGGCTCACCACAGGTTCGCCCTCCATCCGATGAGCCGATGGCCGATGCTACGGCGTGGGAGGGCGAGCGTCCTGAGGCTGTCTCAAAACCGGGGAACAGCCCTTTCGGCCTGAGGCCGATCAGCCTTTGGCTGAACGGGCTTGA